>JAHFTC010000068.1 GCA_023269585.1 Opitutaceae bacterium
GCCGTCGCGGGCGTCGGGCAGGGCGCGCGAGACGATGACGGACATCGAGTACTCGATGTAGGCCGTCTGCATGATCTCGGTGATGTTGGCCGGCGCGACTTTTTCGTTGGCGGTGTACACGGGAGGGAAGACGAGAGGCGAAAGGGGAGAGGCGAGAGGGCGGGCGGCGGCCGGCGCGGAGCGCCAGCCCTACCAATCAGACATCCAAGAATTGGACGTTGAGGGCGTTGTCCTCGATGAACTGGCGGCGGGGCGGGACCTCGTCGCCCATGAGGAGGGTGAAGAGTTCGTCGGCCTTGGCGGCGTCGGCGATGTTGACGCGGAGGAGGCGGCGCTTCTCGGGATCCATGGTGGTCTCGAAGAGTTGCTCGGGGTTCATTTCGCCGAGACCCTTGTAGCGCTGGATGGTGAGGCCGCGGCGGCCGATCTGGCGGGCCTGGGCGACGATGTCGAGCGGGCCGGCGAGCGGGGTCTTCGACTCGGTCTTGAGGCCGGCGTTCTCGATGAGCACGTAGACGGGCTCCTCGGACGGGGCGAAGCGGGCGATGTCGAGACCGAGGGTGGCGAGGCTCCGGAGGAGCTTGGTGATTTCGTTGGCCTCGAAAATCTCGTGCACGCGGATGCGGCGGACGGGCGCGGCGGCGGGCTTCGGCGCGGAATCGCCGTTGCCGTTCTCGGTGCCGTTGAGCGCCTCGTTCTCGCGCTCGAGTTCGGCGTTGAAGGCGGCGCGCTCGGCGTCGTCGAAGAGGAAGCGATGGGTCTCCTTGTTGCCTTCGCGGATACGGGCGACGTAGCGCGGGAGCTCGTGCGTGCCGGGGCGCTGCTGGTCGAGGTATTCGACGAGCGGGGCGCCGTGGCGGGTGATGCCGGCGCCGAGCTTTTCGATGGCGGCGAGGGATTCGACGATGCGGTCGACCTGCTGCGGCGCGAAGACGTGGTGGTCGGAGAGGCGGGTGAGGGTGATGTCCTCGGAGCCGAGCTCGAGGAGGATGCGGTTGAGCTGGTCGTCGTTGTCGATGTACTGCTCGCGCTTCTTGCGCTTGATGCGGTAGAGCGGCGGCTGGGCGATGTAGATGTAGCCCTGCTCGATCAGGCCGCGCATCTGGCGGTAGATGAAGGTGAGCAGCAGGGTGCGGATGTGGGAGCCGTCCACATCGGCGTCGGTCATGATGATGATCTTGTGGTAGCGCGCCTTCGAGACATCGAACGCGCCCTCGCCCTCGATCTCGCCGATGCCGGTGCCGAAGGCGGTGATGAGGGTGCGGATTTCCTCGTTGGCGAGGACCTTGTCGATGCGGGCCTTCTCGACGTTGATGACCTTGCCGCGCAGCGGGAGGATGGCCTGGAAGCGGCGGTCGCGTCCTTGTTTGGCGGAGCCACCGGCCGAGTCGCCCTCGACGAGGTAGATCTCGCAGAGCGAGGGATCGCGTTCGGAGCAGTCGGCGAGTTTGCCCGGCAGGCCGCCGCCGGAGAGGGCGCCCTTGCGGATGGTCTCGCGGGCCTTGCGGGCGGCCTCGCGGGCGCGGGCGGCGACGAGGGACTTGTCGATGATGCGCTTGGCGATGATCGGCGTGGCCTCGAAGGCGAAGGTGAGGCCCTCGTAGGTGGCGGAGCCGACGAGGCTCTCCACCTCGGGCGAGAGCAGCTTCACCTTCGTCTGCGACTCGAACTTCGGGTCGCTGTGCTTGATCGAGATGACGGCGGCGAGGCCTTCGCGGACGTCGTCACCGGTGATCTGCGGGTCCTTCTCCTTGAGGATGTTGTTGGACCGGGCGAACTGGTTGATCGCGCGGGTGAGTGCGGAGCGGAAGCCGGAGAGGTGGGTGCCGCCGTCGGGGTTGTGGATCGTATTCGTGTAGCAGAACACGAGGTCGTTGAACGAGTCGTTGTACTGGAGCACGACCTCGATGTGCACCTCGGCGGGCTTGCCGTCGATCAGGGTGGTGGTCTCCTTCGCGACGCGGATGGGGGCGGGGTGCAGCGCGATCTTGCCGGTGTTGAGCTGCTTCACGAACTCGACCACGCCGTCCTTGTAGAAATAGGTCTCGGGCTTGGGGTTGGCGGGGCGCTCGTCGGTGAAGTTGATCGTGAGCCCGGAGTTGAGGAAGGCCAGTTCGCGCAGGCGGCGGCCGATGATCTCGGTCTTGAAGACGGTGGTCTCCTTGAAGATCTCCGGGTCGGGCTTGAAGGTGATGAGCGTGCCGGTGCCCTTGGCCTTGCCGATGACCTCGAGCTTCTTGGTGGTCTTGCCGCGCTCGAAGGTCATGTGGTGGACATGGCCGTTGCGCGAGACCTCGACCTCGAACCACTCGGAGACGGCGTTGACGCACTTGGCGCCGACGCCGTGGGTGCCGCCGGAGAACTTGTAGCCGCCCTGGCCGTATTTGCCGCCCGAATGCAGGGTGGTGAGCACCATCTCGACGCCGGGGATGCCGTACTGCGGGTGGATGTCGACGGGGATGCCGCGGCCGTCGTCGCGGATGGAGATGGAACCGTCGAGGTGGATGGTGACGTCGATGACCTTGCAGTGGCCGGCCAGATGTTCGTCGACGGAGTTGTCGAGCACTTCGGAGACGCAGTGGTGCAGCGCGCGCTCATCGGTGCCGCCGATGTACATGCCGGGCTTTTTCCGGACGGCTTCGAGACCTTCGAGTTTGCCCAATTTGGAGGCGTCGTAGGACTCGCCGATGGGCTGGTTGGCAGGGGTGTGCTGCGGGAGGTCTTCGGGTGCGGACATGAGGGTTTTCGGAAAGGCTGGAAAGTGTCGGTTTTCGTGCGGCAGAACAAGACAATCTTCCGGCCGCGGCGGGGCTGAATCTAGGTGGGGAAAGTCCCAATCTCTTAATTTTAGGTTGCCCGCCGAAGATTCGCCCTTAACCGGTTGGCCTCGTGAAACTTTCGGTAAAGGTCGAATATGCCTGCCGCGTGTTGGCGCATATGGCGCGGTTGCACACGAAGGGCGAGCTCGCGCACATCGAGACGATGGCCGAGGACGAGGCCGTGCCGGCGAACTACATGGTGCAGATTCTGGGGGAGCTGCGCGAGGGTGGTTTGGTCAACAGCCGGCGGGGCAAACAGGGCGGCTACATGCTCGCCCGCAGCCCTGACCTCATCACGCTTTTCGACATCATCGAACTGGTCGATGGTGCGTTGCTCGAGTTCGGCTCGGGCAAGCAGGGCCGATCGGGCAAGCGCGTGGCGGCGGCCTTTGCCGAGATCCGCGAGATGCTCGCGGCGAAGACCCGCACGATCACCCTCGACAAACTCGCGCTCCACGGCTCGGAGCCGATGTACTACATTTGACCGGTGAGAACTCAGTCGAGAGCCGAGGCCCGAGCGTCGAGAGCCTGATTTTCGAAGGCTGAACGCGCCGGCGGCCTCGGGATCACCCCGTTCGTAGTCGCGCGAGGGCGATCGCGCAGGCCACTGCAAACGCCGCCCCGAGCAGGGAGCGCGCCTTCGGGCGGTCGCCTTCGAGCCACCAGCTGAACGGGATGATGGCCACCGGGCACAGCGCCACGATCGGCAGCACGAGCCCGCTCGGCGCGGTGGCGAGCGCCCACTGGTAGCAGGCCACCCCGAGCACCGGGCCGCAGAGCGCGGCGGCGAACAACGTGAGCTGGAAACGACGCGTGCGCAGAGCGCCGGCGAGGCTGGGCCAGCGGTGCTCGCCCTCGCGGTGGCGCAACAGCCACCACGCGAGCAGGCCGCACCCGAGCCCGCCGAGGATGCGCTGGAAGGCAGCGGTGCCGCCGTCGATCTGCACCCCCGAGGCGAGGGAAAGCGCGAAGGCCTTGCGGCTGATGACGGCGCCGAGGCCCTGGCCCAGCGCGGCGAGCGCGCCGAAACCGATGCCGGTCCAGAGCGCGCGGCGCGGGATGTGCGGGTTGTCCTTGGGCACCAGCGCGGCGGAGACGCCGACGATCACTCCGGCGCCGCAGAGCAGCTGCACGGGCGCGAGCGCGGTGCCGAGCCAGAGCCACTCGATGACGATGGCGAGCGGTGCGGCGAGGCACTGGGTGAGCAGGATCGTCAGCCGCGAACCGATGCGGGCGAGGGCGAAGTAGAGCGTGATGTCCCCGAGCCCGAACCCGACGACTCCACTCAACAGATACCACGGGAGGCCGTCGCCCGCGAGACCGTGGCCGGCCGTGAAGGCCCAGAGCGCGAGCAGGGCGGTGGCGACGACGCAGCGGGTGAAGTTCGCGAGCGTGCTGCCCAGCGTGCCGACCAGCCGCTTGGCGAAGATCGCGCTGAACGACCAGAGGAAGGTGGTGAGGAAAGCGAAAAGCACGGAGGCGGTGGACGGTGGACGGTCGACGGTGGCGCGAAGGCCGGTGATGGTTCAAACGGGAAACCGGCAGCGGGCTTCAAGGGTGCGAGCGCGCGAGAACGGGAAGGTTTTCCGTTGCCCGGGGTAGGAGCGTGCTTGCACGCGATCTCTGCTCGGAATCGCGTGCAAGCACGCTCCTACAAAGAGATGGCTGCACTCAGGCCACTCGCGCGATCCGGGCACGCACGTCGTCGCGCAGGCGGTCGATGGCGGCGAGGGTGAACGCCGCCAGGTCGGGTGCGGGCTCGGCGAACAGCGGCGTGAGATCAATCGCCCAGGTGATGCCGGCCAGTCGGTCGGTGGCGTGCGAGGTGTGGAAGGTCGCGTGCGCAGCGCGGCGGCCGAGCGTGGCGAGGTCGTAGCGTTTGCCGCCGGCGATCTGCGAGTCGAAGGCGAGCAGCAGTTGTGCCGCGAGCTCGGGGCGGCGGCCGGCATCGAGCGCGACCTTGTCGGCGTCGACCAGCCAGTCGAGATCGCGCCAGACCTCGCAGCCGAGCACTAGGCGCGGGCGACGCGCCGGCGGCAGCGCACGCAACGCCTCGAGGCAGCGCGCGAGCACGGCGACGTGCGTCTCGTGTTTGTCCGCCGGGTTGTGCAGATAGACGACCTCGGGCGAGCAGCCGGCGAAGATGGTGGCGAGGTCGGCGGCGACGCCGGCGTGGCCGGGACGTTTCAGGTCGGCGCTGGGGTGCGCGAGCTGGACCTGGATCGCGTAGCGGCCGAGCGTGGCGGCATGGCGCTGTTCTTCACGGCGCGCGGCCTGCATCTGTTCGTCAGTGAAGTTTGCGTACGGGCCGGTGCGGGCGGAGCCGGCGCCGTTGGTGACGACCACGCCGCCGAAGGCCTTGCCGGGTTGCTCGAGGCAGTCGCAGAGGCCGGCGTGGGCCATGATCTCGATGTCGTCCTGGTGCGCGGCCACGCAGAGGTGCGTGACGCGCGCGAGCGCCGTGGCGGGCTCGCCGCCCCCGGGGACGAAGACATCGGCATCGGCGCGGGAGAAGGTCATCGGTGGGACTGAATCCGGAGGGTGGTCACAGAGAGCACAGAGAGGGGAGGAGGGCTCGGAGATTCGGAGGACGGAAGGTTAACCGCAAGGAACGCAAAGATCGCAGAGACTTCGGTTCTTTGTGTTCTCTGCGTTCTTTGCGGTTGAAGGGATCGTCAGCTTTGGGGGAACAACGGCACCGGGTAGTCGCCGTGGGTGGCGAGCGCGGCGAGGGCGGCTTGCACGCGGGGCTTGTCCTCGCGGAAGGTCACGCCGAACCACTCGGCGGTGGTCGGGCGGACTTCGACGGTGGCGCCGCCGGCGGCGATCTGCTGCGACACAGCCTCGGGCAGGTAGAACTCCGATTTCAGCTCGCCGCCGCGCGCGGCGATGAACGCGCGCCATTGGCGGTCGAGCGCGGGGAAGAACGCTGGCGTGAACGCCCAGCAGTTCATCGAGACGATCTCCTCCCCGCTGTACTTCCGGCCGGGGCCGACATCCGTGCGGAGGATACCGGTGTTCTCCACTACCGTCTGCAACCGGTTGTCGGAGCTGACGGTGCAGACGCCGCGTGCGACGGCGCCGTTTTCGGAGAGCGTGTTGGCGAGACGGTAGCCGACCATGGCGAAGGCGGCGAGTTCAGGGCTTCGGGTTTCGAGTTTCGGGTTTCGAGTTGTTTCCGTCGCCGAGGGCGAGGCGGGTTGCGCGGATGCGGCGGAGTTCAGGAAGGCGGCGAGCTGGACGAAGGCGTCGCGGCCGAAGAAGTCGTCGGCGCCGATCACGGCGAAGGGCTCGCGGATGGCGTCGCGCGCGCACCAGACGGCGTGGCCGGTGCCCCAGGGCTTCTCGCGGCCGGCCGGCAACGTGGCGCCGGGCGGCAGGGTGTCGAGCGCTTGGAAGACGGTGTCGACCTGGATACGGCCGGCGTATTTCGCGGCGACCTGCGAGTTGAAGGCGTCGGCGAAGTCGCGGCGGATGACGAAGACCACGCGGCCGAAGCCGGCGCGGATCGCGTCGAAGACGGCGTAATCGAGGATGGTCTCGCCGCCCGGACCGACGGGGTCGAGTTGCTTGAGCCCGCCGTAGCGGGAGCCCATGCCGGCGGCGAGGACGAGGAGAGTGGGAGCGGAGCTGGCCATCGCGCCGAGCGAAGGGGAAGCGACGGGGGTTGGCAAGGGGGCGGGAGCCTCAGGCTGTCGGTGGTAGTACGTGGGGTGTTAAGAAAAAGGCGCCGGAGTGACCGGCGCCTGAGGAGAGCAGAAGACGGGAAGGGCGGCCTGAAGGCGCGCCCTACGTCGGGCTACTTCGCCACGAGCTCGTAGTGGAGGGTGTTGTCCTTCGGCGAGACGGTGAAGGTGAGGCGGCCGGCGGCGAACGCGGTTTTCACCTCGGCGGCGCGGGTGCCGTCGGGCTTGAGGGCGAAAACGCGGCGCGGTCCATCGGTGGCGAGCGAGACGGTGGCGGGGACGCGCTCGGCGATCGTGGGACCGTGGCCCCAGGCAGCGCCGACGGTGGTGCGGGCTTCGTTCCACTTCATGTCCTGGTTCTCGGCGCGGGCGACAACGGTCACGAGGATGCGCGGAGCGGCGCCGAGCGCCTGTGCGTCGAGCGAGACGGCGGCGACGGTGGCGAAGTCGCGACCGAAGCGCGGGCAGGTGATGGTGAGCGGGCCGGCCTCGACGGTGGCGCCGCCGAGGAAACCGGTGGCGACGGCGGTGTGGGCGGTGGCGGCGACGAGTACCTGGCCTTGGGCGGCCTTGATGACGCGGGCGGGCGGTGTGTCGGGCGATCCGCTACGGACGAGGGTGGTGGCGCCCGGGGCGGGCAGGTTCGCAATCTGCAGGCGGCAGTCGAGGAAGTCGAAGGGCGCGGTCGGGTTGAGCTTGGCCCAGAGCATGTCGAAGTGCAGGGCCTCGCCCCAGACGGGGGTGCCGGGGCGCAGCTCGGCGACGGCGCCGGCGGGCGGAATCAGGCCGCCGCGGAAGACGCGGGTGGCGAACGGCGCGAGCGACCACTTGGCGGGGTGGTTGACCTGGTCGAAGAAGCCGGTGATGCGGCCGTCGGGGTTGCGGGAACCGTAGGCGCCGAAGTCGAAGAGGTAGAGCGCGTCCCAATTTTGGCGCGACGCAAAGACCGTCCATTCGGGGTACATCTCGCAGGCGTAGTCGCTCGGGGCGGAATGGTCGAATTCGCTCACGGCAAAGGGCTTTCCGGCGACGCGCAGGTAGGCGAGGTTGCCGAGTTCGCCGAAGCGGCGCGGGCCGAGGACGGAGACCATGGGCGAGTTGTCGATCGTCCAGTTGGCGCGGTCCCATCCGGTGCCGGGAAAATGGGGGTGCTGCCAGTAGGTGTGGGTGTCGGCAAACTCCATGGACTGCTCGCGGTCGAGCGCGGGCAAGCCGCTGAAATTGATCTGGGAGCAGACCATCGGGGCCTTGACCCCGAGTTCGTCGCGCAGGAACGCGCGCATTTCCTCGGCGAAGCTGCGGTCGATGCCGGCGAGGAAGGCGATCCAGTCGGCCCACTGGCGGGTGGTGGGGGCGCCGGGAAGCGGGAGGGTGCGGGCCTCGAGCGACTGGTCGGTGGCGAGGGCGATGCCGGGGCCGCCGGCGGCGAAGGTGAGCCCGCGGATCTCGATGCGGTTGGGCTGGCCGCCGCAGTTGAGATGGAGGGCGGCGGGGCTGCCGGCGACGGAGTGGGCGGGAAAGGAGAGGCGGATGGTCTTCCACTCCGGACCGACCGCGCCCTGCGCGAGCAGGCCGAAGCTGCGCCAATCCTCGTCCGGGCGGGCGGTGGAGTCGTTGGAGACGCCGACGCCGAGCTTGCCGGCGTTGGCGGCGCGGGCCTCGAACGCGACGGTGTAGACGGTGTTGTCCTGGAGTGTGAGACCGCGGGCGGAAACTTGGGCGTGCCAATCGGGGCCGGCGGATTTCTCGACGGTGACGACGAGGGAGGAGGCGTCCGGACCGGGTTCGAGCTGGGCGGCGGTACCGGGGCGGGTCTGGAGGCTCCAGGAGGCTTTGGCGGTATCCAGGACGGGGAGCGACGCGGCGGCGCCGGCGGGCTCGGCCCAGGCGGCGGCGAGGGCGGCGGTGTCGGCGTAGCGTTGGGCGAGCCAGGCGTTCCACAACGACTGGAGTTGGCCGCGGAAGGGTTCGGGGAACCGCTCGGTGCCTTGGCCGAGGTCGCGGGTGAAGTAGCCGAGGACCGAGTTCTCGTTGTTGATCTCGACGATGGCGACCGCGGGATCCTCGGCGGGCGTGAGACCAGTGTACGGATTCTTGGTGGTGAGGAGCCGGCGGGCGAAGTCCTTCTGGAGCTCGATCATGCGGCGGTCGAAGAAGTCGACGCGTTTCTGGAAATCGGGGAACTGGGAGACGGTATCCGGAAAGCCGTCGGCGGCGCTGAGGGTCTTGGAGACCTTGAGGTTGAGGTTCGAATAGATGCCGTGGCGGGCGAGCACGGCGATGAGCCGGTGGACCCGGTCGAGCTGGGCGGGGTCGAGGGCGAGGCGTTCGGCGCGGTCCTTGGGCCAGATGCTGCCGCCGGTGCCGACGCCCCAGTTGTTATCCAGGTGATGGAGACGGACGATGTTGACGCCGGCCTTCGCGAGACGGCGGGCGAGCAGTTCGGCGTCCTCGGCGGTGGGGAAGGCGTCGTCGGAGGAGAGGTTGACGCCGAAGAAGCGCACGGGCTGTCCGTCGGGGGTGACGAAGGCGCCGTCCTTGGTCGCGATGCGGCCGGTGGCGCCGGCGGGGCCGGGGTTCAGCGCGGAGGCGTCGAGGGCGGAACCGGCGGCGGGTTCGACCATGGGCCAGACGAACCAGCCGTCGGGGAGGGCGGGTTGGGCGGCGGCGAGGGAGATCATCGCGGCGGCCAGCGCGGGGGGGAGGAAGCGACGGAGAACAGAGGGGGACGTGATCATCGGGGAGAGGGCGAAGGTGGCGGGCCGGGGCGAAGGGGCAAGAAATGACCGAGCCCCCATGACGGCGGAGGCGGGACGGCGCCGGGTCGGGCGAAACCCTTGCGGGTCTCGCGGCAGGAGCAGGGGACAACGCGACCGCGGCGGCGCGTCAGGGTACGGGTTCGAGTTTGAACCAGTCGATGGCGATGTCGGCGCTGGGCCGGCCGGTGTAGAGCTTGAGGAAGTTGTCGCCCTCGCGCAGCGCGACGACGCCGCAATCGAACTCGGCCCAGTCGGCGGCGGCCGGGAACGAGAGGTATTTCTCGTACTCCTTGGGGTCGAGGTCGGGCACTTGGAGCGAGGTGTGGTTGACGAGGAGCTTGAGCTTTTGCGGGCCGGCCGGCGCGGCGTAGCGGATTTTCAGGTGCACTGGGCGGGCCATGGCGGATTGCACCAGGACGGTGACGTAGTTGAGCGACTGGCGGAAACCGGTGACGTAGCCGGCGGCGCTGAACCCCGGAAGCTCGGTGGCGACGGTCGGGCCGTCGAGCGCGCCGCCGGCGGCCGGGGCGGCCTCGGCTTCGAGCAGGACGGTGACGCGGGAGGGCGCGGGCTGGACGCCGGCGACTGCGACCCCCGCTTGGGTCGGGACGATCGGTTTGATCGCGCCGGCGGCCTCGTATTCGAGCTCATCGGCCATGAGGCTGCGGACCTGGCTCTTCCCGCCGGAGAGCCACGAGCTGTGGTAGAACGCGTACCAGCGGCCCTTATACTCGGCGATGGAGCCGTGGTTGGTGTCGGAGCGGCCGGGGAACTCGCGCATGTAGACCCCGCCGGCCGTGTAGGGGCCGAGCGGCTTGTCCGCGACGGCGTAGTACATGTGTTGCGGCCATTTGCGGCCGGGCAGGCCGGGGTAGCTCAGGTAGTATTTCCCGGCGCGCTTGTGGAGCCAGGGGCCCTCGAAGAAGTCGGGCAGTTGCGCGGTGAGGTCGACGAAGCTTTCGGATACGGCGGAGCGGAGGTCGTCGGCGAGGCGCACTCCGTAGCAACGTCCGCCGCCGCCCCAGACGAGGTAGGCCTGGTTGTCGTCGTCGACGAGCACGGCGGGGTCGATGCCGCCCTGCACACCGGCGACGGGGCCGAGGTCGGTGAACGGGCCTTGCGGGCGGGGACTGGAAGCGACGGCGATGCGGAACATCCCGGTGCCGCGCTCCCGCGCGCAGTAGAAGAGATAGTAGGTGCCGTCGCGGAGCACGCAGTCGACCGCCCACATGTGGCTGATCGCCCACGGGGCGGATTTCAGGTGGAAGACGACGCCGTAGTCGGTCCAGTTGACCAGGTCCGACGTCGAGAAGACGTGGTAGCTGATCATGGTATCGTAGGTGTTGGTACCGGGCTCGTCGTGCGAGGTGTAGAGCCAGAGGCGGTCGTCACCGGGCCAGACGTGGGCGGAGGGATCGGCGGCGAAGACGGTGGGGATGAGCGGATTGCCGGCGTGGGCGGCAAACGGGGCGGCGGCGAGCACGGCGCCAACGAAGCAGAGGCGGAGCGAAAGCATAGGGAGGAGCGTCGACGATGGACGCGGTCGGCGGATCTGCCAACCGCGCAAACGGGTGAATCGGCAGCTGGTCGGCGGGGTGAAGGGTTTTTCGCCGGAGTCGGCCGCGGGGCGTGGTTCGAACCCAGATGCGCAGTCGGAACCGACAGCAGGCAACAACGAGAAGCCCGCGGCGCACGGGGCGACGCGGGCTTGGGCGGAAGGGGAGCGCGAGCGGCGCGGCGTGGTTAACGGCCGAACAGGGCCTTGTTCGCGCGGGCGAGAGCGAGGCGCTGCTCCACGCTCTTGCGCGTCGTGAGGCCGTCCTCGGGGGTGTTGAGGCACCAGTCGACGAGTTTCGCGACGGTGGTGCGGGCGGCGTAGCAGCGCGTATCCGAGCCGCCATAGTACAGGACCACGGTGTCGTCGGGGAAGTGCACCCAGCCGTTGGTGAAGGTGACGTTGGACACGTCGCCCACGCGTTCGGAGTAGTGCGGGGAGAGGATGTGGCCGCCCGGGCGGGCGATGACCTTCGAGGGGTCCTCAAGGGAGGTCATGAACATGTACATCACGTAGCGCAGGCCGGCGGCGCAGCCGCGCACACCGTGCGCGAGGTGGAGCCAGCCCTGCGGGGTCTTGATGGGTGCCGGGCCCTGGCCGTTCTTCACTTCCTTGATGGTGTGGTAGGCGCGGGAATCGATGATCTTCTCCGGGCCGGTCACGCCGGTGGTGATGTCCTTGCAGAGCGTCCAGCCGATGCCGCCGCCGCTGCCGACGTCGATGAAGCCGTCCATCGGGCGGGTGTAGAAGGCGTACTGGCCGTCGACGAACTCGGGGTGGAGGACGACGTTGCGCTGTTGGGAGGCGGGTGTCTTGAGATTGGGGAGACGGATCCACTGCTTGAAGTCCCTGGTGCGGACGATGCCCGCCTGGGCGACGGCGCTGGAGAGGTCGCCGGGGGCGGCCTTGGGGTCCTTCGACTCGGAGCAGAACACCCCGTAGATCCAGCCGTCCTGGTGGAAGGAGATGCGCATGTCGTAGACGTTGGTCTCCGGCGCGAGTTCGGGCAGGTCGATCGGCTCCTCCCAGAAGCGGAAGCCCTCGGTGCCGTTCTTGGACTCGGCGATGGCGAAGAAGCTCTTGCGGTCGGCGCCTTCGACGCGGACGACGAGGTGGGCCTTGCCCTTCCAGTAGAACGCGCCCGGGTTGTAGGCGCCGCCGACGCCGAGCCGCTCCATGAAGAACGGGTTGGTCTGCGGGTTGAAATCGTAGCGCCACTCCAGCGGCACGTGGTGGGCGGTGACGACCGGGTGCTTGAAGCGCTCGTAGACGCCGTTTTCCCAAGAGGACTCGACGGGGTTCCGGCGCTTGAGAAACGCCTCGTGTGCGGCGCGGACCTGCTTCACGCGGGCGGCGAAAGCGCGGGCGGTGGCGGCGGCGGCGCCCTTCTTTTTGGTGGCGGTTTTCGCTTGGGGGGAGGTCTTCTTTTTCATTTCGGGAGGAGGCGCGGAGTTCGCACAAACCGGAGTGCGCTGGCGAACCATTTTCCCGGGGTGAATCGCCACCCGGCGGAACGTTAAATCACCTCGGGAAAGCGCTCGGCGCCGAGTGAAGTGGTGCCCGGAGCGGGGATCGAACCCGCACGCCCTTTCGGGCAAGGGATTTTAAGTCCCCAGCGTCTGCCATTCCGCCATCCGGGCGGGCGATGCGCGGACGATGCCGGGGCGTAGGCCGAGCGGCGAGTGAGAAACCGTTGCGAACGTGCGACGGCCGTTTTCCGTCCGGGGCGATCGGCACACGATCGCTGCGGAAAGGGGCGGTCATGCGGGCGCGATGCGTGTTCTGCGTATGCTGCGGAGCGATCCGGCACCGGGAACGGGCGGCGGTGGCGCGGGGATCGCGCCCACTGAGGGGGCGGTGCGCAAGAGACGTAAAACAATTACATTCTAACGTCTCAGTGATTAAAGCATTTTCCTCGCGTCGCATAGCCTTAGCCTGCCGCATCAGTAAGCCTTAACTCCGCAAACGAGAATCTAATCGGTTACCCCCCCACGACCGGTTGGCGTACCGTTTTGCCGTCAAACCCCTACGCTAGTCTGAGGATGGATCTGGATCCCATGGTCTCCACTGCGAACACCCTGTCAGAGCCCGTTGCCCCGCCGATCGAGGGGAAAAAACGTCCGGTCACGATCAAGGATATCGCGAAGGTCGCGGGGGTGCATTTCACGACGGTCTCGCTGGCCTTGCGGGACCACCCGAGCCTGTTGCCGACTACGAAGGCGCGCATCCGTGAAATCGCCGACCGGATGGGCTATGTGCCCAACGCGGTCTTCTCCGCGCTCACGCATTTCCATCTCAACGGCCGCGTCCGTGCCGCGGCGCCGCGTGTCGCCTATCTGATCAACCACCCGCTCGACCAGGGCGCGGCCCTGTACCGCCCGCAACAGCAGATTCTCGAGGGGGCGCGCGAACAGGCGCGGGCCCTCGGCTACGAACTCGAGGTGGTGACGATCGGCGTGGAGGGCAACGAGAGCCTCCGGCTCGATGCGTTGCTCAAGAGCCAGAAGATCACCGGGGTGGTGCTGGCGGCGTTCGATCCCGGCTTCTCGTCCGTCGCCCTCGACTGGGACGAGTACAGTATCGTGAAGATCGACTCGCTGCACATGGACCCGCCCGCCCCGGTCGTGGGCAGCGACCACCGGCAGGACGTGCGGCTCGCCTTCCAGCGCCTGCGGGCGCTCGGCTATCGCCGCATCGGCCTGGCGATCGGCCGTGCGGACGAGGATGCCACCGAACGGCTCTACACGGCCGGCTACCTGCTTGAGCAGCGCGCGGTGCCCGCGGCGGAACGCGTGCCGGAGTTGCTCTTTCCCTACAACTGCTCGGTGAAGCAGGCCGGCGAACTGGTCCGCACCTGGATCCGGGCCCATCGGGTCGACGCCGTGCTGTGCAACTGGTCGGTCATCGGCGACATGCTGCGGGGGGCGGGGGTGCGGGTGCCGCAGGAGGTCGCGTGCGCGTCGTTGTGTCTCCTCGACCGCCACTCCGGTCTCGCCGGGGTCTGTCCGAACCCGGGGGTGGTCGGGGCCAAGGCCGTGGCGCTGGTCGCGTCGCTCCTGAAGTCGGGCGAGCGCGGCGTGCCGCAGTTCGCCTCGCGCACCTACGTGAAGAGTTCGTGGTTGGACGGTGAATCGGCTCCCGCCAAGGCACCCACCGAATGAAGACCCAATCCGACCAGCCGGCCGGTCGCGCGAAAGCCTACGCCACGATGGACGATGTGGCGGCGCTCGCCGGGGTGCACCCCACGACGGTGTCGATGGCGTTGCGCTCGCACCCGAGCATCCCGGCCGTCACGCGCGAGCGCATCCTCGAAAGCGCCCGAAAGATCGGTTACGTGCGCGATCCGCTGCTCGATGCCTTCAATCACCACCGGTTGCAGAAGCTGGCGGTGAAGCAGACCCCGTCGATCGCCTTCGTGACCGATGCCGGGTCCTCGGCGTATTTCTTCGGCTCCGGCTACCACCCGCTCGTCTACGAGGGCGTGCGGGCCGTGGCGGAGGCGCAGCACCTCCTGCTGGAGGTCTTCCCGCTCGGCGCGAAGGAGATGACCGCGGCGCGCCTCAACACGATCCTCTCCTCCCGCGGCATCAACGGCGTGCTGCTTTCGACCTTCACGCTCGAGACGAAATCGATCGAGCTGGACTGGGACCAGTTCAGCGCGGTGAAGATCGAGTCGCACCACCTCCTGCCGCAGCTCGACGTCGTCTCCAACGACCAATGCCAGGCGGCGCGCCTCTGCATGCGCACCCTGCGCCAGCGCGGCTACCGGCGCATCGGGCTCGCGACCGCGACGGACGACGAATACCGCCTCGAGAGCACGTTCAGCTCGGGCGTGCTGGTCGAGCAGGCGGCGCTGCCGGCGCGCGAGCGCGTGCCGCCGCTGCTCTTCGAACGCGGCGGCATCGCGCATGTCGCCGCGCAGGTCGAGGAGTGGATCCGCCACTACAAGGTCGATGCGCTCATGACCAACTGGCACGAGCTGATCGAGATCGGAGCCTGGGACGGCGAGGCCACCCGGCTCACGAGCACCGGCCTGCGCGTGCCGCACGATGTGGCCTTTGCGTCGCTCGACGTGCCCGCGGGATTCCCCTTCATCGGGGGGATCGTGCAGAATCACCGGCTGGTCGGCCTGCGCGCGATGGAACAACTCGCGGTGATGGTGCGCACCTTCCGGCGCGGGGCGCCGGAGAATCCGGCGTCGACGGCCGTGCCCGGCTACTGGCGCGACGGCGCGACCGTGCCCGTGAAGGGCTCGTGAGGCGGCGTCGACGGGCCGGGAGCGGCCCGTCTGGTGCGGGAGGGCCGGCCGGGCCCGACGCCGCTGCCTATGGCAGTCCGGGATAGCGCGGCTCGAGGGCCCGGAGCTGGGCGAAGACCTCGTCCGCCTTGGCCGTGTCACCGAGGGCGCGATGCGCCTGGGCCAGGGCGAAGAGGGTGTCGGGATCGTCCGGAATTGTGGCGACGGCCTGCTCGAGCAGCGGCTTGCCCTGCGCGGGTTGGCCGGTGGCGGTGAAGGCCATGCCGGCGTTGCGGCGCAGGAACCAGTCGTCGGGGCGGGCGGCGAGCGCAGCGTCGTAGCGTTGCCGCAGATCGGACGCCGCCTCGGGGCGCTGGAGGAGCAGCGCGGCGGTCTGGTTCATCGTGCGGTAGTGGTGGAGACGGGCGGTGTTCCCGCGCTGGCTGGCGAACGGCGGCTTTTCGAAACGGGCGAACAGCTCGCGGACGATCATCGCCTGCTCGTAGACCGTGTAGGCGAGGCGGTCGCGCACGACGGAGAGGTCGGCCCAGACGGGCTGGGGCGCATCGGCGCGCACGAGGCCGCGGCGGCGGAGATCCTCCTCGATGGGGCCGCAGAGATCGTAGGCGAGGCGGTAGGTTCCGCGGATGTTGAGGTGGACGTGTTCGTAGAGGAATTCGTCGCCGGTCACCCCGCCGCGCGCGCTGGTGTCCGCCGAGGTGGCGAGATCGACCACGCGCACGCCGTCACGTGGGGTGGTATCGAAAGAGCGGATGACGGCGTTGAGCTGCGAATCGGTGCGGAAGCGAAGGGCATCGAGATCGAGGGCTTGCTGGAGCGATTGTTTCCCGGTCTCGACGTCGCCGGTCTCGAGCTGCACGAAGCCGAGCAGGTAGCGGGTCTCGGCGTGCTGGTCGTCGAGGCGGGCTGCTTGCTCAAGGAGAGGCAAGGCCACGTAGAGATCACGGGCGTCGGCGGCCGCGCCGCCCTTGGTGAAAAGTTCCTGCCACCGGGCGAGCGTGGCGGCGTCGAGGCCGGGCTGGTGGAGCGAGAGGAAGGGCGCGCAGTCGCGGCGGTTGGTGGCGACGGTGCAGAGGAAGACCGAGGCGCCGGCGGCCCGGCCGGAGTCGGTGATCGCGGCGAGGTTGTCGCGGAAAAGTTCACGCGTGGCGGCGAGTCGCGGGTCGGCGGCGGGGATGCCGTGCTGGAGAAACATGCCCATGCCGCCCCAGTCGGCGGGCGCCGGGCGGCCGCGGCCGAGGTGGCGGGCGGTGGCGGCGAGGAGCTGGCCGGTGCGCGAGCGCTTCAGGGCGACGGCGGTGCGCACCGCGCCGGGCGAGCCGAGGAACGGCGTGAAGACGGTGCCGGGCCCGAAGGGGCCGATGACCTCGTTGTTGCCCTCGTAGACGATGAAGAGGTCGGGCGAGAGTTCGGCGCAATCGGCGGCGACGCCGCGGACGACGGTGGAGTTGATCGCGGTGATGCCGGCGTTGACGATCTCGAAGTTAATTTCTGGATGCGCCGCGCGCAGGAGCACGTCCAGCACGCGGGCGAGGGAGAACGAGGCCTCGGGGTCGCCCATCGCGGCGGAGCTGCCGAGCACGAAGACGCGGTAGGTGTGCGGCGCCTTGGTGGCGGGGAGGCGGAAGGGCTGCGGCCGCCGGATGATCTCGGGCGCGAAGAAGGGGGCGGTCACCCAGCGGTTTTCGCGCAGCCACGTGGTGCCGTCGGCCGCTTTCACGGTGCGGTGGAAGCGTGGCGAGTGCCCGTAGCCGAAGACGCGCAGGCCGAGCTCCAGGCCGCCGAGCAGCAGGGCGCAGACGGCCAACGCGACGGCGCAACCGAGGAGCAGTTTCAGCGGCCAGGCGAGGGAAGGGCGGGGCGGCATCGGAGGAATTGCGGAAGGCGGAATGGCGGCGGCGGTGCAGCGGAGAGGAAAGAGCACACTGGGGGACGGCGGCAACGAACGATTGCGGCCGCGCGTGCGTCGCGAGGCAGACCGGTCACCGTGCCACCCGTACAATCATCGGGTCGGTCTTGAGGAGTTGGAGCACCTGGTTCTCGCTCTTCTTCGCGACGGCGTAGCGGCGGCCGATGTCGTTGTTGGCGTAATCCTGGCGGTGCTCGGCGGGGGTGTTGGCGGTGGCGCCGGCTTCGTGGGCATCGGTCACCTCGCGGGCGAATTCGTCGCCGAAGGTGCGCGCGAGCCAGTAGCTCCAGACCACGTGGCGGGTGAAGTCCTCGCCGTACGCGCGATCGAGGCGACTGAGGCGCAGGGCGAGGCGCTCGGCGTACTCCTTGATGCGGAGCAGGAGGAGCGCACGCTGCGGGTGTGCGCAGAGCAGCTGCTGCTCGGCCGCGGTGAGCGGCTGGTTGGAGCGGCGGGAGAGCTCGGCGATGTCGGCGGCGTTGAATCGCAACCACGTGGCGCCGGCGCGGCGTTCGGTCTCGAGGCGCACGGTGAGCGGTTCGCCCTTGAGCTGGAAATGCAGGCGCGCGCCGAGCTGGAGTTCGCGGGCGGTGCGGCCGCCGCGCGCAAGTTGCTCGAGGTCCTTGGCCAGCGCGGCGAGCAGCGGGCGGGGATCCGTCGCGAGCGCGAGCCCGGGCAGGTGGAGGAATCCGCTGTCAATCCGTTCGATGGCGACGCCGAATTCGTCTCCGGCGAAGGGCAGGTCCGCCGGCGCGGCGGGGTAGAAGGGCGTCTCCAGCGTGCCGCCGTCCACGGCGAGGTCGGCGGTGAGCGGGGCCCAGCCGGTGATCGTGAGGCGCACCTGCGCCAATCGCAGGCCGAGAGTTTCGGCCGCCGCTTGGTTCGTGCGGGGCGTGACGGGGCGGGCGACGGCGATGTCCCAGTTTTTCCAGTGCAGAGCAACCAAGGGGTGCACGGAGGCGGTGGCGAATTCGCAGCGGGCGACGCGCAGGCCGGTGGTCTGGGCGAGGTCGACGAGGCGCGGCAGGGCGGCGCGCGTGGCGGCACCGAGGAGCCACCCGCCGGCGAGGTAGAATCCGGCGGCGCACAGCACCACGAGCAGCACCAGGGTGAGGACGGTTTTTTTCAGCACCGGCGTGCAATCGAGCGGTCGCGGCGGGGGTTGGCAAGTCCCGCCATGGGCGGAAACCCGTGATTCGGGCGCCGTGGCGCCGGAGGGCGGGGCCGCGACCGGACCGGGGTGGGTGCCCCATTTGCCGGGCAGGGGCATCAGCCGGGGGGCCCGGCACCGATGGATGATGGCACCAACCACCAACCCATCCACGCTTTCGTGACTTCTCCCTCCCGCTCCTCCGACAATGAAGCGGCACCGTCCGGTGCCACCCCGGGGGCGCGTCCGCCGGGGGCGCCTGAAACGGCCGCGGGTCCGGTGCATCCGCCCCCGCCCGCCCGCGGTGCGGGCTGCGAACATCGGGAGTTGGAGCGCTTGCGTGGCGAGCACCAGCGCCTGCAGCGCGAAGTCGCCGACTTGTCCGGCGAGCTGGCGGCGACGCGCGCGGCCTGCCAGGCCGAGGTCGCGGCGCGGCAGACGGCGGAGGATGCCTGCGAGCAGTGCGGGCGTTTGCTGCGCGACGCGCACCGGCTGGAGAGCCTCGGCGTGTTGGCCGGCGGACTGGCCCACCAGTTCAACAATCTGCTGACCATCATCAGCGGCCATGTGGGGCTCGCCGCGGGCGAGGCCGCCCCGGGGACGACGCTCGCGCACTCCGTGGCGGAGATCCGGCATGCGGTCCAGCGCGGGGCTGGCCTGTGTCGCCAGATGCAGGATGCGGCGGGGCATTCGTTCGCCGTGCGCCGGGAGCTTGAGCCGAAGGCGTTGCTCGATCAGGCGCTGGGGCTGGTGGGTGGGGGTGAGGCCGGCCGAAGCGTGGTGGAGTACGTGCCGGGCGCGGCGGTGTTGCCGCGGGTGCGGGGCGTGGCGGCGCAGTTGCAGCAGGCGGTCGCGGCGATCGTGCAGAACGCGCTTGAGGCGGTCCCGCGCACCGAAGGGCGCGTGCGGGTTGCGCTCCACGATGTGCCGTTGGACCAGCGGCAGGCGGCGCAGCTTTCCTCACCGGTACCGGCGGGGCATTACGTGTGTTTCGAGGTCAGTGACAACGGCGGCGGCATCGCGCCGGTGGCGCTGGGGCGCGTGTACGAACCGTTCTTCACGACCAAGGGTCTCGGCCGCGGCCTCGGGCTGGCGGCGGCGGCGGGCATCGCGCGCTCCCACGGGGGCGGGATCGCGGTGGAGAGCACGCCCGGGCTGGGTTCAACCTTCCGTTTCTACCTGCCGGCCGTCGGACCGGCTGCGATCGCGAACTGAGCGGCGGTGGGGACCGGTGGACGGTTGCCGGTGACCGGTGGACCGTGGCCTGTGCCGAGGCGCGGGTCCGGTTCCCGGTCTGCGCATTCTCCTCGGGTCTGGCTGCCGGAAACGACGACACCGAACGCGCCCTTCGTCGTCAACCTCTGCTGTGGGCTGCCTGTTTCGGATTCCCTGTTTTCCACATTCAGACCGTGGGTTCGGATCAATGGCGCCGCCGATGCATGGATCGGGCGGCGATTTCAAACGACGCACGCATCCCGGCCTTGCCTGCTCGCGGGCGGTCGGCTTTATCGGCCAACCGTGAAACCACGCAAAGTTGCTCTTCTCACCGCGGGCGGCCTCGCCCCCTGCCTCAGCTCCGCCGTCGGCGGCCTTATCGAGCGCTACACCGAGATCGCGCCCGACATCGAAATCATCGCCTATCGCGGCGGCTACAAGGGCCTGCTCGCGGGCGACAGCTACAAGATCACCCCCGAGGTGCGCGCCAACGCCCACCTGTTGCACAAGTTCGGCGGCAGCCCGATCGGCAACAGCCGCGTGAAGCTCACCAACGTGAAGGACTGCGTGAAGCGCGGCCTCGTGAAGGAAGGCCAGGACCCGCAGAAGGTCGCGGCCGACCAGCTCGTCAAGGACGGCGTGGACATCCTCCACACCATCGGCGGCGACGACACCAACACCGCCGCGGCCGACCTCGCCGCGTTCCTCGCGAAGAACAACTACGCCCTCACCGTCATCGGTCTGCCGAAGACCATCGACAACGACGTCTTCCCGATCCGCCAGTCGCTCGGCGCCTGGACGGCCGCCGAGCAGGGCGCGCGCTATTTCCAGAACGTCGTGGCCGAGCAGGGTGCGAACCCGCGCATGCTCATCGTGCACGAGGTCATGGGCCGCAACTGCGGCTGGCTCACCGCCGCCACGGCGCAGTCGTATCGCAAGATTCTCAATACCCAGGAGTTCGTCCCCGGCATCGGCCTCACCAAGGGCAGCCTCGACGTGCACGCGGTGTTCATCCCCGAGATGCATGTCGACCTCGCCGCCGAAGGGAAGCGCCTCAAGGCGGTCATGGATGCTGGCGACAACGTGAACATCTTCATCTCCGAGGGCGCCGGCGTGGAGGAGATCGTCGCCGAGATGCAGGCCAAGGGCCAGGAGGTGCCGCGCGACGCGTTCGGTCACGTGAAATTGGATGCGGTGAACCCCGGCAAGTGGTTCGCTGAGCAGTTCGCCAAGGTCCTCGGCGCCGAGAAGACGCTCGTGCAGAAGAGCGGCTATTTCGCCCGCGCCGCCGCCGCGAACATCGACGACCTGCGCCTCATCAAGAGCTGCACCGACCTCGCGGTCGAATGCGCCCTGTGCCGCGAGGGTGGCGTGATCGGCCACGACGAGGACAAGAACAACGTGCTCCGCGCGATCGAGTTCCCCCGCATCAAGGGCGGCAAGCCCTTCGACATCGACGTGCCGTGGTTCGGCGAGCTGCTCGCCGCCATCGGCCAGCCCAAGGGCGCGAAGGCCCACGTGAAGCACTGAGGAGGATCGCCGGCAGACCGGCGATCCTGAGGGCGGCGTATCAGCGTTCTTCGCAGCGAAGAACGCTGATACGCCGCCCCGGGTTCTGCATTCATCAGGCGCCGCTCCTGCGAGGAGCGGCGCCTTTTTTCCGCTCGTAGGTCGCTCCTTCAGGACGACCCGGCGGACGCGCCGCGACTGGGGTGCGTGGGCCGGCGGTTCAGCCTTGGATCGCGTGCAGCGAGAGGAGGACGCACGCGGCGAACCAGAAGTAGGAGCCGATCTGCAGGTCGCCGCGGCTTTTGGCCAGCATGAGCAGAACGACGGCGCACCAACCCAAGAGGGTGACCCAGCCCAACAACTGCACCGCGGTTCCCTGGATGGAGCCGAGCCCCAGGAGCAGGAGTGACACCGCGGCAAGGTTGAGCAAACCCGGCAGGAAGAAGAGCAGCACCTTCTCGCCCGAGTCCTTGGCGAGGGCGACGACTCCGGCGGCCATCATCACCAGCGACAGCGCGAATACTTTCCAGCCCGGCCCGCCAAACGAGAAGAACCCATGGCTGCGGTAGGCGGGCAGCAGCAGGCCGGCGACAAAACACACGCAGGCGGCGATGAGGAGCAGGTCCATGGCGGAGGATTTGGGCAGGAGTTGCGCGGGCGGGCTCGATCATGCCGGCCGAACGCAACCGACGAGGCAACCGCGAAGGCGCGGGCGTGCCTCCGCGTTGCGGTTCGATGCAACGAATCCGGTCTGCTGTTGCGCGGCGGGGCTGATCCGGCTCCTTGGTGCCATGCTTCCCATCGATCTCTCCGGCCGCCTCGCGGTCGTCACCGGGGCCAGCGGCGAACTCGGGCGCGTGATCGCACGCACGCTGGCGCAGGCCGGCGCCGACGTGGCCCTCACGTATTTGAACAGTCCGGCCAAGGCCGAAGCGCTCGCGACCGAGATCGCCGCGACCGGCCGGCGGGCGAAGGCCTTCCGCACCGATGTCACCTCGCAGGAGTCGATCCTCGCGCTGCGCGACGCCGTGCGCGCCTGGCACCACGATCCGGAGATCATCGTGAACAACGCGGTGATCCAGTACCCGTGGAAGCCGTTGTTGGAGCAGCCGATCGAGGACTACGAGAGCCAGTTCCGCTCCTGTGTGCTGCACAACGTGCACATGGCGCAGGCGTTCGTGCCGGCGATGGTGGCCCGGCGCTGGGGCCGCGTGATCGCCATCAGCACCGAGTGCGTGATGCAGATGTTCCCCACGCAGTCGGCGTACGTCGGCGGCAAGCGCGGGCTCGACGGCGTGATGCGGGTGCTGGCGAAGGAGGTGGGCGAGCACCAGATCACGGTGAACGAGGTCGCGCCCGGCTGGACGGTGAGCGACAAGGAGCGCGCGGCCGGGACGGTGGTAAGGGATGGATACGACCAGACCGTGCCGCTCCGGCGCCGAGGCACCGACCAGGAGATCGCCAACGTGGTGGCGTTCATCGCGTCGGACCTGGCGAGCTTCATCACCGGCGCGTACATCCCGGTGAGTGGCGGCAACGTGATGCCGACGGTCTGAGCATTCTCGATCCGGGCGGGCGCGCTTGTCCTCACCGCTGTCGCCCGGAATCGCCGCCAAATACTCTCACGACCGTGGGAGTATTTGGCGGCGGTTGCGCCAAGATGTTGGTTATCAAATCACAAACTCCGCCAAATAAGTTCACGGTCGTGAGAGTATTTGGCGGAAAGGGGGCGGGGGTGAGCGGAGGAGGTGGGTGGGGTGCTGGGTCTGCCGGGCGAGCGGGCGGGGAAATTGGGTCGGTGGGGGCAGGGGCGAGCTGGAGGTGAGGTGGGAGTCCAGCTGATCCGGCCGGAGACTGGTACTAACGCGCCTCGCGCCGCGCGAGCGGCCAGGCGAGCAGGGCGCAGGCCGCGCCGCCGAGGTGGGCGAGGGTGGAGACTTTGATGTCGGGGCCGAAGTCGGACACGAGCGGGGTGTCGGTGAGGGCTTCGAACGCGACCTTGCCGGCGACGAGCGCGAGCACGGCGTACCAGGTCCAGCTGGCGGCGGCGTGGTCGCGGCGAAGTTGCACGAGCGCGAGCAACACGAGCAGGCCGACGGCGACGCCGGAGAGCCCGCCGTAGAATGTG
>JAHFTC010000069.1 GCA_023269585.1 Opitutaceae bacterium
ATCGCGGCCAAGGGCACGCTGCCGGGTATCCCCTCCGCCGCCGAGGTCGCCACCCAGGGCGTCAGCGTCGGCGAAATGCAGGCCAAGCTCCTCGCGAAGATCGAGGAACTCACCCTCCGGCAGATCGCGCAGGAAAAGCGCCTCGATGCCCAGTCCGCCGAGATCGCTGCTCTGAAAGCCGAAAACACCGCCCTGATGCGCAGCCAACCCTGACCACCGGCCCAGCCGTGTACCGCAGCGAAGCGAGGAACACGGCGAGTGAGGCCATAGGCTGACTCCCCGACAACCGCCCACTGCTCTCCGAAAACCGCCCACGTCCTTGCCTCCGATGAACTCCGCCCTTCGCCACGGTTTCGCGGCCACCCTCGCCGCCGGCTTCCTCGCCACCTCGCTCTCCGCCCAGAGCAACACCTTCCCCGCCTCCGGCAACGTCGGCATCGGAACCACGCAGCCAGACCGACCGCTGGCGGTCGTTGCTCCGGCACTAGGCGTACCCGCCGGGGAGAGGAGGGATGTCGCCGTGTTTCAGGGATGGTCTGCGAACTGCGAAAGGCTCGAGGTATTCTTGAAGCGGCGTGTGGCCGGTGGGGATTGGCAGTCGGCCGATTTCCTTCTGCAACGAAAGGTTGATTTCACGCCAATGGGTTTTGTGCGCTTCGCGGGTTTCGATACCGCGATCGGCACCGGTGAATCCGACTATCTGACAGTCAAGAATGGCGGCAATGTCGGTATCGGGACAACCGCTCCAGCGGGACGGCTCGACATTCGCGGAACTAGCGCAACCAACGCCTATACCGCGCCGGCCGACCAAGCCGATTTGCGCATCTTGAGCAGCGCCAACCGGTCGTATGACGGCGGCATCATTCAGCTTGGCGGCAGTTGGGGAGCGACCGGCTATATCAAGACGGCGGCGCTGAATGGCAACGCGGGCGCCCTGGTCTTTGGTACTCGGCTGGCGCCAAATGACGCAACAATGCAGCCAGTGATGACCATGGCGGGCACCTATGTGGGTGTCGGTACGACAAGCCCGGCAGGGCTGTTTGACGTTGCCAATGTGTTTTACACAGCTGCGCCAGGCACCTTTGTCGTGCGTCCGCAGAATAGTGGTGTCGAAGGTGGCGAAATCCAGCTCCAAGGGGCTCCAGGAAGGCCCACTTGGACGATTGATAACTACGCGCACAAGCTCCGGTTGATCACCTCGGTGCCGACGACCGACAACTCAAGCCAAGTGCAGATCTTCAGTGCCAACCAAGGTGTTTCGGGCCTCTATGTTCAAGGCAACGTCGGCATCGGCACCACGAATCCGACCAACAAGCTCGAGGTCGCTGGCACGATCCGCGCCAAGGAGGTGATCGTCGAGACGACCGGTTGGTCGGACTACGTCTTCGCGCCCGACTACCGCCTCGCGCCCCTTGCCGAGGTCGAGGCGCACATCGCCGCTAAGGGTACGCTGCCGGGCATTCCCTCTGCCGCCGAGGTCGCCACCCAGGGCGTCAGCGTCGGCGACATGCAGGCCAAGCTCCTCGCGAAGGTCGAGGAGCTCACGCTGCACCTCATCTAACAGGAGAAGCGCATCGCGAAGCTTGAGACCGAGAACGCTGCCCTCAAACGCAACCAACCCTGACCACCGGCCCAGCCGTGTACCGCAGCGAAGCGAGGAACACGGCGAACGAGGCCATAGGCTGACTCCCCGACAACCGCCCACTGCCCACCGCCCACTGTCTACCGTCCACCGTCCGCCCCCTTCCTCTCATGAACTCGCTCCGCTCCTCCGCCATCGCCGCATTCGTGCTGGCCGCTGCCGCCGGGCTTTCCGCCCAGAGTAACACATTTCCGGCGACTGGTAGCGTCGGTATCGGCACCACCGCTCCGGCCCAGAAGCTCGACGTGCGTGATGCCAACGGGGGTTATATCCAGCTCAACCCCTTCGATGGCGCCCTTGAACTAGCCAGCGGCAACGACGCCTACTCCTTCATTGACTTTAGGGGCAGCTCCAACCTCGGTTTTGACTACAAGGGCCGGTTCGGCTTTTCGGACAACTCCGGTTTCTCGCTGATGAACAACGGCTCCTCCGAGCTGGTGCTCAACCTCGTCAGTGGTCGCACCAATTCGGGTCTCATGCTTAATGCTGGTGCTGCCGGTGATGCCGGCGGCGAGTTCTGGTTCGTGCGAAACGGGCCCGCTGCTGGCGATCTCTACCTCGGCGGCAACGCCACCGGGCACATCGTGCTCCGGTCGGGTGGTTATACCAATCGCATGGTGATCGATCCTGCCGGCAACGTCGGCATTGGGACGAATACACTGGATGCTCGGTTGGCGCTGCGTGCTGAAAATGTGGAGCTCACAATGGGCCGGGGGCTGGGCGACGGCAGTGGTTACGCACGGTTCGGGTTCACCTCCGACTACAGCCAATACATCGCGAGCAACGCACGGTGGAACGGCTCTCAATGGCAGTACGTCAATCCCGGCGGCTATGGCGGCTTCGCCACGCGCTTCACCAATAGTGCCGGCCAGTTCCGGTTTGATTTGGCGAATGGCGGCTCGGCCCCCGCTTGGCGTACGGGCCTTTTGATCACCAACGCCGGCGACGTCGGCATCGGGACGCAGTCCCCAAGCGGCTTTGGGAAGCTTGCGGTGGCAGGCACCATTTCGACGATTTCGGCGGACAGCGGACATGTCGCGTACCTAGCGATGGACAATGCCGGCACAGGCACATTGTCGAGTTATAGCGGAACAGGCGCGTTCCTTCGTTTTTGCACTACGAGTCCGTCCGGTGTTAATGCGGAACAGATGCGTATTGGAGCTTCCGGCAACGTCGGCATCGGTACCACGAACCCGACCAACAAACTCGAGGTCGCGGGCACGCTTCGCGCCAAGGAGGTGATCGTCGAGACGACCGGTTGGTCGGACTATGTGTTCGCTTCCAACTACCGCCTGGCGCCTCTCTCCGAGGTCGAGGCGCACATCGCGGCCAAGGGCACGCTGCCGGGTATCCCCTCCGCCGCCGAGGTCGCCACCCAGGGCGTCAGCGTTGGCGACATGCAGGCCAAGCTCCTCGCGAAGGTCGAGGAACTCACGCTCCACCTCATCGCCTTGGAGAAGGAGAACGCCGCGCTGAAGACCCGCGTCGCCGCCCTCGAAACCCAATGATCGTCTCTCCCATGAAGCCCTCGTTGCTCCGCCCGTTCGCCCTGTGCCTGCTGCTCGCCGGAGTGGCCGGCCCGCTCTCGGCCGCCACGCCCACCGTCACCTCGATCAAGGCCGACCAGGTCCGTCTCGGTGAAACCATGACCCTCAGCGCCGGGGTGGCCGATGCCGACGCCGATCTCCTGACTGTCTCCTTCCATGTCTCCGGCCCGGGCATCACCGCCGAGCAACTTCTCGGCACCCACAACGTCTCTGGGGCCGCCGCCACCGCCGAGCGCACCTGGACGCCTCCCGCTCTGGGCGAGTACACCATCCGCGTGGCCGTCGGTGACACCCACGGCGGCGCCGGTTCCACCTCCCGCACCACCCGCGTCTTCGCCGCGCGTTCCACCATCGCCAAACTCACCCTGCCCACGGGCGAGACCCAAGTCTACTCCGCCCAGGGCGAAGTCCGCACCAAGGAGAACACCGCCGCCCTCGAGGTCGTCGCCGAGTCGGGCAGCACCATGATCTTCTGGGCCCAGACCCGCGTCGTGCTCAAGCCCGGCTTCCGCGCCAGATCCGGCGCCGATTTCTGGGCCGCCGTCGACTCCGACCTCGACGGTTATTCCGACCAGGAGGAAGCCACCGACTCCGACGGCGACGGCATGTTCGACGCCTGGGAATACGACCACGGCCTCAACCTTTTCTTCAACGACGCCACCGGCGACCTCGACGGTGACCTCCGCAACAACCTTACCGAGTTCACCGCCGGCACCGATCCGCGGAATCGTGCCGATGCCGGCCAGCTCCCCGGCGGCTTCCGCCTCGTCCTTCGCCTGCCCGACCAATCCTACGCCGGCATCAAGACCGACCACTGGCAGTTCCAGTCCGGTGTTGCCGCGCCCTGACCCGCCCCCCGCCGCATTCACCGCCTCCGCCAACCCCTTTTCTGGATGAAGCTCTCACCTCGCAACATCTCCCTCGGCCTCGCGGCGCTCCTCCTCGCCGCCGGCGCGCTCTGGTGGCTCCTGCCCCGCGCCCCGCAGACTCCCGCGCCGGTCGCCGCGACTCCGCCCATGGCCGCTCCTGCAGCCCCGGTCGCCGAGGCGGCCCCCGCGTCCGCCCCGGCCCCTGCGCCGACCGCCCCTGTCGGCCCCCTCGCTGAGGTAACTCCCACGCCAGCTCCCGTCGTCGCCGCGGCCTCCGTGCCGTCGCCTGCACCGGCTCCTGTAGGCCCCCGCGCCGAGGTGGCTTTCGCCCCCGCCGACGAAGTCGCCGCCACCGAGCGCATGTACCTCGCCCACGCCCCGCTGCGCACCCCCGAGGTCTCCGACCCCGATTCCGAGACCAACCGCCGTATCCTCGAAACCATGGTCACCAAGGCGCTGGCCCAGCCCGCGGCCTCGCCGACCGCCCCCGCCACCCCCTGATCTCCGGCCCCATGATCTCCTTGCCCTTCCTCCGTCTGGCGACCTTCGGTGCGCGCCGTGTCCTGTCGCCCTCGGCCGCGTCCTTTTCTCGCGGCGGTTGCGTCTCGCCTGCCGCCATCTCCCTCCGCTCGGCCGGCTCCCGGGTGCTCGGTCTTGTGGCGCTCTCCTTTTTGCTCGTCTCCGAGCTTCTTGCCGGCTGGGCGGTGCCGCCAAACGCCGTCGCGGATTCACAGACCCAGTACTCCTTCAGTTGGATCGGCTCGATCCCAAGTTACTCCGCCGAGATGCAGATCCAGTCGCCGTCCGGCTCCTCGTGGTCGGGGATCGGTGGTGGCGGCGGCAGTCCGGGCAGCAATATCACCATCGGTGGCACCTACGCTTTCTCGGCCCAGGGCACCTGGAAACTCCGCATCTACGCCGATTCCGGCTCGGTCGTCGATTCCACCACCGTCGACGTGGGCTCCGCGATCAGGCCGCAGACCATCACGCTCACCAACCCGGGCACCCGCACCGTCGGCCAGGCCTTCGATGTCGTGGCTGTGGCGTCCTCCGGCTTGCCGGTGACGATCGTCGTGGACTCCGGTAGCGCCACGCTGGCTGCCAACGGCCGCACGCTTACCCCCACCGCCGCTGGCACGGTGAGCATCCGCGCGACCCAGGCGGGCAACGCCTCCTACACTCCCGCCGCCGAGGCGTGTGCGTTCCTCGTCGTCGCTCCCTCCGATGGTACTTCTGCCGGTCCGGGCCTGTCCCAGGATCCTGCTCCGGTGCTCCCTCCCGGGCAGCAGCTCGTGGCCACGCTTCCCGGCGACTTCTCGGTCGATAACAAGGGTTCGGCCAACTACTCGGTTCCGCTCTCGGTGCCGGCCGGCCGCAGCGGCATGGCGCCGAAGCTCTCGCTCAATTACTCCAGCGCCGCCGGCAACGGCCCGCTCGGTCTGGGCTTCTCCCTCTCCACCGGTTTCCCGCAGGCGATCACCCGCGGCCGCACCATCCTCGCCCGCGATGGCGAGACCCGCGGAGTCGTTTTCGACAACGCCAAGGACAAGCTCTACCTCGACGGCAAGCGCCTCATCTGCGTCTCCGGCACCTACGGCTCGCCTGGCTCCACCTACCGCACCGAGGTCGATTCCTTCGTCTCCATCGCCGCGACCGGCTCCGGCGCCAACATCGACACCTTCGTCGTTACCGACAAATCCGGCTCGAAGATGACCTTCGGCAAGTATTCGACCGCCACCGACGGCTACCAGGCCGGTTACGTGCTCGAGGTGATTGGCGACCCGCCGCGTTACGTCACCGGCCCGAACGGCGTTCTGACCTACGTCCCGGGCACCCAAACCGTCATCAACCGCAAGGACACCTTGGCCAACGCCTGGGCCCTCAAGTGCGTCGAGGATGTTGTCGGCAACCGCGTCACCTTGACCTACGGCGATTCCGCGGGCGAGTACCCGCTCACCACCATCGAATACACCAGCAACAGCCTGACCAACATCGCGCCCGCCCACCGCGTCCGCCTGCTCTACAACCAAAACCCCGTCGAGGGCGACACCGCCCGCCGCGACCGCGCCACCCACTACATCGCCGGCCGCTCCTTCGCCTTCCGCGCCCGCCTCGACCAGATCGTCGCCGAGACCGCCACCACCGCCGGCCCCAACACCCTGATGTCGCTCTACGAGCTCGGCTACGAGTACGCGCCGGATAACGGTCCGACCCGCCTCAGGGAGCTCAAAGCGTCGTTCCGCAGCCCCGATGCCGCCGAGCTCCGCCCCGTCGACCCCACCGTCTTCACTTGGGAGGACAAGACTGCCGCCTACACCACCGTGGCCGCCGGCACCCTCACGGACCCGATGGTTGGCACAGGGAGCTCCAGATCCGTGCTTTGGGATGGAGGCACCAAGGATCTCCATGCCTTCGCCGATGTCGACGGCGATGGTCGCGACGAGTTCATCGATTTTCGCACGCCGGGAGCCATCATGGTTTCGCGATTTGCGGGCTCTGCCTATGGGACTCCCCAGAACTGGATCGCCGCGGCTGGCCTCTGGACTGGCACGCGGAACGTCACCCGGATGTGCGACGTCAACGGCGACGGCCTCAAAGACATCGTCTTCGTCAGTTTTCCCGAACTGAAACTCTACGCTCTGGTTTCCGATGGGAACTCCTTCAAGCCCCTCGGCGGAGGAACTCAGCTGACTGCGTTTTACACGCTATCCGACTTGGAGGAGTTTGCGGATCCGGCAACCACGCAGGGCCGTGGTAACATCCTCGGACTCGAGCTGGATGCCTGTCTGCAGCGCATTTCGATCGCGGACTTCTCGGGCGACGGTCGCGACGATGTTCTGATCCACCGCTACGATGGCCAATTGCAGGTTCTGCGGTCAGAGGGGACTTCTTTCACCAAATTGCCTTTGGTCAACGTCGGGGCTAGCCGGCTCGATGGCCACGCCTCCTACGAGTTCCCCGGTGTTCGGTTCCTGGGATACGTTATCACGAACAATTTCAGTGTTTCTCCGATGCCCTGTGACCTCAACGGCGACGGGCTTATCGACTATGTCTGGACCGAGACCAGGCAGAACTGGAACGAGCTATCCGTCTTCGGGTCTTCCGTCACCTCCGTGCAGGGCACCAAGACTGTCTATGCCGTCACCAGTCTGCCCAGTGGTGGTTTTTCACCCCGTACCGATGTCTCCGGCACGGGCTGGGGATGGAGCGATCTCTATCCCGGCTCTCATCGCTCTAATGCCTTCGTGCTCATGCCGGGCGATGTCAACGGCGACGGCCTGACCGACCTTACCATTATGATGCGCGCGGAAGAGGATAGTGCCAGCCGTTACAATGACGGCCGCTACCCTGCGGATCGGCAGTGCCTGCTCCGCATGCAGACCTATCTGTCGAAAGGTTCCTCCGGCATCCCCAATTTCGCCGGCGTTGATATGATGTCCGGCCAGACCAACGACTGCGCCCAGGTGCAGCTCGAAGGAGTTTGGGCCAACCCCTGGTTCGACAAGATCTTCTTAACCTATTGGTCTGAATTCTACTCACAGCCGGCCCGCGCCGCCCCTCCGCAACGCCCGCTCATTCTTGCCTCCGCCCTCACTGGCGGCGGCGACAATATGAGCATGACCGACGTCAATGGCGACGGGAAGGCCGACTACGTCTGGTACCTCGAACGCTTCGCCAACAACGAAGGCTCCAGCCGCGATGGCTGGTGGGTCATGTATTCGCAGGGTGGTCGGTTCTCCGCCCCCGTCCGGCTCGATGCCACCAAGCTCGGTTGGAAACAGAGCCCGACTTGGGCCCCCGGCATCTATCACCCGACGGTGGTGACCCGCTCGGGCCTCGACCTCAACGGCGACGGTCTCACCGACTACGCCTATTTTGAGGGCTGTTACGAGGATAAGCCCGGAGTCCAAGGTTTCCACATCAGCTCCGGCAGCCAAGGCCTCCGTCTGAAAACCATTGAAGACGGACTCGGCCGCAAAACCGACATCACCTACAAGCCCATCACCGACGACTCCGTCTATACCAAGGGCGCCGCTGTCACCTATCCCATCCGCGAACTGCGCAACGCCACCTACGTCGTCTCCGATCTCAAGAAGGACACCGGCTCCACCATCGTGGCCGATCGCGCTCACTTCTCCTACCAGTACTCCGGCAACCGCCTCGATCTCTCCGGCCGCGGCGGGCTCGGCTTCCACTCCTTCATCACCCTCGACCGGCAGACCAACCTCTTCAAATACCAGTTCCTCGCCCAGTCGTTCCCGATGACGGGCCTCACCGCCCGCGAGCAGACCTACCGGTATTGGGAAGATGGGGCCATCGCGAAGTTCCGCCTCATCAACTCCCACGACAACACCGTCGTCTTCGACGAGGTCGTGAAGTCCGCCACCGACGCCAATCCTTGGGGCACCGTCTACCCCTTCATCTCCCAGGCCATCGAGTACCGCTGGGAAGATGCCGCCGCCTCGCACTTCTCCTTCAACAAGGCCACCTCCCCCGATTCGAAGTCCGCGGAACTCTTCACGAAGGCCCGGCCCGCCGGCCATCACATCGCCATCTCCGCCGCCTCGCTCTTCGACAAGCAGGCCGCCGTCCAGACCACCATCCCCGGCGGCAAGTTCAACGCCAGCGACCGTTCCACCGATTGGGCCTCCGAAGGCGCCAACACCGTCTACGGTTCCACCTCCTACCAGATCTCCGGCCTCGGCCTTCCCCGCAAGATCACCTACGGCAACCTCACGCGCCTCTCCACCGACTTCGGCGACGGCTTCACCGAAACCGTTTCTACCGAGTATTTTGGCCCGAGTGAGGTCGGCGGCCTCACCGGGCTGGCTAAGAACGTGACCACCACCACCGGCTCCATTGGCTACGGCACTGAAACCGCCCCGATCAAACGCTACACCTACTGGAAGAACGGCGCCACCTGGACCCCGTTCGTCGCCACCGAGAGCGTTGACGCGAACCGCGACGGAGATTTCGACGACTCTCTCGATCTTGTCACCACGTCCCACCGCGGTGAGCTGGCCGAGAGCATCCAGCGCCCCTGGGTCGTCACCCGCACCTCAATCGCTGGCTACAACGCCAACGCCAACTCCGCCGTCCTCGGTTCCGTCGATACTGCCGCCCACGAGCAGCACGTCGGCTCCTTCACGACCGGCAAGGTCACCGCTCTCGACCTCAAGTGGGATCTGCCCACCAAGACCGAGAACACTTACGCGCACACCACCACCACCGCCTACCACTCACTCCTCGGCCTCCCCGTCTCCGTCAAAGACGTCAACAACGCGGAGGTGACGACCACCTACGACGCCCTCGGCCGCAAGCTCGTCGTCCGCGACGTTCTTAAAGACCTCACGACCACCTACGCCTACGAGTGGGTTCTAGCCACCTCGCCCAATGCTTGGGCACGCCCCTTCGATAACCCGGTCAGCGGCCCGAGCAGCTTCACTGGCGCCGGCACGGGTGTCACCGGTGTTTCGGCGGTTCCGGGTGTCCCGAAATACGCCATCCGCACCACGGCCACCGTCCAAGCCCCGGTCACCGCCTACTACGACCGCCTCGGCCGCGTCATCCGCACCGTGAAGGAAGGCTTCAACGGCCAGCAGACGTACACCGACACCGTCTACAACACCCTCGGCCAGACCATCGCCGTATCGTTGCCGTACGACCCGAACAAATCCGCGACCGGCCCCTTCTGGACCACCACCACCTACGACGCCCTCGGCCGCGTCGTCACCGTCACCGCCCCCAACGGCACCGTCACCACCAATACCTACGCCGGCCGCACCACCACGGTCTCCGTCAAGGCCCCCGATCGCCCCGCCCAGTCCAACGCGACTCTGGTCGACGCCAAGGGCCGCACCATCAAGGTCTGGAACGCGGATCCGATCTCGGGTCTCGCCGACACCGCCGCCACCGCCTCCATCCAATACGTGCTCGATGGCTTCGGCCGCATGCGCGAGACCGTCCTCAAAGACCAGACGCAGACCATCAAGGCTACCTACGACGCCCTCGGCCGCCAGACCGGCCTCGACGACCCCGACAAAGGCCCGTGGACCTACGTCAACAACGCCCTCGGCCACGTCGTCAAACAGACCGACGCCAAAGGCACGATCACCCGTTCCACCTTTGATCGCCTCGGTCGCCCGCTCTCCCGCCGCACCGTCGAGGCCGCCGGCCCCGTCGAGACTGCCGACTGGTACTACTACTGCACCGCCACGGAGGACGCCCTCCACCGCGTCGGCTTCACTACCCAGGGCTGGATCGGCGCCCCCCAGCGCTCCACCTCGCAGACCAACGGCGCCCCGGGCTACGGCGACCCCGGCACCGCCTCCATCCAGTACTACAACGCGAAGGGCCTGCCCCACCTCAACCTCAACCTCGCCGACGGCAAATACTTCTACACCGCCCACGAGTACGACACCTACTCTCGCCCCGCCAAAGTCAGCTACTTCTGGCGCCCTGCCGGCCATGAGGACGCCCAAAATCCCGCGGGCACCGGCACCCCCTCCGCCACCCCCTACTACTGGCAGGACTGGGGCTACACCTACACCTACGATGGCACCGGCGCCGCATCCAAGAGCTACCTGCTCACCATGGCCGACACCGCCGGCCGCACTTGGTGGCAAGCCGACTCCGCCGCCGGCTACGATCACCTCGATCGCCCCGTGAAGGTCCGCAAGGGCGACGGCCACTGGACCGTGCGTACCTATCGCCCCACCGATGGCCTCCTTACCGGCCTCGCCTCCGGCCCCACCGCCGGCTCCACCGCCATCCAGAACCTCTCCTTCGACTACGACGGACTGGGTAACCTCAAACAGCGCAAGAACGACGCCATCTCCGCGACTGAGGATCTCACCTACGACAACCTCAACCGCCTCAACTCGGGCGGCGTCGCCTACGCGGCCAACGGCAACATCACCACCAAGAAGGGCGTCGATGGCACTGATGGCGGCACCTACACCTACGCCGCCAAAGTCATCATCGGCGGCGTGGAACGCACACTGCCCCACGCCGTCAGCTCCGCCTTTGGCAACACCTACACCTACGATGCCAATGGCAACTTGCTCACGCGCACCGGCAGCGGTGGCACCTGGTCCACCCGCTGGGCCGGTTTCGACAAACCCCGCTGGCTGATCAACGCCACCACCGGCAAGGGCGACGAGTTCACCTACAACGCCAACCGCTCGCGCGTCGTCCATCTCTCGATCGACGCCGTCAACGGCACCGATTCGGCCGCCACGCCCAAGCACTACAGCCGCAAGAAGGTCTATGGCCTCGGCCCCCAACTCGAAGTCGACTACAGTAACGCAAGTGGCGTAGGCGTCCCGCCTGCATGGTCTCTGCAGAAACTCCGCATCTACGTGCCCGGCCCCGAAGGCACCGCCGGCACGATGGAGTTCAATCCCCAGCAGTCGTTCGACAACGCGGAGTCCGCCCTCGTCTACCACTACGACCACCTCGGCTCCATCGAGCGGATCACGCCCCACGGCTCCACCAGCACCACCTACGTGCTCGACGGCCAGGGCAAACCCTCGCGCTACAGCTACGATGCCTGGGGCCAACGCCGCAACGCCGACACCTGGTCCGGCGCCCCCACCACCACCGCCGATGGCGGCTCCGACGACGCCACGCCCCGCGGCTACACCGGCCACGAGATGCTCGACGACTTAGGCCTCGTTCACATGAACGGCCGCATCTACGACCCGCTGCTGGGACGGTTCCTGAGTGCGGACCTGTTGATCACAAATCCCGGAAATCTGCAGACTTACAACCGATACAGTTACGTTAACAACAATCCGCTTACACTCGTTGATCCAAGCGGGTTCGATCCTGAGACTCCTGAACAGCAAGAGGCTCGGGAGAAGGCTGAGCGCGAAGCAAGGATCAAGGAGAAGATAGCCGCTCTTGAGGAAGCTAGGGCAAAGGAGGACGCTAACCGAAAGGCCGCCGCAGAGGAGGCGGAGAGGAGAGCGAATGAACAGAGTAAGCCCTCGGTTATCGATCAAGCGTTAGCCAAAGCACATAAAGATCGACTTGATGCGGAGGGCATAACTGAGCGGGAGATCCGACCACTTGAAGGAGGCCCCGCAATCCCCGGGAGTGGTGGCCCAGGCGGGACCAAACAAGAGGGTCCAATCGACACTGCACAAAACTGCGGAGGCGCATCACTTGGAATAGAAGGAGGGGTTCACTGGCCTGGCACAGGACGCGATGGATCCCTGCGAGAAGCAACCCACACAACACCAGATGGGATGACACGGGTTGAGAACGACGGCTCGACCACGACCACGACGAGAGCACGCCCCGGAGAGCGTGAGGTGATTGTTTGGGTATGGGAATACAAGAACCCCGAGACCGGAACAAGAGGAGTGCAGTTCCACATGATTGGGCGGACGACAGATTCCGCCGGGCCGTGGAACTCGAAGAACGGTTACGAAGGGGCGCGTGTTGGGCAAATTACGAATCCCGACAAGGCGCTTGTAAGCTACAACTCAGAAGTCGCATATAGCAGATCAGCGGTAAAAATGACGTTCGTCGTGAGGGATAAAGAAATCCGCATCGACTCATCAGGTATGCTTCAGGGGAAAACCCGGAAATAGTCCAGAGAAGCCAATGAAAACATTTATCACAACCATCGCTGCGATCTGCTTTGCCACTCTATCATTTCCGACAGTTCCAGAGACGCACAAGGAAGCGTGGGGCGATTTCGTTTCCGCCAGGTGCAAGATCGGCGCACAACAATCGGAAGTGGACTCGGTCTTGCTGTCCCATTCTCAAGCTCAGATCATTGTGGATCTCGGAGGGACAGGCGACTATGTGAAGTACTATGCCATCGACGATTTCGTGCAGATAGCGGCGGAGTTTGATCGAAAGAAGACTCTTGTGATGCCGCTTCGGGTGATTCCGCGGACGAAATGGCGTCGATATCCTGACGGACGTGGATGGGTGGATCCTGTCGGCGGTCAGACTGTTGACCCGAAGGATGGCACGCTGATCGTTCCATGAGCGTCGCCTAACCGTTCGGCAACCGGTCACCAGATGAATGCCGCCTGTCCCGCTCGGGTCAGGCGGCGTCTTTTTCGGGGGAAGGTTGTTGAAGGGCGGCGAGCTTGACCAGGCGATGGACGGCGCCGACGGAGAGGCCGCAGCGTTCCCCGATCTTCTGATACGACAGGCCCTCGGCGCGTAGCCGGAGAATCTCCCCTCTATACTTCGCGGCCCGTTCCGGCCGCCCGATCTTGGCGCCGCGCGCCCGGGCGGCGATCAAGCCGGCCTTCGTGCGCTCGCGGATCAAACTGCGTTCGAACTCGGCCACGGCCATCAAAACGCCCAGCTGCAATCGGCCGACCGGGTTGTCGTGGGAAGTGTCGATTCCCTGCGACACGCATACCAGCGGCACATGCAGCCGCCCCAGTTCGTCGAGGATCATCGCCAGATGCACCAGCGAACGCCCGACGCGGTCGAGCTTGTAGACGACGATGCAGTCGATCCTGCCGCGCCGCACCGCGTGCAGCAGCAACTCCCAGCCCGGTCGCGATGCCGCCGCGCCCGAGATGGTATCGCGAAAGACGTTCTCCTCGCACACCGTCCACGCCCGGCGCTCGCAGTAGCCGCGCAGCTCCACCTCCTGGGCGTCGCTGCGCTGCTCCGCGGTCGAAACACGCACGTAGATGGCGGGACGGGCCGGCATGGTCAGGCCCGATGCGGAACCGAGCGGCACACGGCGCGCCCGTCGTCCTCGCGTTGCTGCGGTCGCCGGTCACGCCGTCTGCTTCCTCCCTTCGCTCGCGCTGGCGTCGCTCCCGTCCGGTATCGTCCATCCCCGCCGGCGGCGGCGTGCCCTCGCGGGAGCTCGGGCGACACGCGGCGCTCCGTTGAATCCGCGCCGTCACCGTCCTGGCCGCGCTGCGCGTTGCTCCGCGCTTCCGAGTCGGCGACCGCCGATGCAGTCCGGCGGGGACCCCGCTGCGCCCATTGGGCTGCCGCGAACGCCTCAACCGCCGCCGTCCGGGCGTCGCGTGACGCTTTGGCCAGCCGGCGGCGGGTCGGCGTGCGCGCTCGCTTCGCTCGGCCCTCGGCTGCGCTCCCGGTGGTCGCTTCGGCCGGGTCCGTGAGGCCCGGCGCTCGCGGTGCCCGCTCACTCGCCCCGGACAAGCCGGGGCGTCTGGCGTGAGCGGGCACCCGCTGTGCAGGTCGACCGCCGGGACGGACGCCGCCGGCCCTCCGCTCCACCTCGTGCCGGGTTGCGCTGCGGCCCGTCGCCGACCGTCCCGGCTGCCCGCGGCGCTCCGTAGTATCCGCGCCGCAATTGCCTCCGCGCTGGCGCGCTGCGCCTCGCCCGGCTCGTTGCCGCCTGCCTTCGCCAAGGCTCCGGCGGGCAGGCCTACACCTTGCGTCCTCGGCTCCGCTGCGCTCATCCCGAGGCCGCAAGCCGCCCGGCTCGCGCTGCTCGCCTTGCGCCGTGCCTAGCCCACGGCGCGGCAAGCCTCCCGCGGTCCTTCGCTTCGTCGCTTCGGTGTCGTGCATGGCGACGATGACGACCGAACAGGCCGGCCGCGACATCGCCGCCGGCCTGCCGGAAATGGCGTAGGCCGCCTCCCGCAATCACGGTATCCGCATCCTCCCGCCATTGCCTGCGAAGAGCGGAGTTGGAGGCACCGCGTCCCCCGCGCTTTTTCGGTAAGGACGCAAGGCCCTAACGAGTTCGCGACTTCGATCCGAGGTCGTCGCCCGTCGCCATCGTCCAGCCCAACAGACGCAATACCCTAACGACTTCCGGCGTCGTTTTACGGAGGCCAAAACGGTCACGTTTTCCGCCCGTGATCCGGCCCGAACGACCGGCTCCAGCCGGCGGCGTTTCGCTCCGGGACCGGCCCGCGGCTGCGCCGCCGCGCTACCGTATTCAGGGTATCCGACCTACCGCGATTTCGGCGCGCCCGGGCGTTTGTCGGCCGCGTCCGCAAAGGCCCAGACTGCACCCATGCAACGCGACCGATCAGCTTCAGACACCGGCTTTCTTGCGCGTGCTTTTGCGCGCTTCCGGGGTCTCTGCGATCAAGGATTCGACCTTCTTCAGTATCTCCGCCTGACGCTTCTTCGACAGGCTTTCGAGCTTCTCAATGACGGCTGGAATCCGCTTTTTGGTGGCCGGACCGGAGCCATGGAGGAGGGCGTCGACGCTGGTTTCCAGCACGCCCGCGAGCTTGGCAAGCTGGTCGGCGCGCACGCTGCGGGCCTCGCGCTCCCAGTAGGTCACCACGCGCTGAGTGACGCCCATCGCTTCGGCCAACTGCTCCTGAGTGAGGCCGGCAGCAACCCGCAAGCGAGCGATGCGCTCGCCGAATGCAGGGCGGGAACTGGATGCCGGGCGGCCTTTGGGCATGGCGCGACTATGGGTCATCGCGGGGGAAGTTAAAGCACTTGCTGAAATACACGGAAAACGTATAAACAATGACCATGGCAACCGATGCGGAGACCTTTTGCGGGAAGCCCTCTGATGCCGATTCGGCTTCCGATGCGGTGCAACAGATGCCCGGCGAAAGCGCCGACGCCGCCGTGCTGCTCGATTGGGTGGCGGGCTTCTACCAGCGCACCTTGGCGGGCGATCCGGCTGCGCGGCAGTTCCTGCACGGCGCCGGCCTCGACCTCGCCGAGCCCGCGCCGCACCGGCTCGGCTACGCCAACCGCACGCTGGGCGCAGCGCTGGCGGCGACATCCGCCGGCCGCAAACTCCGCGCCCGCCTGCAATCCCTCGGCGTCTTCCGGGCCGACAGCGGGCACGAACACCTCAACGGCTGCCTCGTCTTCCCGCTGAGCGATGCGGCCGGCCAGGTCGTGCAACTCTGCGGCTATCGGCTCGCGCCCACGGCGACGCCGCGGTGCGTCTCGTTGCCCGACAACGACCGCGGCCTCTGGAATGCCGCCGGTCTGCCCGCCGGCGACGCGTGGATCCTCTGCACCGATCCCCTCGACGCGCTGACCCTCTGGCACCACGGCTTCACCCACACCGGCGCACTCCTCGGCGCGGCGCTGAACAGCGATTGCCGTGCCCTCATCGCGAACCGCAAGCCCGGCCGCGTCACGCTCATCCACGCCTCCGATACCGCAGGAACCGCCCGCGCCGAGGCGCTGGAGAGCGAGCTTTCCGCGCTGGGCGTTACCGTCAGCCGCAAGGCGCTGCCGGCCGGCCAGACCGCCAACGACCTCGCCCGCGCGGCCGAGGACCCCGTCGCGGCGCTCCACACCTTGCTCGCCACCAAGCGCCCGACGACCGGCCGCACGCCGTCCGCCGCTGCAAACGGCAAGCCCGCCAACGGCTCCGCCTTGGCCCCGCTGGATCTCGCGGTGCTCAAGCGCAGCGGCGAGGAAATCCTCCTCGCCATCGCCGATCCTGCCACTCCGCCGGACTCCGGTCGCACCTACCGCGTGCGCGGTCTGGCCCGAAACACCGGTTACGAGACGCTCAAGGTGTCGCTGCGCGTGGCGTGCGGGAACGGCTGGCACCTCGACACGGTCGACCTCGCGCAGGCGCGGCAGCGGGCCTCGTTCGTCGCCGCGGCGGCCGAGGAAACCGGCCTGCGCCCCGAGTTGCTCAAACGCGACGTGGGCCGCGTCCTGCTCAAGCTGGAGGAGATCCACGAGGAGGAATTGCTCGCCCAGGTCGCACCCAAGGACGACGCGGCGCCCATGACCGAGGCGGAACGCGAGGCCGCGCTCGACCTGCTCAAGGCGCCCGACTTGTGGGACCGCATCGCCGAGCACGCCGCGGTCTGCGGCATCGCCGGCGAGAAGACCAACGTGCTGACCGGCTATCTGGCGGCGGTCTCGCGCCTGCTCGACCGGCCGCTGGCCATCGTCGTGCAGAGCTCGTCGGCGGCCGGCAAGACGACGTTGATGGATGCGATCCTCGCGTTCATCCCGCCGGAGGCGCGGCACAAGTATTCGGCGCTGACCGGGCAATCGTTGTTCTACCTCGGCCGCGCCAACCTGCGGAACAAGATCCTCGCCATCGCCGAGCAGGAGGGCGCCGAGCGTGCCAGCTACGCCTTGAAGCTGCTCCAGTCCGAGGGCGAGCTGCGCCTGGCCGCGACCGGCAAGGACGAGCAGACCGGCCGCACCGAGACGCAATCCTACGTCGTAACCGGGCCGGTGATGATCTTCCTGACGACCACCGCGCCGGTGCTCGACGAGGAGCTGCAAAACCGGTGCATCGTGCTCACCGTCGACGAATCCCGCGAGCAGACCGAGCGTATCCACGCTCTTCAACGCGAGGCGCGCACCGAGGCCGGGCTGTCGCGGAAGGTCCGCCGCGAGGAATTGCTCGCGCTCCACCGCAACGCCCAGCGGCTCCTCCAACCGCTGCCGGTCTTCAACCCGTACGCCGACCGGTTGCGCTTCCTCTCCGACCAGCTCCGCACCCGCCGCGACCACGAAAAGTATCTGCTGCTCATCGACGCGCTGGCCGTGCTCTTCCAGCACCAGCGAGCGCGCCGGACCATCTCCGGCCGCGAATGCATCGTGGCCTCGCTCGACGACATCGCCCGGGCCAACAGCCTCGCCCACGAAGTCCTCGGCCGCGGGCTCGAGGACGTGCCGCCGCAGGCGCGGAGGCTGCTCGGCCTGATCCAGCAGGGGCTCACCCCTGCACCCGCGGAGGCTCCCGCCTCCGGTGGCGCGGCGGCGTTGCTGCCGCGTCTTTGGCGGCGGAGAGATTTGCGGGCGTTCACGGGCTGGAGCGACACGGCGTTGAAGGTCCATCTCGGCCGGTTGGTGGAGTTGGAATACGTCCTGCCCCGGCGCGACCCCAAGCACGCGCAAAGCCTCTGCTACGAGTTGCTCTACGACGGCGACGCATTCAGTGGACGGCCGCACCTCTCCGGCTTGCTCGATGTCTCCGAGCTGCGGACGGCGTCGCCCGAGAATCCGAAAGGCCCGAACGGCTGACCGGTCAGGGCAAAAGGCCAACCGGTCAGGGGCCGGTCAGCCCCTGGTCAGCCCCCGGTCAGGTCCGCCCGAAGGCGTTTTCCCCTCTGAAAACCGCCGCCACCGGCCCTTTTCGCGAAAAACGCAGCACCCCCTCACGCATCGCAAAACGTAACGTACCCCCATGAGCTCCGCAGCGATCACCTTGGAAGCCGCGATTGCCCGGCATCTGGTCCACCTCAAGGTCGGCGGCTTCACCGCGGCGACGCAGGAAACCCGGGCGTGGATTCTCGGCCTGTTCCGCCACTGGGCGGAGGAGCGCGGCGTGGTGTTGTTGGCCGAAGTCACCCCGGAGCTGATCGCTCGTTACCAGCGGCACCTCAGCCAGCACCGCAAGGAGGACGGCCAGCCGCTGGCCTCGCGCACGCAGCGCACGCGCCTGATGGCGCTGCGCATGTTCGGACGTTGGGTACGGCGCGAGAAGCTGCTGGAGACCGATCCGGCCGCGGCGCTGGTCATGCCGCGGGTCGGGCAGGCGTTGCCGAAGGCGTGGTTGTCGGCCGCGCAGACCGAGGCGGTGCTGGCGTTGCCGAAGGTGGAGGGCAGCCGCCGGCCGGCGCCGGCGCTGCGGGATCGGGCGATCATGGAGACGCTCTATTCGACGGGGCTGCGGCGCCTGGAGGTGTCGCGACTCACGGCGGCCGATGTGGATTTCGCCGGCGGCGTGGTGCTCGTGCGCCAGGGCAAGGGCCGCAAGGACCGCGTCGTCGCCATCGGCGAGCGCGCGTTGCTGTGGCTCGGCAAGTACCTTGCGGAGGCGCGGCCGAAGCTCGCCAAACCCGGCGACGAAGCCGGGCCGTTGTTCGTGACGGAGAAGGGCGGGCCGCTGACGGGGAAGTACATCTCCGCCATGGTGACCCGCTACGTTGCCCGGTCCGGGCTCGGCAAGGTCGGCTCGTGCCACCTGTTCCGCCACACCTGCGCCACGCTCATGCTGGAGCACGGCGCCGACATCCGCCACGTGCAGGAACAGCTCGGCCACGCCTGCTTGCAGACCACGCAGATCTACACGCACGTCTCCATCCGGAAGCTGAAAGAGGTCCACGCCGCCACGCACCCCGGCGCGGCGTTGTCGCCTCGACCCGCAATCGAACCCTCGTCATCGTCCCAACATGCGTTACCGGCTGGAAATCAGTGAGGAGGCCTTGGTGCAGTTGCGCGCCTTGCCCAAGGAGCTGCGGCAGCGCATCGGCACGCGGCTCGAAGCGCTGCAAACCGATCTCCAGGGCGACGTGAAGAAGCTCGCCGGGCAGGACGGCAAATACCGCTTGCGCGTCGGCACGCACCGTCTCCTCTTCACGCTCGAAAAAGACCTGATCGTCATCCACCTTGTGAAGGACCGCAAAGATGCCTACCGCCACTAAGTCCCGTTCCGCCAAGAAACCCACGCTGCGCATGCTCAGCAACGAGGTGGCCCGTCTGCGTTCCCGTGTCGAAGACCTTGAAGACTTGCGCGACCTCAACGCCGCCGTGACCCGCAATCAGGGCAAGCCCGGCGTTGCTTGGGACAAGGCGAAGGCCGTGCTCGGCCTCGACTGATCCACCCCGACCCCCGCCAATTTCGACGCCGCGACCGGTTCTGCCGGGCGCGGCTTTTTGTTGTCCGGTGATCGCGGTCGCTCCCCGGCGCGCCTTGGCGTCGCCCGCTTCTCGGTGGCCCGCGGCTACGAGTGACCGGCTACGGCGCGCCAGAGCTGCCCGATCACATGAACGGCCGCATCTACGACCCGCTCTTGGGACGAATGCTCAGTGCGGATGTCCTGGTCGCAAAACCTGGGCAGATGCAGAGCTATAATCGCTACAGTTATGCTACGAACAATCCGTTGGTGTCGATTGACCCAACCGGTTTTGTTGCGACTCGCTTTGAGGGTACAGATGAAGAGAAGGCCAAGCTACAGAAGGCCATTGAGGATAAGTGCAAAGCTGACGCAAACTTCGCGCGGTCATACGCCAGTACCGTGGCTGATCCGAATAGGGGACTTGTTGTGCGATTTGCGCCGAGTAATGCGGCCCCAGTTGCGGCGACGGCAGGCGCATCGTCAGCACAGATTGGGGCACAATCGAGCGGCGGAGCGACTGGCCCCCAAGGTGTTCAGCAATCAACGCCTGGGGCCCCGATTTCCCAAACTCCAGCGACCGCCTCTGGGACACCTGCAAGCCCTGGAGTGCAGCCTGTGCCCCGACAAACCCAGTTTCTTTGGGCATACCGAGTGAAGAGTGTGGAAACAACCGACAACACGGTGACGACTCCAACGCCGGATCCGAACTTGCCCCAAAACACTCCGGGATTCACAACAACAGGCCTCGATCGCCCGACTTTCGATCAGGAGAGCGATGGGTCGCGAACCATGAAATTCGGGCTGCATCAAAACATTACTATGCGCCCCGAGATTATGGCGGATGCAGAGAAAAAGGACAAAGTCCTAAGGTCTGAGCTTCAGCATACGACCGATGGATCTACCATCTTCAACGGAAAGTTCAGGCGAGAGGCCATCGCGAACCTCCAAGACAAGGTACTCACGAACGAGGAACTTGAGCGTGCGGTAAGCTCATTGTCGGCGGGCTTTGCGAACGATGTAACTGCTGCACGTGATTGGTGGGACAGTACCCAGCGGCCCGTCTCGAATGGTGCGGCCAGAGCTTTTCATGATCGCGACTCGCACATGAATTCCGCTGTTTCCCCAACTACAGACCAACTAACGCAACACCTTAATGACCTTCAATAGTCGCGCTGCCTTATCCGCTGTTCTTGCTTCACTATTCTCATGGGTTCTCGCGTCTGCCGATCAGGTGATTTCCTCCTCGATGCGGCATTCGCAGGTTCCGCTATTTCAGGTCCTGAGCGTTGCATCCGAAGACTCGAAGTTTCTCGATATCACGGCCCAGTATGTGCCGGAGGCAGGATCACAGGTAGTGCTGTCTTGTTACTTGGGCCTGAGCAGCGGTCGTGCGCTTCCGTTTATGGATCGCTTTGAGTTGTTGGTCTCGACAGGCGCGAGCGCTCCAAACTCACTCGAGTGCGCGACTGTTGTATTTGATAAAGGGAGCCGCACGGCATATCCGATTCCATACGATATAATGGTCCCGGTGGCAACAGTCCCCTCCGAAGAGAATCCGTCTGTGGTGGTATTTCGGATTGAAACAGATCGCCTTGTAGAGGCTGCGAATGGAGCGGTTGGTGATGGTGAGTTCAGTATTTCGCTACGTTTTACTCTGACGCAATGCCGGGCTGATGGGCTCCGTATTGAGGCTCGGAAAGTGGAGACTCGGCCATTTCGATTGAAGAGAATCGACGGAAGATGGTTGCTCAATTCGACACGAGTTGCGCAGGAATTATCTGCGCTAGTTAGGTTGGAGAATGGTGCCGCGGCCCACATACAGGGTCGAGCCCAAGGAACGGATTGAAGGGGCATGTTGCGCTATCGGCTGGCTCAAACCAAGAAGCGTTACCAGGCGGCGTAAGCGACCGACCGGGTGCCTCGTAGTCGGCGGAGGCTGAAGGCGGTAGGATCGCTGGCGTGAACAAGCAGGCGATCAGCACGGAGATCATCGAGACCGGGGAACAGCGCGACGGGCGCGGGCGACGGATCACGCCTGAGGTGGCCCCCGAAAAGTGGACAGGGGGGATCGTTAAGAGCAGAACCGTCAACGATCCCGCGTCATGTCCAAGAAACGTAAGCGACCGACGGGGTGCCTCGTAGACGGGTCGTAATGGTGACCAATCTGAAGGGGTGTTCGTAGGCTGCCGTCGTAGTGGTGGCGACTACGAGAGGAGTTACGAGACGGCCGGGGGCTGCCAGTTGGCGGGCAGGAGCGCGGCGAGGTCGTCGTGGTTGGTCATCGTGGGCAGGCGGGCGAGGACGTCGCGCAGGTATGCGAGGGGATCCTTGCCGAGGTGTTAACAGGGACAGGTCGGAAAAATATCAGGACAATAGACGTAAGGTCCGTTGTGGGTATCTTCCGGGCACCATGAGAACGGCGCGCATCAAGATCGCGGCGGAGGAGGGGACGGCGGTGTACCACTGCATGACCCGCACGGTGAACGGCGAGCGGGTGATCGACGACCCGGCCAAGGAGATCCTGCGCCGCCAGCTCTGGCTGACGGCCGAGTTCTGCGGCGTCGAAATCCTCACCTACGCCATCCTCTCCAACCACTTCCACGTGCTCGTGCGCGTGCCGCAGAAGGTCGCGCCACCCGATGCCGAACTGCTCCGTCGCTACAAGCTGCTCCACCCCAAGCCGACCAGGTACCAGACCGAAAGCCTCTCCGTGATCGAGGCGGAACTGGCCACTGGCGGGCCCGAGGGCGAGGCGTGGCGCCAGCGCCAGCTCGCGCTCATGGGCGACGTCTCGGCCTTCATGAAGCTGCTCAAACAGCGCTTCGCCATCTGGTTCAACAAGGCCCACCAGCGCTACGGCACGCTCTTCGCCGAACGCTTCAAATCCGTGCTCGTCGAAAACCAGACCAACGCCCTGCGCACGATGGCCCTCTACATCGACCTCAACCCCGTGCGCGCCGGCCTCGTCGCCGATCCCAAGGACTACCGTTTCTGCGGCTACGGCGAGGCGGTCGCCGGCCACCAGACCGCCCGCGCCGGGCTCTGCCGCCTGCACGGCGGCGACTGGCGCCGCGCCCACGCCGTGCACCGTATCGGGCTCTTCGGCACCGGCTCCGCGCCCCGCTCCCGCGGCGCCACGATCGATCCCGCCTCCTTCGCGAAAGTCCTCCGCGAGAAGGGCCGGCTGCCGCTCACCGATGTCCTGCGCTGCCGCGTGCGCTACTTCACCGACGCCGCCGTGCTCGGCTCCGAGGCGTTCGTCGCCACGCAACTCGCCGCGTATCGGAGACGCCACGGCACCCGCGAACGCACCGCCCCGCGCCCGCTCGCCCCCATCGCCGACTGGGGCGGCCTCATG
>JAHFTC010000070.1 GCA_023269585.1 Opitutaceae bacterium
GGGCGCCTGGTATAGCGATGGTGATCAATGTCTCCAGGGCCCCTGCGACGCGTACCGCGGCGCGGGCAGCGACGGGGTCCTCGACGTAGCGCGCAGCAGCAGGAGCGACCTGCGCCACAACGCCACTGGCGGCGGCACGGCCACCGAGTTCTACCGCACCTGGATGTCCCCCCAGAAGCCCGCCAACCTGGGCACGCAGCCCCTCGGCGCCCTCGGCCAGCCCAAGGAGACCCGCACCTCCTTTGGCGACACCAGCGCCCCGGACCTGGAGGCCGCCGCTCGTCCCACCGATCTCGTGACGGCGTACACCTACGCCGATGCCCTCGAAGGCACCAAGACCCTCGTCAGCACCGCCATCACCAAGCAGGGCACCACGACGATCGGCCAGCGCTCCTACACCTACACGCTCGGCTCGCTCAACGGCCTCGAAACCGAGATCACCACGGTCGTCGAATCCGCCAGCGCCACCGCCTCGCTCACGACCACCAACATCGCCTACAGCTCCCGCGTGGCCGACCTCAACTTCCGCGGCCGGCCCGCCGCCTCCACCAAGCCCGATGGCTCCAAGCTCGCCTACGCCTACCAGCGCGGCACCCTCGCCGGCGCCACGTGGACGGCCTCCGCCAACGGCCCCCACCTCCTGATTGCCGAGCTTTCCGGCAAGACCGGCAACGACTTCACCGCCTATCGCGGGGTTGCCGTCTCCCCGCTCACGATGGAGTCCGGCAAAGCCCTCCTCACCGAGCGCATCCTCGATGCCCAGGGCCGCTCGCTGCGCGACGCCACCTACGTCTATCAGGGCGGCACCTCCTTCGCGCTGCTCACGAGCACCTACTCCCAGTACGATTTGAGCGGCCTGCTCCTCCGGAAGGCCGACCAGCCCATCGCCGCCGATGGCAGCACCACGGGCCGCCTCCTCTATGAAGCCACCTACGCCGGCTTCAAGAAAGTCTCCGAGCGCGACGAGACCGGAGTCCTCGCCACCACCACGTACGACGACTACGGCCGCATCGCCACCGTCACCCGCGCCAGCGCCGGCTCGGTCGCCGGCGGCGACTTCGTGCCCGCCCGCACGACCACCTACGGCTACGATGCCTTCGGCCAGCTCCTCTCCGAGACGATCAGCAGCCCGGATACCCCCAAGGTGCTCGTGACGACCCGCACCTACGACACCGCCGGCCGTATCAAGACCACCACGCAGCCCGGCGGCTACACGACCTCCACCGTCTACGACAACCGCAACAAGGCCACGGTCACCACCCCCGCCGGCGGCACCATCGTCACCGAGTATTTCCAGGACGGGCGCATCAAAAAATCCTCCGGCACTGCCGTGGCCGACTCGGCCACCAGCTATTTCTACAACTCCTCCGGCAACCTCGTCACCACGACCACGATGACCGGCATCACGCCGAGCTCCTACTCCGTGCTCGAGGTCGACTGGCTCGGACGCGAGGTCTCGACCCAATCCACCGGCTGGAACGGCACGTTGGTCGTCTCCACACCCACGTACAACGCCGCCGGCCAGATCCTCAAAAAGAGCGTCACCTCCGGCACCGTCACCGGCACCAAGCTCGGCCCCGACCGCCTCTTCGCCTATGACTCCTACGGCCGCCTCCTGCGCGAAGCCTCCGACACCAACAAGAACAACGTCATCGATCTCGGCGCCGATGCCGACGTGAAGGAGTACTCCTTCAACTACGTGCAGACTGTCTTCAACCGCCTCGGCACCAGCACGCCGCTGCATTCCGGCAATGCGTGGTACCGCTACGAGGCCGTGAAGGTCTTCCCGTACGAGGGCACCAAGGCCTCCACCGGCCGCTTCGCCGCGGAAACCTACACTCAGGTGAGCGGCCTAAGCGCCAGCCTTGCCGCCCACAGCTATGCGTTCGACTTCGACCGCAACGTCACCCAATCCTTCGCCGTGATCGATCGTTCGGCCCGCCAGGTCACGACCACGACCCTCACCTCGGGCACCACCCAGGCGATGGTCCAGCGTGCGCTCAACGGCCAGGTCATGGAGTCGACCAACGCCCAGGGCCACCTCACCGAGCTCACGTATGATGCCCTCGGCCGCGTGACCGCCGCCAACGACCCGCGCACCGGTCTCACGTCCACGGCCTACATCGACGGCAGCGGCAACCAGACCACGACTCTCATCGCCAGCGTCACCACCCCCGATTTCAAGACGACCTACTTCGGCTACGATGCCGCCGGCCGCCAGAACTACACCCGGGCCCCCGACCACACCGCCGCCAACCCCAAGGAGTCCTACTGCCAATACGACGCCATGGGCAACCTCACCCACGCGTGGGGCAACACCGTCAACCCGGTCAAATACATCTACGACGAGCAGGGGCGTCGCGTCGAGATGCAGACCTACCGCTCCGGCACCTGGACGGGCGCCGGGCTGCCGACCGGTTTCGCCGGCAACGGCGACAGGACCACGTGGACCCTCGATTCCTACACCGGCCTGCTCAAGACCAAGACCGACGCCGACAACCGCAGCACCAACTACACCTATGATGCCGCCGGTCGCGTGCTCACCCGCACCGATGCCCGCGGGACCATCACCTCCTACGGCTACTTCGATGTGAACCAGACCGTCTTCAACGGCCAGTTGCGTACGGTCAGCTATTCGGTGTCCTCCGGTGTCGCCGCCACGACTAGCCTTGCCTACACCTACCACCGCACCGGCAAGGTCAAGACGGTGGCCGATGCCGCCGGCACCCGCACCTTCGCCTACTACGAGACTTGCGACACCCCCCAAGGCTACAGCGGCCGCCTCGCCTCCGAGACCCTCCCCGCCGCCTTCTTCGGCAGCCGCCCGTTGACCTACACCTACAAATACGGCGCGGCCGACCGCCAAGGCGCCGATGGCTCCGTGCAATACGGCACCGCCACCGATTATAGCGTCGCCTACGGCTACGACGATCGCCTGCGCCTCAACCAGGTTACCAGTTCCGCCGCGCCCCAGCCCTTCGACTACACCTACGCGGGCAATTCGAACCTGGTCGGCTCGGTCGTGCAGTGGTTGGGCGCTTCCACCAATTACTGCCGCCTCCTCACCTACGAAGCCGCGAGCAATCGCCTCTCGGGTGTGCAGCATTCCTGGGGTGCCGCCATGGGGACGGTGGTCGATGCCCAGCTCGGGTATAACACCGCGGGTTTGCGCAGCACCGAACGCACCGCCGGCACCAACTTGATGACGGCCCTCGGCCGTTCCGCCGGCCTCTACAACGAGTTCACCTATTCGGACCGCCGCGAGGTCGGTACGGCCGGCCAGTACGACCTCACCACCGTCGGGGGCAAGGGCGCGGCCGTGCCCAGCGCCTACCGCGCCTTCGCCTACGACCCCATCGGCAACCGCACGAACGATCAGTCGGGAGCGTATACGCCGAATGCGCTCAACCAATATGCCGCTGCGCCGGGTGTCGCCACTCTCAACTACGACCTCGCCGGTAACCTCCTCGGCGACGGCACCCGCACCTACACCTACGATGCCGAGAACCGGCTCGCCTCCGTCACCCAGGCCGGCACGACGACCACGTTCAAGTACGACTACCTCGGCCGCCGCATCGCCAAGAAAGTCGGCACCGCCGCGGAGCTCCGTTTCGTGTACGACGGCTGGAACCTGATCGCGGAGCTCAACAGTTCCACCTTCGCCATTCTGCGGTCCTATACCTGGGGCCTCGATGCCTCGGGCGGTCTCCAAGCCGCCGGCGGCGTCGGCGGACTCCTGTGCATCAGCTCGGGTGCCAACCGCTACTACCCGATCTACGACGGTTCCTATAACATCATCGGCCTGTACGATGCGAACGGCGCGGTCGCCGCCGCCTACCGTTACGATCCCTTCGGCAACGTCCTGCAGGCGCTCGGCGGCGCCGCTTTGGTGAACCCCTTCGGCTTCAGCACGAAGTTCACGGATCGCGACACTAGCACGGAGGGCGGCTTGGTCTACTACGGCCTACGTTACTATCACCCCCGCCTCGGTCGCTTCATCAACCGCGACCCCATCGAGGAACAAGGCGGCATCAACCTCTACGCCTTCTGCGGCAACGACGGCGTCAACCGCTGGGATTACCTCGGCTTGAGCGACGAGGCGACGAAGGTGGGTATGGCCTACCAGAACGCGGCCGATGCGGGCCGCCGGTTAGCAGGCGGGGGCGACATGGGGGCAGGATCAATGTCGTGGGGCGGTAAAAACCGCGATGATGATGTCATTATACTGCCTGTTAAGGAGATCTGGGATCGGAGGCCTACACCAGAGGAGTGCGAAAGGGAAGATGCACGGAAAGAATGGGAGAAGGATCAGCTCCGGAACTCGATGCGCCGGGACTTCGAGCGCAATCAGATGGAGGAGAATGAACAGGCATTCCAAGAGCGGTTCTCGACCGAGAAGATTATTTCAAGTCTGGTCTCCGCGTCGCTTATGGGGAGCGGCCCACGAGTCTTTGATCTCAAAGACGAGCAATGGACAAAACAAGTTGCCGGCCGTTTCCATACCGAGCTCTATAAGATTCAGAATATCTGGGCGCGCGATGCCGACGGAAACCCCCTCGTTACACGAGTGACTGGTGAGTACCTCGAACATCCAAAACACCGCGAAGTGCGGTGGCGAGTCGTTTACATTAAAGGTCTAGATGGCAAGAACTACCGTGTTCTTAAGTTGGAGTCGGGGGCGCTCGGCTGGAGGTCGAACTGCTTTGCGTATCCTGTCGGCCTCGCGAGTTTGTACTGGGTCGAAGAGGGTGTCATGGCGAGAATCGTCCAACGGTATTACAGGCCGCGGGAGGATCAGCCGCCAGAGGTGGGGGACTTGATGGCGATGACGAGAAAGGATGGGACATTTGCGCATGCGGGAACCCTTTTAATCAATAGCACGAACCCGGATAAGCGGATGTGGATAGGTGATGATGGGGGCGAGCTTCCGGGTTTTAGAGCTACAATAGGAGCAACAAGGAGGTTTGAGAGATATCGTGATACTGATGTTGGCTACTATAGTTTCAACGGACTATGAATAAGTTTATGAAAGCACTACGGTTTTTATTGTTGGTTCTTGCGCCGCTAAATTCTTGTTTCTCGGAAGTCGGTCCACTCACAGCGGTTGCATGCGACCTGCAGGCGGAAGGCGATGCCATATCGCTCTCGTTCCGGAACGAGGGGGGGGCGATAGTCCTCATCGACCGTGGTGTCTTTAGTTCAACTGGGACATTTCCCCCTGGCGTCTCGGTGTACTTTCTTGCTGAAAATGGGAAAGCCCACGGAACCGCTGAAGGCTATGGTTGGCGGCCGCGTAGGTCCGACCGTCTCGTAGCAGCTTTCAGCGACCTTCGACCTCTAAAGGCCGGAGAGACAATTGAGCGACGCCTCAGTGTCGCGAAGTTGATCTCCAGTTTTCGGTCCGAGTGGGAATCCAAAGAAGGGATCACGATTGAGGGAACGTATAAGGTGATTGTGTTTGTGAAAGCATTTCCATACAAGAGCTATAAGGAGTTGCGTAAAGCTTTCGCTGAAGAACCATATCGCAAACCGACAGCGAGCGCCGAGAAACAGGCACAGAAATCGGGCTCTCAAGAGAATTTTGTCTTCGTGGTTAACATGCCGGGCTTTCTGCGCCTGAATGACGTGGAGCAACCTGAATATCGGCCAGACGAAGATAAACGAATTGATCCGGAACTAGCTGCGAGAGAGCAGGCGGCTGTTTTCAAAACTATAACTCTTGAGGCCGAGCCAACTTGTGCCGGGCCTAATTGACGTCGGCGTTTTGGCCGAAGTGAGGTCGTAGGGGGAACTAAAGGGGACAGGTCGGAAGGGAACTAAAGGGGACAGGTCGGAAAAATCCCGGCACAATAGACGTAAGGCCGATTGTGGGTAGATTCCCGGCACGATGAGGACGGCGCGCATCAAGATCGCGGCGGAGGAGGGGACGGCGGTGTACCACTGCATGACCCGCACGGTGAACGGCGAGCGGGTCATCGACGACCCGGCCAAGGAAATCCTGCGCCGCCAGCTCTGGCTGACGGCCGAGTTCTGCGGCGTCGAAATCCTCACCTACGCCATCCTCTCCAACCACTTCCACGTGCTCGTGCGCGTGCCGCAGAAGGTCGCGCCACCGGATGCCGAACTGCTCCGGCGCTACAAGCTCCTCCACCCCAAGCCGACCAAGTACCAGGCCGAACGCCTCTCCGTGATCGAGGAGCAACTCGCCTCCGTGTTACCGATTTTTCTGTGATCGTAGATTCTGCCAAATTGGCGTCGTAGGGATTTTTCGGGTCTAGCCGGACTGCCGTCGTGTTTTGCCACCAAATTGCCGCGCTGTGATCGTACAGTTGCGATGCGCTTGAGCGCTGGGTTCGGAGGGCTGGCGGTTTTACGACCGGAGTGCGGCTTTTTTGCCTGGCCGCACTCCCGTCGTAGGCGTGATGGCCCGTGTTGTCGTATGGTTTTGAACCGAACTGGCGTCGTAGGCGCGTTTCGGGGCATCAATCCTACGATGGGACCGCGGCTATTCGCCGCGGCCGCTCTCCGGTCGTATGCGTTCCGACCGGCGGCGTCGTAGGTGTTACCGATTTTTCTGTGATCGGGGGAACTAAAGGGGACAGGTCGGAAAAATCCCGGCACAATAGACGTAAGGCCGATTGTGGGTAGATTCCCGGCACGATGAGGACGGCGCGCATCAAGATCGCGGCGGAGGAGGGGACGGCGGTGTACCACTGCATGACCCGCACGGTGAACGGCGAGCGGGTGATCGACGACCCGGCCAAGGAAATCCTGCGCCGCCAGCTCTGGCTGACGGCCGAGTTCTGCGGCGTGGAAATCCTCACCTACGCCATCCTCTCCAACCACTTCCACGTGCTCGTGCGCGTGCCGCAGAAGGTTGCGCCGCCCGATGCCGAACTGCTCCGGCGCTACAAGCTCCTCCATCCCAAGCCGACCAAGTACCAGGCCGAGCGCCTTTCCGTAATTGAGGAGCAACTCGCGTCCGGCGGACCCGAGGGCGAGGCGTGGCGGAGGCGTCAGCTCGCACTCATGGGCGACGTCTCGGCCTTCATGAAGCTGCTCAAGCAGCGCTTCGCCATCTGGTTCAACAAGGCCCACCAACGCTACGGCACGCTCTTCGCCGAACGCTTCAAATCCGTGCTCGTCGAAAACCAGACCAATGCCCTGCGCACGATGGCCCTCTACATCGACCTCAACCCCGTGCGCGCCGGCCTCGTCGCCGATCCCAAGGACTACCGTTTCTGCGGCTACGGCGAGGCCATCGCCGGCCACAAGACCGCCCGCGCCGGGCTTTGCCGCCTGCACGGCGGCGACTGGCGCCGCGCCCACGCCGTGCACCGTATCGGGCTCTTCGGCACCGGCTCCGCGCCCCGCTCCCGCGGCGCCACGATCGATCCCGCCGCCTTCGCGAAAGTCCTCCGCGAGAAAGGCCGGCTGCCGCTGACCGATGTCCTGCGCTGCCGCGTGCGCTACTTCACCGACGCCGCCGTGCTCGGCTCCGAGGCCTTCGTCGCCACGCAACTCGCCGCGTATCGGAGACGCCACGGCACCCGCGAACGCACCGCCCCGCGCCCGCTCGCCCCCATCGCCGACTGGGGCGGTCTCATGGCCCTGCGCGGCCTGCGCAAAACCCCCTTCGGCTGAACGGTGGGAGAAGCCGGGGGCGGAAGTACCAAGCAACAGGTGGCAAGTGGCAGGTGGCGGACCGGGGACCTCGTAGTCGGCACTCAGCCGGCCGGGTTCTGATGGCGCTCGTAGGCCTCGATGATGCGCTGGACGAGCGGGTGGCGCACGACGTCGCTGCCGGTGAAGTGGTGGAACTCGATGCCCTTGATGTTGCCGAGGATCTTCGGCGCCTGCGCGAGGCCGGACTGCTTGGCGCGCGGGAGATCGACCTGGGTGATGTCGCCGGTGATGACCATGCGCGACTCGTCGCCGAGGCGGGTGAGGAACATCATCATCTGCTCGGGCGTGGTGTTCTGCGCCTCGTCGAGGATGGCGAAACAGTTGGAGAGCGTGCGGCCGCGCATGTAGGCGAGCGGGGCGATCTCGATGGCGCCGCGTTCCATGAGTTTGGCGACATCCTCGCGGTCGAGCATGTCGTGCATGGCGTCGTAGAGCGGGCGCAGGTAGGGGAGAATCTTCTCGCGGAGGTCGCCGGGGAGGAAGCCGAGCGTCTCCCCGGCCTCGACGGCGGGGCGGGCGAGCACGATCTTCTGCACCTGGTTCTTCAGCAGGGCGGAGATGGCGGCGGCCATCGCGAGGTAGGTCTTGCCCGTGCCAGCGGGTCCGATACCGAAGACGACGGGGTTGGCCTGGATGGCCTGCAGGTAGAGCTTCTGGCCGATGGTCTTCGGGACGATGCTGCGGCGGGCGGTGGCGATGACGAGCGGCTCGGCGAAGAGGGCGCGGAGTTTGGCGTCCTCGCCGCGCGCGAAGGCCTCGAGGAATTTGACGAAGTCGGGCTGGCGGAGGCCGAGGCCCTGGGTGCGGCCGTCGTTGAGGAAATTGAAGAACGACTCCGTGCGGGCGAGGGCGGCCTCGTCGCCGTCGATCTTGAGCCACTCCTCGCGGGAGGCGAGGGTGACGCCGAGCAGGCGTTCGACGAGAGCGAGGTTTTCGGCGCGCCCGCAGTAGAGCTGGTTGAGGTGGCGGGCGTTGGGGAAACTGAGCGTTTTCGTGGGCATCGCGCGGTCGTCTGTAGCCGAAATCAGGAGGCGGGGGGCGCGGCGGCGAGCCCGCGGGCGACGGCGTGGAGCCGGTCGTACATGGCGGCGAGCGACTGCGGCAGCACCTTGGTGTGGCCGATCACCGGCATGAAGTTCGTGTCGCCGTTCCAGCGCGGGACGATGTGCGCGTGGAGGTGCCGGGGGATGCCCGCGCCGGCGGCGGCGCCGAGGTTGAGGCCGATGTTGAACCCGTCGGGCTTGAGCGCGGTCTGGAGGATGCGTTTGCCGAAGATGAGCAGCTCCATGAACTCGGCGCGCTCGGCGGCGGTGAGGTCCTCGAGTTCGGGGACCTCGCGGAACGGCACGACGAGGAGGTGGCCGGCGGTGTAGGGGAAGCGGTTGAGCACGATGTAACTCGCGGTGCCGCGGTGGACGATGCGGGCGGCGCGATCGTCGCCGAGCTTGGGGAGTTGGGCGAAGGGATTGGCGCCCGGGGTGTCTTTGGGCGCCTCGATGTATTCCATGCGCCAGTAGGCGTGAAGATGCTGCATGTCGAAGGGGCGGACGGTACGGGCGGAGCGGGTGGGGTGTCAAAACCGGGGTTTGGGCGCGCCGCAGTGGTTCGTGGCGCCTCCGACTTATCCCGAGGTGACAAGCGGCAACGGCCCGATGGCGGGTGGGCGCCGGAAGGTGCTAGGTTGCGGGGCGGAGGATTCGCGGGATGAAACACAATTGGCGGACGATTTCTTCAGTATTTGCAGCCGTTTCGGCCCTGGCGATGGGGAGCGGACGGCTTCACGCCCAGATCATCGAGATCTCGGGCTCGATCACGGCCGTGTGCGGGGATTTCGTCGGTGTCTTGAACCTGGGTACGCCGGTGGTGGTGGCGCTCGACCTGCGCGCGCCCCTCGTCGACGAATTGCCCGCGGATGAGCGTTTCGGCCTTTTTCTCGGCCGGCGGATCGGGCTCCGGATCGACGGGCGGTCGTATCCGGTTGATGCGTGGCCGAGCGAGGTGCTGATCTCCTGCGGTTTCGACGGTCGCTTCGCAGGGCTGAGTGTGGGGGCCGATTGGCCGGCGATCGAGCACCCACGGGTGGTGCTGCTCGGGCTGATGGGCGACACCGACCGGGTCGTTTCGGACTCGGCTTTCCCGGAGGGGATTCCCCTGGAGCACTTCACCTCCCGCGAAGGATGCTACCTCGCGCCGGAGGGGACGATCAGTTGGACGATCGACCGCTACGCGGTGGCGGCAAGCACGCCGGTGCCGGAGTCGGGGACCTATGGAATGGCGGCGGTGGCATCGTTGATCGGTCTCTTGGCGTGGCGGCGGTGGCGGAAGGCCACGGTCGGCGCGCGCGCCTAGGAAGCTGCGCACGGTTTCGTTGGGAACGGGCTACGGGGTGCCGGCGAGCTGGGCCACTGCGGCTGGCTGGTGATGGGTGTTCTGCCGGAGGTGCCTGCTGCGATCCCCCCGTCGGGCGGGCCCGGGCCGGTGGTTCCTCGGCGCGGCAGGGCGGCCGGGGCCTTGGGCGCCGCGTTCCTCGCTGCGCTGCGGTACGCGGCGGGGCAGGCTTCGGCCTTGCGGGGGGCGGGGGCGGCGGTTGTGCTCGCGGGCATGTCCCCAATCCTGCGACGCCTGCGGACCGCGATGCCCGCCGAGTTTCTGGCCGCCCTCGTGTTGGGGCTGGTGTTCGCCGTGGTCCTGGTGCTCGACCAGAAGTATTGGTGGCAGCTCAAGCCCGAGTACATGTTCGGGTGGCTGGTGCCGTTCTTCGTCGCGTTCGTCGTGATGGACCGCTGGCCCAAGATCCTCGCGGCGTTGCGGCCGACGGGGGAAAGCCCGCTGCCGGCGGCGGCGCGGCGGTTTGCGGCGCTGGGCTTCGGGGTGGCGATGACGTTGGGCGCGCTTTTCTTCCTGCTCGGGGCGCTCTATCGCGCCGGCGCGGGCGTGACGCAGCCGGGGTCGCTGGCGATGGCGATCGGTTTCGCGGGCCTGCTGCTGGGCATGCTCTATTTCAACGCCCCGGCCGGGCGCCTCGGCGAGGGCCCGGTGCCGACAGGGTGGGCGGCGATCCGGGCGGATGCGCGGCTGATGCTTGTGGCGCAGTTCGTCTTCCCCGCGCTCATCTGGATGATCTCCGCGCCGCTGGTCGATGCGGTCGAGAACCAGCTCAGCCTTTTTCTCCTGCGCAAGGTTGTGACGGTGGTCTCGTTCTCGTTCAACACCCTCGGTTATCCGCTCGTGCAGGAGGGCAGCACGCTGCTGCTGCCGAACGACCAGCGCGTGGGGGTGGAGGACGCGTGCTCGGGTATCCGTTCGCTCACCGCATGCCTCTTCACGGGCACGTTCCTCGCCGCGGTGTTCCTCGACCGCTGGTGGAAGAAGATCCTGCTCATCGGCGCGGCGCTGGTGCTGGCGGTGGTGACCAACCTCATGCGCAGCGTCTTCCTCACGGCCTGGGCCTACCACTACGGCAGCGACTCGATCGGTGGCGAGTTCCACGACGCCACCGGGTATGCGGTGCTCGGGCTCACGTTCGTGGGGCTGCTCTGCCTGCTGCCGCTCTTTAACACCGAGAACTGGGTGCGCTGGCTGACGCCGAAGGGCGAGAAGCCGGCCGCGGCGGCGGAGGACGGGGCCGCAGGGACGGAGAAGAAATAGGTCCCGGCGCCCCGCTTCGGTTGCGGCCGTGCGAGCGGCGACACGGAATTCAACGCGTCTCGCGATCGCCGGACTGCTGGTCGAGCTCGGCCCAGCGGCCGGCGGCGAGCAGGAGCACGGCCCAGGTGAGGAGCACGGCGGGATTCTGGAAGACGAAGTCGCCCCAGGCATGGACGACGGTGAGGCCCGCGCCGATGGTGGCGGGCAGGGCGAGCGGGTTGGCCCAGAAACGGCGGCGCGCGAGCTGCCAGCCGAGCCAGGCGAGGCCGGCGACGAGCGGGGTGAGGCCCACGAGGCCGAACTCGATCGGGTACTGGAGGATGTCGTTGTGGGCGTGTTCCCAGAACCGGCGGGTGTTGGTGCCGGCGTAGTAGATTTCCGGATGGTGGCGGGCGTAGTCGGGGAAACCGTAGCGGAAGCAGCCGGCGCCCCAGCCCAGCAGGGGGCGGGCGGCGAGCATCTTGGCGGCGGCGGTGTGGGCGGCGGTGCGGTCGGCGGCGGAGGCGACAGGGTCCTCGATCAGGTCCTCGAAGCGCGCCACGACCTTCTCGACCTTGAGCGAATAGAGGCCCACGCCGACGAACACCGCGACCAGCCCGAACAGGAGCAGAAGCGCGAGGTTGTTGCGTTGGTGGGCCGGCTCGCGGGTCTGGGCGAACACGAAGGCGAGGCCGACGGAGCCGGCGAGGACGACCATCGTGAGGATCGATCCGCGGGAGAGGCTGAAGAGCACCATCGTGCCGATGACCGCCGCGGCGAAAACGAAAACGCCCGCGGGGCTGGATTTCTCGAAGCGCCGGTTGGAACGGACGAAAGACCACCAGGCCAGACCGGCCGCGAGGGCGAGCAGGAGGTTGAAGTAGGCCCCGGCGTGGTTGCGGTAGATGAAGCTCGAGATGAACGAGGCGGAGCTGACCTTCACCTGCCAGAAGATGCCGGTGGCCTGGGTGAGCTGCTGCGCGAGGCCGAGGAGCGCGAGCAGGACGCCGTTCACCACGAGGGCGAGGAAGAGCAGGCGGAACGCCTGCCGGCGCATGATGCCGATCCAGACGGTGCAGAGGGTGAGCCAGAGCGAGGCGTGGACGAGCAGCGAACGCCAGGGGCCGGCGGCCTGGACGGGCACCTCCATGCCCGACGGCAGCCACGTGACGGGATACGCATACTCGAGCCACCAATACGAGGTGTTCACGCGGTAGCGCCAGGTGGGGTTCAACCCCTGGACCACGATGTAGAGCAGCGCGAGCAGCCCGCACCAGAAGAGCGGAAAACGCCAGAGGCGCTGGAGCGGGCGCACGAGCACGGAGTCGCCGGCCGTGAAGAAATCGGTGTACACCCGCGGCTGGGCGGCGACGACGAAGCCGAGCACGGCGAGGCCGAGGCTGACGCTCTGGCTCCAGAGGTGCATCGTCCCGAGCGCCCAGGGCAGGAAACAGAGGTGGAGCGCCACCCAGAACAGCGTCCAGCGTTCCTGCCGGTGCAGTTCGGGCCGGCGGCTGCGCGGCCGGAAACGGTCGACCGAGGCGCCGGGCACGGGGGCCGGCGGGGTGGAGCGGGAGGGAGGCACGGCGCGATTTAGCGCGCCGGGCGGAAGGCGGTCGAGCGGGTTTTCCGCCTACACCCACGCATCAGGGCATGATCCGTCAGTCGAGCGTGGAGGGACGAGCGGCGAGAGCCGGCGGACGGAATCGGAGATGTCGGTCCCTCGACGCCCGGTCGGAGGCTCAGAGCAGCTTGCGGTAGCGCAGGCCGTTCGGGTCCTCGAAGACGATCTCGGCGGGCAGGATCTCCACGAGTTTGAGACCGAGCTCGCGATCAACAACGGCGCCGACCCGGAAGACTTTGTTGTTCATGAGCAGCTTCGCGTCGTCGGCGACGGAGCGCACGCCGTTGATGCGGGCGGCGTCGAGGAAGGCGAGCACGCGCGGGTCCTCGAGCTGCAGCGTGATCCGGAGCGACTCGGGTTGGCTGGGGGCCGCCGCGGGGGGCGGGGTCGCCGCCGCCACGGGAGTGGGCTGGGGGGCCGAGGCGGTCGGGGTGGGCGCGGGGACGGGGGCCGCCGCGGGGGTGGCCGGGAGATTGAGCTGGAGGCGCACCGGGGTGTCCTGCTGTACCGAGCCGGCGGAGACGGCGAGGGCCGGCGTGGCGATGGGGCCGGTGGTCGGGGCCACGGGCTCGACCGGGATTGGGATCGTTCCCGGACCGGCGGGGCTGGGGGCCGGACCGGGGGAGTCCGGCTGGGACGCCTGCGCCACGGCCGAGGCCGGGGCACCGGGCTTGAGGAACCAGACGGCGGTGCCGCCGCCGACGAGGGCGACGAGGACGAGGACGAACGGCCAGAGGCTGCGCGAGGGGGCGGGGAGGGCGGCGGGGTGGGCGGTCGGGGTCACCGCGACCGGAGGCGTGGGCGCGGCCGGAGTCGCCGGGTGGGCGCGTTCGCGCTGCGCTTTCTTGAGGGCGTCGTTGATGAGGCTCATGGCCGGTGGGCGGTGGACGGTGGACAGTGGACGGTGGACAGTGGACGACGGTCGACGGGGGGCTCAGTCGGTGAGGTGGGCGATTTCCTTGAGCGCGCGGCGCACATCCCACCAGGTGACCTCGTCGGAGTCGCGGACGTAGGCGGAGAGCAGGGCCTTGTCGCAGAGATTGTTGATGATGCGGGGCGTGCCGCGGCTGTGGCGGAAGATGGAGCGCAGCGCCCACTTGGTGAAGCGCGGGCGGCCGCTGGCGCCGGCGAGGGTGAGGCGGTGGTAGATGTAGTGGACGGCCTCGATTTGGGTGAGCGGGCGAAGCTCGTAGTGCACGAGGATACGCTGGCGGAGCTGGCGCAGGCGGTCCTGGCGGAGCTTCTCCTTGAACTCCGGCTGGCCCATCAGGACGATCTGGAGGAGCTTCTGCTTGTCGGTCTCGAGGTTGGAGAGGAGGCGGACCTGCTCGAGGACCTCGAAGGAGAGGTTCTGGCATTCGTCGATGATGAGGACGATGTCCTTGCCGGCGTGGATGCGCGCCATGAGCACGCGGTTGACCTGGGCGACGAGGGCGTTCTGCGTGTGCTCCTCGATGGTTTCGCCGAGCTCGAGGAGGATGGTCTCGAGCATCTCGGTCTCGGTCACGCGCGGGTTGAGGACGAGCGCGGTCTCGAAGCGGGCGGGGTCGAGCTCGTTGAGCAGGCGGCGGCAGAGGGTGGTCTTGCCGCAGCCGACCTCGCCGACGAGCACGATGAAGCCTTTGCGCTCCTGGATGCCGTACTTGAGATGCTGGAGCGCATCGACGTGGGAGGGACTGAGGTAGAGAAACTTCGGATCCGGGGTGATGTTGAAGGGCATCTCCTCGAAGCCGTAGAAGCTTTGGTACATCGGGCGGGCTGGGTTCGGATCGGCGCGGACAAAAAGGTTCGGCGACGCGGTACTGACGGGAAAGTGATTGAAACGTGGCCGATTATGGACTCTAAAATGCGAGCGCAAGAAGGCAGCGGCAACCAAACCCTTTTTTACCGCCGCCTTTTGCGTCCTGCGATGTCCCTCGGTCGATTCCTTGCCACGTTGTATGCGGTCGTGTTCCTGGCGCTCAGTGCGTTTGCCGGGATCTCGTTCATGCAGACGTATCAGGAGCTCACGACCCTCAAGACCCAGGAAGCGGAGACGCGCCAGAAGCTGCAGGTGGCGGAGCAGGACCTGCGCGAGCAGGCGCGCATGCTCGACCAGCTGCGCAGCGACCCGCAGTTCGTGGAGTCGATGATCCGGCGCAAGCTCGGGTACGCGAAGCAGGGCGAGACGGTGTTCCGGTTTCGCGAATGAGCGGAGCGACTACGGCGCGGGTGCCGCGCCGGCGGCGAGCGCCTGCCGGAGCGCCGTGAGCAGCGTGTGCGCCTCGAAGGGCTTCGCCAGCAGGCCGACATCGGTCGGGAGATGGGCCTCCCGGCCGCCGGTGTAACCGGAGGCGACGACGACCGGCAGCCGGGGTGACTCGGCGCGCAGTTCGCGGATGACATTGGCGCCGCTCATCCCGCCGGGCAGGACCATGTCGGTGAGGAGCACGGCGATCTCGTTGCGGTGGGCGCGCCAGAGCCCGAGCGCCTCCGGGCCGGTGCGCGCGGCGAGCACGCGGTAGCCGTAGCGGGCAAGCGTGGTGGTGTAGATGGTACGGACGCTTTCCTCGTCCTCGACGGCGAGCACGAGTTCGCCCCGGCCGAGGGGCATGGCGACGGCGGGTGCGGGCGGGGGCGCGAGCCGGGCGGTTAGGGCCGGCAGCAGGACGTGGAAAGTGCTGCCCTGCCCCACGGCGCTCTCGACCTCGATCCAGCCGCCGTGCTGTTGGACGATGCCGTGGACGATGGACAGGCCGAGGCCGGTGCCCTGGCCCACGTCCTTCGTGGTGAAGAACGGCTCGAAGATCCGGGCGCGGGTGGCGGCGTCCATGCCGCAGCCGGTATCCGAAACACTGAGGCGAACGTGGCGACCGGGGCGGGTCCCGGGGCGTTCGGCCGCGAGCGCGGGTGCGAGGTCGACGAGTGCGGTGCGGAGCGTGATGCGGCCGGTCCCGGCCATCGCGTCGCGGGCGTTGACGCAGAGGTTCATCAGCACCTGTTCGAGGGTGCCGACATCGCCGTCCACGGGGGGCAGGTTGCGGGCGGCGATCCATTCGACGACGATGCGTTCGCCGAGGATGCGGCGGAGCATCTTCAGGAGGTTGGCCACGGTCTCGTTGAGATCGAGCGGCTGCATCTCGAGGGGCCGCTGGCGGCTGAAGGCGAGGAGTTGGCGGGTGAGGCCGGCGCCGCGGGCCGCCTCCTGCTCGAGCTCGCGCAGGGAGGCCTTGGTCTCGGGGTCGAGGTATTCGGACTGGCGGAGCAGGCCGACGTGGAGGGTGATGGCGACGAGGATGTTGTTGAAGTCGTGCGCCACGCCGCCGGCGAGCTGGCCGAACGCATCCATTTTCTGGGCCTGGCGGAGCTGGGCCTCGAGGTGTTTGTGGGCGGTGAGGTCGAGCGCGATCGAGAGCAGGCGGGGTCCACCGGCGATGTCGACCGCCTCGGCGCTGAAGAGGCAGTCGAGCTTGCGGCCGCCCTTGGCGACGAGGGCCAGCGGCAGGGCGGTGATGCGCGTGTCCCGGCGGACGGCCTCGACGGTACGCGCGCGGTCGTGGCTGGAGATGAGGCCGAGCTCGACCGAACTCCGGCCGATCAACTCCGCGCGGGTGAAGCCCGTGGCGCGCACGAGCTCGTCGTTGACCTCGAGAAAGACGCCGTCGTCGAGGTTCGAGATGGCGATCATCAACGGGGCGCAGCGGAACACGGTGGCGAACTTGCTCTCGCTGGCACGCAGGGCCTCCTCGGCGCGTTTGCGCCCGGTGATGTCGGTGATCACGCCATCCTGAAGGGTCTCGCCCTCGGGGCTGCGGCGGACGACCGCGGAATTGTGTACCCAGCGGATGGATCCGTCGCGATGGACGATCCGATGCTCGATCGGCTCGGGCTGCTCGCCGGCGGTGAGGCGGAGGGCGAAGGCCTCGACGCAGTTGCGATCTTCCGGTGGCACCATCTCGAGCCAGAGGCGCGGGCGGTGGTCGAATTCGGCGGCGGTGAACCCGGTGACCTTGAGGCAGCCCGCGCCGTGGCGGGTGTCGACGGCCCCCTCGGCGGTCTGGCGGGTCGAGTAGGTGTAGTCGGAGGTGGACTCGAGCAGGAGGCGGAAACGTTGTTCGCTCGCGAGGAGGGCGGCCTGCGACTGGCGCTGGGCGATCGCGATGGCGAGGTTGTCGGCCAGATGCTCGAAGAGGGCGATCCGGGCGGGGTCGAACGCCTGGCTCCGCGCGCTATTGAACTCGAGGAGCCCCAGGGGTGTCGGGCCGAGCCGCAGCGGCACCAGTGCCACCGCTTCCGGGATACGGGTCCGCCGGTGGTTGTGGGCCGCCGGAAGCGGGACCGATCCCGCCAGCACATCGGTCGCGGCGTTGTTCCAATAGCTGCCGCGGGCGGTGAAACACGGCAGGGCCGGATCGAATTCTCCGCGCAGGAGCCGGCCGCACAGGCAATCGCCCACGGGCGCGCCTGCCGGATCCAGGAGCACCTGGCCGTGGTCGTCGCAGTGGCAGAGCTGGCGGGCCTTCTCGACCAGCAGGCCGTTGGCGCCGAGTTCGAGGTAGGGGCAGTCGTCGTCTTCCCGCAGACGCAGGCCCACGCTTTCGCAACCAGACCAGTCGCGCAGCAAGGTCATCGCGGTCTGCAGAAACTCCCGCAGTCCGCTCGGTGTATTGGCGAGCTGGAGGAGGTGGGTGATGGCCTCGCTCTCGGCATCGGCGCGTTTGCGGGCGGTGATGTCGCGAAGGAAGGCGACGAACCGTCCGCTGTCGCCGGGCAAATAGGTGACGCTGATTTCGACGTCGATCACACGGCCGTCCTTGCAACGGTGGCGGGTCTCGAAGCGGTCGGCGCCATTCCGGCACATGAGGGCGAGGTGGGCGGTGATTTCGGCATTGGTCTCGCGGGCCTCGATTTCGCCGATCGTCAGGCGCAGGAGCTCCTCGCGCGAGTAGCCGAGCATGGCGCAGGCGGCATCGTTGACGTCGAGGAGGCGGCCGCCCCCATCGACGAGCCAGAAACCGTCGAGGGCGGTGCGCAGGATGATGGCGAGTTCCTCGCGCGACTGCCGGAGGCGCTGCTCGGCCTGGTGTTTGGTGAGGGCGATCTCGATCACCGAGTGCAGTTCGCGTTCGTCGAAGGGCTTGACGATGTAGCCGAAGGGCTCGGCGAGCTTCGACCGTTGGAGAATGGCATCGTCGGCGAAGGCGGTGAGGAAGACGACGGGGGTGTCGAGCTGTTCGCGGATGGCGGTGGCGGCCTCGATGCCGTCCATCGGGCCGGCGAGATGGATGTCCATCAACACGAGATGGGGACGGAGCTGACCGACCAGCACGATGGCCTCCTCGCCGCGGGGGGTGTCGGCGACGGTGTCGTAACCGAGGCGTGCGAGCTGGCGGTTGAGGTCGCGGGCAACGATGGCTTCGTCTTCGACGATGAGGATGCGGGTCGTGGTCATGAGGGGGGCAGCGGACCCGGTGGCGGGCTGACGACTTTGGGGATGAATTCGAGGGCGAAGGCGGCTCCGCGCTCGGCGCCGGGGCCGAACGCCAGGGTGCCTTGGAGCTGGCGGGCGAGATCGGAAACGAGCTGCAGGCCGAGGGAGCGGAGCGTTTTCACGTCGAGGCCGGCGGGGAGGCCGACCCCGTCATCGGTCACGGCGAGGCGAAGCTTAACGCCGGCGGGCGATTGCGGCTGGCCGGGAGCGGAGCCGGTGGCGGGCGGAAGCGGGAGGACCTGGAGTTCGACGTGCACGAGGCCGGCTCGGCCGGCGGGAAAGGCGTGCTTGAGGGCGTTGGCGACGAGTTCGTTGACGAGCAGGCCGCAGGGCACGGCCTGGGTGGCATCGAGCTCGAAGGCCGCGAGATCGAGGCGGAGATCGATCGCGCCGGCGTTGCGCTGATGGGCACGGAAGAGCTGGGTGCAGACGGCTTCCAGATAGTCGGCGAGATGGACGCGGGCCAGGTCGCCGGAGCGGTAGAGTGTCTCGTGCAGGAGAGCCATCGAGCGGATACGGCCCTGCATGTTGTGCAGCGCGCCGGTGGCGGCCGGGTGGTCCGTCTGGTCGGACTGCAGGCGCAGGAGGCTGGAGATGATCTGGAGATTGTTCTTCACGCGGTGGTGGACCTCCTTCAGCAGCGCCTCCTTTTCCCGGAGGGAGGCGTGGAGCGCCTGCTCGGCCCTCCGGCGGTCGGTGATGTCCGAGATGATGCCGTGCCAGAGGGTGCTGCCGTCGGGCATGCGCTCGGGCATGGCATCGCTCAGGCGCCAACGCAGCCCCTGGCGCGGCAGCATGACTCGGAACTCGCAGTGGAAGGGCTCCAGGGTGCGTGCGGAATCATTGATGGCGGCCATGACGAATCCGGTGTCGTCCGGGTGCAGCCGGCTGAGGACGGGGGAGGCATCCTCGCGGACCTCCTCGGGCTCCAGTTCGTAGATATCCCGCAGGCCCGGGCTGGCGTAGGGGAAGCAGGTGCGGCCGTCGGTGAAGATCCGGTACTGGTAGACCACGCCGGGCACCTGCGCGGCGAGCTTGGCCAGGAGCTCATGGCTCCGGCGGCGCTCCTCCTCGGCGAGTCGGTGCTCGGTGATGTCGCGGGCGGCGGCGAAGAGGATGCCGCCCTCTTTGATGGGAGTCCCGTTCCATTCGAGCCAGCGGTACGAGCCGTCCTTGGCGCGGTAGCGGTTGACGAAGTTGGTGGTCGACTGCCCGGCCTGTTGCGCATCGGCGGCCTGTCTGCTGGGCGCAAGATCCTCCGGGTGGATGAACGCGCTGTAGGGCACCGCCATCAGTTCCTCCTTGGTGTAACCGAGAACGCGTGACCAGGCGTCGTTGAGCTTGAGGAAGCGGCCGTCGTCCGAGGCGATGCAGACCATGTCGGGGACGAGGGAGAAGAACCGCTCGAGGTCGCGCTCGGCCTGCTTGCGCCGGGTGATGTCGCTGAGGGTGCCGACCATGCGGCGCGCGTGTCCCCGGGGGTCGCTTTCGATCGTGTTGCCGCGCGTGCAGACCCAGCGCCACGCGCCGTCGTTGGTCTTCAGGCGCAGGTCGATGCTGAACGCGAGGCCGGCCTCGACGCTGTGCCGGAGCTCGGCTTCGACGCGTTCGATGTCTTCGGGGTGAACAAGGGCGTGCCAATTGGCGTAGTTCGCCATGAAGGCCCCGTCCCGGTACCCGAGCATCGTGTAGTAAAGCGGGCTGAAGTACGCGGTGCCGTCCGGTACATTCCATTCCCAAAGCCCGTCGTTCACGGCGGCGAGCGTGGTGGCGTAGCGTTGCTCGCTCTGGCGGAGCGACGCCTCGGCCTGTTTGCGGGCGGTGATGTCCTGGATGATGGGGACGAGGTGGAGCGGTTGGCCGGCGATGTCGCGGACGAGCGAGACGGAGACGCGGCCCCAGACGACGGTGCCGTCCTTGCGGAGGTAGCGCTTCTCCTGGTCGAAGGCGTGGATTTCGCCGCGCAGGAGGCGCCCGACCAGGGCGCGGCCTGCGGGCAGGTCGTCGGCCATGGTGATGGCGACGAAATTGTGGCCGAGCAGCTCGGCTTCGGTGTAGCCGAGGAAGTGGCACAAGGCGGCGTTGACGCGCCGGAAGGCGCCGTCGGGCGCGACGATGGCGGCGCCGATCGGCGCCTCGTCGAAGGTGCGGCGGAAGAGGGCTTCGCTGTGCTGGAGGGCGGCGCTGGTCTCCTCCGCGCGCTGCCGGGCGGCGACCGCTTCCTCCATGAGGTTGAGGGCGCTGAGGCGGGAAGCGGCGAGCGAACGGTTCGCCTCCTCCAGCGCGGCGGTGCGTTCGGCGACGCGGCGTTCGAGCTCCGCGGTTTGGGCCTGCAGGGCAAGGGCCTGCTGGGCGATCTCCGCCTGGGCGACGGCGTTCTTGAGCGCTAGCGCAATCACGGGGGCGAGGTGGTTGACGATGGTCGCCACCTCCGCGATACGGCCGGGCTCCGGCAGATCCAGCAGAACGAGAGTGGCGACGATTTCATCCCGGACCCGCAACGGAATGCGGAGCAGGGACTCGACTCCGGCCCGCAGCAACACCTCCCGCAACGGATGAGCCGAGGGCAGCTGCGCGGTCAGGTGGGGCAAGGGGGTCGGGGTGGTGTGCGGGCAAAACAGCCCGAGTTCCTCCGCGCCGAAGAGCGTTGCGCGGCGTTCCGGGCAGGCGTGGATGAGGGTGTGCGGTGCCGCCCCGGCGGGGTGCGCGATCAGCAGCACCGTGCGCGCGCCGGTGAGCTCGCGCAGTTGCGCGGTGAGACGTTGGCCGAGATCGCGGGGTCCCGTGGCGGCGAGCAGCTCGGAGAACACGTCGATCGCCAGCAGCTGCTCGGCGTGGTTCGCGGCCCGCAGGGGCGTATCGTGGCTCATGGTGTCACCTCCGGCAGCGGGTGGAGCTCCGCTGCGGCCTCGGCTTCGAGCAGCAGGGCGAGCAGGTGATCCAGCGGCACCGGCTCGACGCGGGCGGGCAGGCCGGTGTAGGTGGCGCATGCCGCCAGCGCGGCGTGGGGCACCGGCACGAGGGCCGTGTCCAGATAGACGATCTCGCGGCGGTGCTCGCGCATGAGGTCATGGGCCACTTCCGCCGAAAGGCCCAGTTCCACCCGCATGATCTCCCGCCAGCGTTGCGCCCATTCGGGCAGCAGAAGGAACGCCTGGGCGTGCATGAGTTCGCGATAGCGGACGCGGCCCACGAGCATCTGCGCGCAGTTGATGGCGTTGACGCGGCCCACGCGGTGTTCGCGCACAAGATCGAGCATCCGGCCGCAGCAATCGCCGTAGACCAGCACGAGGCGGCCGCCGCCGGGGCCGGGCCGGCCGAGCGCGGCCTCCAACTCGGCCTGCAGGCGGGGTGGCGCCATGTGCAGCATGGAGTCGAGAAAACGCAGTTCCCCGTGCAGTCGACCCGCACGCTGGAGTGCCTCCAATTCGGCGCGCAGCACACCGCAACTGAGCCAAACGGTAGTGGCCGGCGGCCTCGGGATCGTGGTAGCGGCAGGCATCTCGGCCTGCCGTAGCGACCGGCTTCCAGCCGCATCCGATCGACCATGACGGATTGTCGGAGCGGCAGGGATGCCGCAGACTACAGCAGGCAAGATGCCTGCCTCCACTGCCGGAGCGGCAGGGATGCCGCGGGCTACGGCAGGCAGGATGCCTGCCGCTACCGCGGCACTGCTCCAGCGCCAGTCTTCTGGGCGCGCGCACAACCCCGCCTTCACGGGATTGGCTTCGATGTACGCCACGAAGTGGGCGTGCTCGCGGTCGTCGCGTATCCAGTGGTCGTAGGACTCCGTCTGCCAGAAGGCCTCATGCCCGCGCCCGAGGATCCGGTTGGCCTGTTTCGCCGTGTAGGATTTCCAGCTGTGGAGGATCTCGCTCAGGGTGTGCCCGGAATAGGGCCACACAATCGCGTGCACGTGATTGGGCATCACCACCCAGGAGTGCAAATCGTAGCGTTGGCCGGCGAAGAACTTCAGGGCCGTGGCCACGAGTTCGCCGATCTCCGTCTGCCGGAGGCAACAGGAGCCTTCGCCGGCGTCGAGCAGGCCATCCATTTTTTCCGAATACAGCGCCCGGAGCTGTTGTTCCTCGTGCCAACTGAAGGGGCGCTGGTGGGCGAGAGCTTCGGCCAAGATGGCTTCGCGTTCGAGTTTGAAGCGGGCGACCGCTTCCGCCGGCAAGGAGTCCGCGAGGCGGAACGTGACGAAGTAGGCGGCGCCCTCGTGTTTGACATCTTGGATTCAGGAAGTAAGTGCGACATTCTGGGTGGATGGGGTACCAGCAACTGAGTGCAGAAGAGCGATACCTGATCGCGGCCTTGCGGGCCAGCAAGTATTCCGTGGCCGCGATCGC
>JAHFTC010000071.1 GCA_023269585.1 Opitutaceae bacterium
ATGCGCGGGGGTTCCGCAGCTTCGCCAACTACCGTATCCGCATCCTGTTTCACTGCGGCAAACTCGATCTCAAGCCGCTCCCGGCACCCCAATCCTAGCCACTAGAAAACCGGAAGAGCCGAGGTAAGCGTGGTTGTAGAGGTCGAGGCATCCGGCCTCCTCCGCCATCTGGCGGGTGTTCTTGCCGCTCCATGCACCCACATTCACGGGAATCCAGAACAGGAATTTCTGGCTTTCGACCCAACGCTTCAAAATTCGGATCAGGCCCTGGTACTCGGTTCGCTCATCAGGGTCTGTCATCTTCTCCAGTTCACGCTCCTTGTGACCGATCTGGAGCTTCTCCTGACCCAAGCCCGCTATGACATAATCACGGGCACGTTTGGGGACGTCGCCGAGGATCCAGGCCAGAGTAATGTGGCAATCGGTGAGCGCGCGCAAATAGAGGGGACCGATCTCCCAATTCCACACCTCGAAGTTATCGATTACCGCAGTTGCGAGGGTCACCTGGCGCGCGAGGAGTCCGTTCACGACTGCGTGTTCCTCCTCGGTCTTTGCAGCGAGGATCACGGGCGTGGCGATTTCCCGCAGCTTGGAAATACAGAGGCGGGCGAAGTCCAAACGGAAACGGATCAGCACATGATCATCCGCGCTGGGAGAAGGCGGTAGTTGCAGACGGTCATGGATCGGCTCAAGGCTGTATCCACGGTTCCAGAAGTATTTGGACCAAGCCGGATCGAGATGGGTTCTGTGGAACGCATAGGTGCCGCTCAGCATGGCCCGCAGGAAACCGGCGCTCTCCTTGGCGGAAGGAGACTCGGGATCATCAAAAATTGCCTCGAAATTCATCGGGGGCCCATCGCCTTGCGGCAGAGTCAGCCGGCCGGAGGCCAGTTCGCCGAGGACGATCACGGCCTGCATCGCGGTCCCTTCCTTGGACCAACGGTTGATCCGCGGATCGATCACCCGCTTGGCACAATCGATGTCATTTGAGGCGAAATCCGAGCGGTGGCAGTCAACGAGATATTTGAGCGGATTGTTTTCCGGGTAGCATTGCAGGAAAGGCCCCAACGCTTCTTGGAAGTTGGTAAGCGTACCGCAATTTTGGAGGCGCTCTCGGATCGCGTTGCGATGAGCCGCGGACAACATGCGATGCATGCTTGCGAAACCGAACTCAGGTTTGAATTCATCGACCCACATTTCGAGGGCGGTTTTGATCAACTGGACCGCCAATTGGGCCCCCCTACGATTGCCCCACCTATCTTGGAGGAACCCGATCCAGATGAGTTCGGGCAGAATTGTGTCCGGGAAGTCCATCGCCTGCCAGCCCCGGTCTACCGCGGGAGGGACGAAGGTTTTGCCGTCTCTTCGGTGGTCTTCGAACAGCGGCTTCGGATGGGACTCTTGCGAGTTGTTTGCCATTGGGCGCTTGGCGCAAATCGCGACAGGTCAAAAGCTTGGTCTTGAGATGAAAATGTCTGCTGCAGCTATATTGTGAAGCGAGCCCGATGGCGGGCGAGGAATTCCTCGTGAGGACGCAGGCGGGATTGAGCGTGGAAGAAAAGAGGGCGCCCATGGAAGCGGGCGAGACTGGATCCTTCGGGGCTCGAATCCGAGAAGGCGTTTCTCGCGACCACCACGCGGAGATTTTCGTCTATGGTCCACAGATGCTCATCGAACGACCAGTGCGCATCGGGCGTGAGGGCGAGGCCATTGCGCGGATCGTTGTTTCGTGAGGTGGCGAAATCCGCGATGTGCGCGGCTTCGACCAAGGTCGCGCCACTGTTGGCGGCCGTCAGCGCGTAGCCGGTGAGCGCGCAGGTGAAAACGTATTGGCCGACGACTTGGATGCGGAAGCGAGCATCGCGCCCGGTGGCGACGGCGATCTTCGCCGCCTCCTCAACGAGCATGGCGGTGGTTGCGCCGCCGTCAGGTGTCTCATCGAGCAAGGCGTAGAGGCCGAGTTGTTCGTCGGCGGGAAACCAAGACTGAATTAGGACATGCCGGGCGAGGTTCCGAAATCCCGGGACGGATAGGCATGCGGCGAAGCCGGGATGCAGCTCAATGGCGGCGGTTGATTCCGGAGCTGCCGAAGCCGTGCCGTCGGTGCGTAGAGGTTTCCAGAACTCCTGTGAGGAGAGGTGGTAGAAGGGTAGGCGGATTTCGGGCTTCGTGCCCCAGCGGGCAACGACGATGGACCACGATTCGAGGAAGCGAACCCGGAGATCGGCGCTCAGGGCGATGCGCGGGCCGATGCCGGCGGGCCCGGCTTGCTCGGCAAGATCCAACAGCGCCAAGAGCAGAAGCGGTTTGTGCGGGGCGAACCGCGCCGCGCCGTCGCCTTTGGCGTTACTGATGTTGGGGTTCAACTGCCGCAACTTCTGCAACCAGTAGTTCTGGGGGTCTTGCACTCTCCGGTTGTGATCGGCCTCCGGTCTCCGAGCAATCTCTCCAGTTGAGGAATCCACTACGAAGCAATGTCCCTGGCCATGGCCAGTGTTCATTTCGATTCGCCACAGGAGACCAATGATGCGATCTCCTTGAGCACCGGAGACTCCCCTAAGCCCGCTGCAGCTGGCTCGGTAGGGGCTCGCTCCGCCGGGCGTATCGCTTGGGAACCCGCCGTCGGCGCTGCTGGCGGCGGGTTCTGGCCCCCTTTTCTCGCGCTCGTCGCGAACGCGGTTTCCCGGCCAGATTGTGGCAATTGGGCAGGGGCTTTTGCGGGGCCTCTCGGACGTGTAAAGAAATGACGCCCGCCATCGCCGAATGCAGCCGCCGGTTGACGGATCCATTCTTACTGGCATTCTTACTTTCAGGGATCCTTCAATACGAAGGCCCGCAACTCGTTGGAATTGCGGGCCTTAGAAGTTGGCGTCCCCACGGGGATTGGCTCGGCGGAGCCTCGGGGCGTTGCCCTCCTCCTTCGGAGGCCCCGTTACGCTGCGCTTCACAAACCCCTCCGGGGTTCGAACTGCTGCGCAGCGCCCACAAAAAAACCGCCTGAGCGGCGGTTGTTTTGATTGGCGTCCCCACGGGGATTCGAACCCCGGTTCTCACCGTGAAAGGGTGGTGTCCTAACCAGGCTAGACGATGGGGACCCAGTAGAAGAGCGCGGAAGCTAGGTCCGGGGCCGGGGTGCGCAAGCGGAATTTCCGCGGAACCGGATTTCAACTGGTGAGCGCCTGCCGCACGGCGCGGGCGAGATCGTCGCCGTTGAAGGGTTTGGTGAGCAGGATGGTGCGGCCGAGCTCCCCGATGCCGTCCTCGGTGAGCCCTTCGTTGCAGAACCCGGACATCAGCACGACGGGGGTCGTGATCCCGGCGCTGCGCAGGGAGTGGATGAGGTCGTGCCCGGTGAGGTGAGGCATCGTGAGGTCGGTCACGACGAGGTCGAAGCGGCGCGGCTCCGCGCGGAGGGTGGCGAGGGCCTCCCGGGCGTCGTTGAACACCATCGACCGGTATTTGAGCTGGTCGAGCCGGGCGCCGACAAAGGTGGCCACCGATTTCTCGTCGTCGATGACGGCGACAGTCTCGCCGTTGCCGGGAGTGATGGTGGTGGTGGTTTCGGGCTGTGGTTCGGTCTCGGCGCAGACGGGCAGGAGGATATCGAACGTGGTGCCGACGCCCACCCGGCTGGTGACGCGCAGGGCGCCGTTGTGGGCGTTGACGATGCCGCGCACGAGCGCGAGGCCGAGCCCGGTGCCTTCGCCGAGCTTCTTGGTGGTGAAGAATGGTTCGAAGAGGCGCTTGAGGGTGGCCTCGTCCATGCCGTGGCCGGTGTCGGCGATGCTCAGGCAAAGGAAGTTGCCGGGTTTGAGCTTCGGGGTGGTGTCGGCCAACTGCTCGTTGTTGACGAACGGGGTGATGCGCACGGTGAGCCGCCCGACCTTGCCGCGCATGGCGTGGACGGCGTTGGTGCAGAGATTCAGGACGATCTGGTGGATCGCGGTGGGGTCGGCGCGGACACGGCCGGGGGCGAGGTCGCGTTCGATCTCGATCGTGGCCGGGGTGGAGGCGCGCACGAGCTTGAGTGCCTCGTCGGCCGCCGCGGAGAGATCGAGGGGGATCTGCTGGGTGTTCTTCTGGCGGGAGAAGGTGAGGATCTGGGCGACGAGATCCTTGGCGCGCATGCCGGCCTTGCGGACCTCGGCGAGATCGTTGTGGGCGGGATGGTCCTCCGCGATCGAGAGGGCGGCGATCTCGGTGAAGCCGAGGATGCCGGTGAGGATGTTGTTGAAATCGTGGGCGATGCCGCCGGCGAGGGTGCCGATGGTCTCCAGCTTCTGCGCTTGGAACAGCTGGGCCTCGAGCTGACGCCGGCGGTCCTGTTCTACGCGGGCGGCGGTAACGTCTTCGTGGATGCTGAGGTAGTTGCGGACGCGGCCGTCGCGATCGAAGATCGGGGCGATGCTGGCGCGGACGGTGTAGTCCTGCCCGTTCTTGCGCCGACAGACGAAGTCGCCCTGCCAGGTGTGGCCGGAACTGATGATGCGGCGCATCTCGGCGCAGAGTTCGGGGGCGTTGTCGGGGGAGACGAACAGCGCCGGGTCCTGATTGAGCAGTTCGTCGTGGGCGTAGCCGCTCATCGCGAGCAGGCGGGCGTTGGCGAAGACGACCCGGTTCTGGGCATCGGCGACAAAGACGCCGACGGGGCTCTGCTCGATCGCCTCGGACAGGAGATGGATCTGCTCCTCGGAGCGCTTGCGGGCGGTGATGTCGCGGGCGATGCCCTCGACAGCGACGAGCTGGCCGAGTTCGTTGCGCACCGGCACGAAGCGCTGTTCGGTGACGATGGTGCGGCCGTCGCGCGTGAGCCAACGGATCTCGCGGATGCCGAGCGGAACGACGCGGCTGCGGACGATGGCGCGGAGCTCGTCGCGATCGCCGGGGGGGACGAGGCGGCCGGCGAGCTCGGGATCGGCGTAGAACTCCTCGGGGCGGTAGCCGACGATCTGTTCGACGGCGGGGCTGATGTAGTCGTAACCCGGATCGGGCTCGAGCCGGTAGCGGAAGATGGCGTCGGGGGCGTTGGCGGTGAGGCGGCGGAAGCGTTCCTCGCTGGCGCGCAGCGACTGCTCGGCGCGGAGGCGTTCGCGGTGTTCGCGGGCCTCGGTGAGGGCGCGGCGCACGGAGGAGGCAAGGCGCGCCAGCGAACCCTTGAGGACGAAGTCGGTGGCGCCGTTGCGCAGCGACTCGACGGCGGTCTCCTCGCCGAGGGCGCCGGAGACGAAGATGAAGGGGATGCCGGGGCAGAGCTCGCGTTTGATGGCGAGGGCGGCGAGGCCGTCGATGCCCGGGAGGTTGAAGTCGGAGAGGATGAGGTCCGGCGGCTGCGGGGCCAGGGCGCGGCGGTAGGCGGCCGGCTCGTCGACGTGCTCGATCGTGGCTTCGATGCCGTCGGCCTGGAGCATGGCACGCACGAGCTCGAAGGCGCCGAGGTCGTCCTCGAGATGGACGATGCGGAGAGGCTGTTGCGCCCTCGTCGTCATGGATTCTTCGGTGTGGTCGTATCTGACACTTGGTGCCAATCCGGCGACAATCGGCCGAGCTGGTCGATCAGCTCCACGATGCTGGTGGGCTTGACGAGGTAGGCGTCGCTGCCGAGCTCGTGGCTGCGCTTGATGTCGGCCTCCTGGTCGGAGGAGGTGAGGACCACGACCCGGGTGCGGCGCAGGCGCGGGTCGGCGCGGATCTGGCGCAGGACCTCGTGGCCGTCCACCTTGGGCATCTTCAGGTCGAGGAGGACGACGGACGGCGGGGCATCGGGGGCGCTGCTGAAGGGGCCGCGCCGGAACAGGAAGTCGAGCGCTTCCTCGCCGTCGCTCGCCATGCTGACGCCGGAGCCGTAGCCCAGTTCATGCAAGGCCGCGGCGGTCAGTTCGGCGCCGGCGGGGTCATCGTCGACCAGGAGGATGCGCGTAGCCATGGTCATGCTCGGGAGGTCATCGGTCCGATCGGGGTGGGAGTGAAATACAAATTACGTGCGCCACGTGCGGTTGGGCGGCGTCGGGGCGCGGGAGCAGGGCCGGGTGGGCCGGTAAGTGGGGAAGGATCGCGGGGGATGGCAAGCGCGGGGGCGTGTTTTTGCAGGCCGCCGCCAAGGCGGTCGTTGTTTGGCGGCGGGGCGGCGACGCTTTCGACTCGCGCGAGGCGGCCGCCTCGGTTTCCTAGGCGGCCATGACCTTCTCCGAGATCTCCGCTGCGCTACCCCCCAAGGCCGTGACCGACATCTGCGGCCTTTCGTTTCCGAAGATCGCCTCCGGCAAAGTCCGCGAGCTCTTCGACTGTGGCGACGCCATCCTGATGGTTGCCACCGACCGACTCTCGGCGTTCGACGTCGTCCTGCCCGACGGCATTCCGGGCAAGGGCATCCTGCTCACGCAGATCAGCAACCACTGGTTCAAGCTCACTGAGAAGGTCCTGAACAACCACCTCCTGCCCGACCAGCTCGGTGAGATGCAGCGCCGCGGCATCACCGACCGCGACCTGCAACTGCGCTCGATGATCGTGCGCAAGCTCAAGCCACTCACCATCGAGTGCGTCGTGCGCGGTTACCTCGTCGGCAGCGGCTGGTCCTCGTACCAGAAGACCGGGGAGATCTGCGGCATCAAATTGGCCGCCGGCCTGCGCCAGGCGCAGCAGCTGCCCGAGCCGCTTTTCACCCCGACGACGAAGGCGCCGAAGGGGCAGCACGACGAACCGATCAACGACGCCCAGGGCGAGGCCGCCATCGGCGCGGCGCTTTACCAGAAGGTCAAGGCCGTGAGTCTTGAGCTCTACACGTTCGGCCGCGACCGCGCGGCGAAGGCTGGTATCGTCCTGGCGGACACGAAGTTCGAGTTCGGCACCGATGCGCAGGGCAACCTCTTCCTCATCGACGAAGTCCTCACGCCCGACTCTTCGCGCTACTGGCCGCAGGCCGAGTACCGGCTCGATTGCTCGCCGCCGAGCTACGACAAGCAGTTCGTGCGCGACCACCTGCTCGCGATCAAGTGGAACCAGCAGCCGCCGGCGCCGCAGCTGCCGGCCGATGTGATCAAGGGCACGCAGGACAAGTACCTCGCCGCCTGCCGCGAGCTGCTCGCGCTCTGAACCGCGGCGCCGTTGGCGGCTCCGGGCTGCGAGCGGGGCGGGTGCTCCGCGACGAAGATGGCGGGCACGCTCTCCGTGCCCCGCCCGAGTCTTCCGTCGAGTTGCTCGGTGCCGGCGCACCGCGGGAGTGCCGGCCGGAAGGGTCTTGGTGGGCTCCGATGGCCTGGCGCGGAGCGCGCAGGGCGGGAGAGGAGGTGCTGTCGGGTCGCGTGCGCCGCACCGCGGGAGGGGCAGGCGCGCGGGGCGGGCCTGCGCTTTCCCGAGATTCGCCTCGGTCGAGGGCTTGACACCGGTGGAGGCGGCCGGCCAACTTCCCCCTCTTTTTTCCTAAATACCATGCAACCGACCTATCGTCCGCATAAGAAGAAGCGCGCCCGCAAGATCGGGTTCCGCGCCCGTAAATCCACCCGTGGCGGCCGCAAAGTGCTCGCCGCTCGCCGCGCCAAGGGCCGCAAGCGTCTCACCGTTGTCTGACGCCCCGCAGGGCCGCCTCCGTTTCGGACCGGCGCAACGCGTTCGTCGCAGCGCCGACTTCACCGCCGCGCGCGAGAACGGGCGCCGGCTCGACGGGGGGTGGTTCCTGCTCTGGGTTCGCGAGCGGGGCGACGCGCGGCCGACTCGGCTGGGTGTTGCCGCCTCGCGGGCCGTGGGTGGTGCGGTCGTGCGCAACCGGTGCAAGCGCGTGTTGCGCGAGCTCTTCCGGCACCACCAACACGAGATTCCGCCCGGCCTCGATCTCATCGTTTCGGCCCGTCCGTCGATGACCCGGGCCGATGCGGGCGACTTCGAGAAACGTTTCCTGAAAACCCTCCGCAGACTTGCCGGCGAACCGACAGTTCAGCAGTGAGCGCAACGCCGCCTCCTGGCGCCGGCCCGGCCGGCTGCTCCGGCGCGCGCCGCGCCTGACCGCGGTCGCGGTGGTTCGGATCTACCAGCTGGTGGTGTCGCCGCTGTTGCCCCTCGTGTTCGGCCCGCGCTGCGGCTGCCGTTTTCACCCGACCTGCTCGCAGTACTCCGTCGAGGCGCTCCAGCGCCACGGACTCTTCGCCGGGCTCTGGCTGACCGCCCGCCGCCTCCTGCGCTGCCACCCGTTGCATCCGGGTGGCGAGGACGCGGTGCCTGAGACTTTCCGCTGGCTGCCGCGCTCCGCGCGAGCGGCGACCGGCGCGCCCTTTCCCCTGAACACCCGCCGCGCCCCCCGCCTCCATGGATAAGAAAAACACGACCATCGGCGTCCTTCTGCTGATCGCGGCCTTCGCCGGCATGATCTGGTTCCGGCCGCAACCGCAGCCGCGCCCCGTGGCCCCCGTCCCGGCGGCGACGCCGCCCGCTGTCGAGGGAGCCACTCCCGCCGCCGGCCAACCGACTTCCGCCCCTCTGCCCGCGGCCGCGCCCCTGGTCGCCCACGGCCTTTATGCGCTTCCGACCGTGGCGCCCGCGCAGGCGCGGGTCATCACCCTCGCCAATGCCGAGCTGCAGGTGGCCCTCACCGATTTCGGCGGCGCGATCCGCGATGTGGCGCTGCTCAAGCACCCGGCGGTGAAGGGCGAGCCGGCGCCGTACGTCTTCAATGCGGTCCACGCCGCGCCGATGCTCTCGTTCACCGGGGTGCCCGGGCTCGATGCCGTCGCGCAGTGGGAGGTCGTCGAGCAGACGCCCGGCCACGTGACCTTCCGCGCCGTGGCCGACGGCCGGCTTGAGGTTACGCGCACGTTCACGCTCCCGCAGCCCGGCCAACCCGGCGATCCCTATCGCATCCAGGTAGCCACCACGGTGCGCAATGTCTCCGCCACCGCCCTCGGGGCGCAGCGTCTCTCGCTCAACCTCGGCACCGCCACCCTGGTCGACAAGAACGACACGGGCATGTACCTCAACGCCGCCACGTGGGACGGCGAGGACGCCGAGTACATCAGCCGCGACAAGCTCAGCGGCGGCTCCGGTTTTCTCGGTATCGGCGCGAGTGAGCCGAAGGCCTATCACGAGCAGCCCGCCAAGGCGTTGTGGGGCGCCGTGAAGAACCAGTTCTTTGCCGCCATCTTCACCCCCGACCAGCCCGGCTCAGGGCTCGTCGTGCGTCGCGTGAAGGTGCAGCCGATGCTGCCCGATGTGCCGACGGCCTTCGGCATCACCGCCGATTTCAATGTGGACCTGCCCCGACTCGAACCCGGCGCCGCGGCCACGCTCGGCGGCAAGCTCTACGTGGGCCCGAAGGAGTATGCGCGTCTGAAGACCTTCGAACACAGCGAGCATCACGCGATGGAGTTCGACGGGTATTTCTTCAACCGGATCTTCTTCGCCGGGTTCTTTGCGCCGCTGCTGCTCACCCTCCTCAATTGGTTCCACGGCTTCTTCGGCAACTGGGGCTGGGCGATCATCTTCACCACCCTGCTGCTCAAGACCGTCACGCTGCCGCTCACGCTCAGCGCGGCGAAGTCGTCCAAGCGGATGGCCAAGATCCAGCCGCGCCTGAAGGAGATCAACGAGAAGTATTCCGACAACCCGCAGAAGAAGCAGAAGGCCACGCTTGAGCTGTTCAAGGAGGCCAAGGTCAATCCGGTTGGCGGCTGTCTCCCCATCCTCATCACGATGCCGTTCTTCATCGGCTTCTTCGCGATGCTGCAGACCTCCTCCGACCTGCGCTTCGCCGAGTGGTTCTGGATCAAGGATCTCGCCTCGCCCGATACCGTGGCGACGATTCCGCTCTTCGGCTTCAACTTCCCGCTGAACATCATGCCGATCCTGATGGGCATCAGCTCGATCGTGCAGATGCACATCATGCCCATGCCGTCGATGGACAACATGCAGGCGAAGATGATGAAGCTCATGCCGATCCTGTTTGTGGTGTTCTGCTACGGCTTCGGCTCCGGCCTCGCGCTCTACTGGACGGTCTCGAACCTCTTCACCATCGGCCAGCAGATCATCATCAACCGCATGCCCGACGACGACCCGCTGCCGGCGCCGGCCGCGGGCGGCGTGAAGAACGTCACCCCCTCGGGCAAGCGCCCGAAGCGCAAATAAACCGTGGCGCCCGGCCGCGTTTTCGTTCTCCCTTTCAACACCTCAACACCCCGAACACCTCCTCACCATGGCCGGCCACAGCAAATGGGCTAAGCTCAAACACTTCAAAGGCGCGATCGACGCCAAGCGCGGCAAGATCTTCAGCAGCCTCGGCAAGGAAATCACCATTGCCGTCCGCTCCGGCGGTGGTGATCCCAGCGCCAATGCCCGGTTGCGCACCATCCTCGGCAAGGCGCGCGATGCCAACATGCCCAACGACAACATCGAGCGCGCGATCAAGAAGGGCACCGGCGAACTCGCCGGCGCGGCGATCGAGCAGATGACCTACGAGGGCTACGCGCCCGCCGGTGCCGGCGTCATCGTCGAGGTCACCACCGACAACAAGAACCGCGCCGCCTCCGAGGTGCGCTCGGTGTTCACCCGCTACGCCGGCAACCTCGCGCAGACCGGCGCCGTGTCCTTCCAGTTCAACCACTGCGGCCAGTTCCTCATCGGCAAGGCCAAGATCACCGAGGACAAGCTCATGGAGATCGCCCTCGACGCCGGGGCCGACGATGTGCGCAGCTCGGAGGACGGCTTCGAGGTCATCTGCCCGGTCAACACCTACTACACCCTCGCGGGTGTGTTCGAGAAGGCCGGCCTCAAGCCCGACTCGAGCGAGATCGTGTACCTGCCGAAGATCCCGCTCGCGCTCAGCGCCGAGGATGCCGAGAAGGTCGCCACCCTCGTCGAGGCCCTCGAGGAGCTCGACGACGTGCAGAACGTCTTCAGCAATCACGAGGTCGCCGGCTGAGCGCCGCGCCCCGTCTCCGCTTTCCCGCCGCCCGGTCCCGCGACCGTGCGGCTTTTTCGTGCGGGCCCGCGCCGCGGTGAGCGGCGGCGAATCGCCGCGGGCGCGGAAGCGGTGGCCGCGGGGAGGCACCTCCGTCCGCCGGGCCTCCGCCGGATCGGCCGCGGTGCGCCGGAAAGATCGCCCGGCCTTGTAACCACGATTCGCTTGGCGTCGCGACGGTTCGGCGGCTACGGTCCGCGCCGCTCGTCCACCTCAACCCCCTTCCCTCATGTTTGCTCTCGTCATCGGTTCCGTTCTTCTCCTCGGCGGCGTGCTTGCGATGGTAGTACGTGCCACCACCGTTTCGCCCTCCACCCGCGCCACCTTGGGCAGCGCGGGGTTGGTTTCGGTTCTGCTCGGGGTCGCGGCCTTCGTCGTCGCCTCGGCGGTTTATGTCTCCTCCGACCAGACCGGCGTCGTGATCCGCACGCTCGGCGCGGAGCTGCCGGCCGGGCACATCGTGGCGGTGGCCGGGGAGAAGGGGCCGCAGGGCAAGGTGCTCGGGCCGGGCTGGCATTTCGGATACTGGCCGTGGTCCTACGAGGTCGAGAAGGTCGGCACGATCATGGTGCCCAACGGCCAGATCGGGGTCGTCACCGCGCTCGACGGCCAGGTGCTGCCGGGCGGCACCGTCTTCGCCCCGGCGTGGAAATCCGGTGACGACATGCTCGACGCCACCAAGTTTCTCGCCGACGGCGCCGGCTTCCGCGGCCCGCAGCTCACGATCCTCACGCCCGGCAACTACCGCATCAACCCGCGCCTCTTCAAGGTGGAGATGCGCCCCGTCACGCTCGTCGCCGCCGGCGAGGTCGGCGTGGTGAAGGCCAACGCGGGCGACGTCTACACCGGCACGGAGAAGATCACCGTCAACGGCGTGGACATCGTGCCGCAGGGCTTCCGCGGCATCTGGCGCCAGCCGCTCCTGCCCGGCGCCTACAACCTCCACCCCGAGGCGTTCCAGGTCATCAAGGTCAAGACCACCCAGCGCGTCTACACGTACCAGGCGGTTGGGCACGCCTCCAACGCCGGCTCCGGCCGGCGCGGCGGCAACCAGCAGAGTGTCGACTACTCGATCAGCGTGCGCTCGAAGGACGGTTTCACCTTCCCGGTCGACGTGCGCCTCTCGCTCTCCGTGGCCGCCGAGAACGCCCCGTACCTGGTCGCGTTGCTCGGCGACCCCGATCGCGTGGTGAAGGACACCCAGGAGGACGACGAACTCGAGATCCTGGAGGCGCGCCTCGTCCTGCCCACCGCCCGTGCCGCGTTGCGCAACGTCGCCGAGACGCTCGGCGCGCTCGAGTATGTCGCCAGCCGCAGCCGGGTGGAGACGATGACGAGCAAACTGCTCGAGACCGAATTCCGCCCCTACCACCTCACGTTCCTCGGTTCATTCATCGGCGCGATCGGCCTCGATGCGACCGAGGCGGGCCAGAAGCTCCTGCTCACCCAGACCGACAAGGAAGTGGCGAGCAACCAGCGCGCGACCTACCAGCAACAGCAGCAGGCCGAGGTCGCCCGCCAGCAGTTTATCCGTTCCCGCGAGGAGGCCGAGCAGCAGAAGCAGCTCGTCGAGGCGGAGTTCGCGGTGAAGACCGCCGGCGAACGCGCGAAGGCGCAGATCGAGACCGCCAAGGGCGAGGCGGAGCAGATCCGCATCACCGCCGAGGCGCGCAAGCAGAGCTACGACCTGCTCGCCTCCGCCATCGGCAAGGAAGGCGTCACGCTGCTCGAGAGCCTGCGCCTGGTGAAGGAAGGCGAGATCCGCATCACGCCCGACGTGCTCGTGCAGAGCGGCGGCGACGACGCGATGAACGACGCGCTCGCAGCGACGATCCTCCGCCAGCAGCTGCTGCAGAAGCCGGTGGCGAAGTGAGCGACTGTGCCGATCGAATTCACCGTTCCCGAGGGCATTCGCCGCGAGCGCGCCGACAAGGTGCTCGCGGCGCATTTCCCCGAGCACAGCCGCGCGGCGTTGCAGCGGGCGTTCGATGCCGGGCTGGTCTCGGTTGGCGGCCAGCCCGTTGCACGCAAACAGGCGGTGAACGCGGGCGCCGTACTCGTGTTCTCCCTCCCGGAAACCAAGCCGGCGGAGCTGCGCGCGGTCGACATCCCGCTCGAGATCCTGTTCGAAGACGAGCACCTGCTCGCGATCAACAAGGCGTCCGGGATGGTCGTGCATCCCGGGGCCGGCACCGGCGAGGACACGCTGGTGCATGCGCTGCTCGCGCATTGCCGGGGTTCGCTCAGCGGGATCGGAGGGGTGGAGCGGCCGGGCATCGTGCACCGGCTGGACCGCGAGACTTCCGGGGTGATTCTCGTCGCGAAAAACGATGTCGCGCACCGCTCGCTCGCCGCGGCGTTTGCCCGGCGTGATGTGGTGAAGGAGTATCTCGCGCTGGTCGCAGGCATCCCCAAGCAGGGCACGGGCAAGATCGAGAAGGCGATCGCGCGGCATCCCACGCAGCGGCACCGCATGAAGGCGGTCGCCGCTGGCGGGCGGGCCGCCCGCACCGACTGGACCGTGCTCGAATCGTGGGTGCCGCATGCCGCGCTCGTTCGGTGCCGGATCTACACCGGGCGCACGCACCAGATCCGGGTGCACCTCTCCAGTGTCGGCCATCCGTTGCTGGGCGATCCGGTCTACGGGTTTCGCGCCCCGAGCGTGCCGGTGGCCGTGCCGCGGGTGATGCTCCATGCCGAGCACCTTGTCATCGCGCACCCGATCACGGGCGCACCGCTCGACCTGCGGGCGGCGGTGCCGCCGGACTTCCGCGCGGCGCAGCAGACACTGCAGAAAACGATCCGGCGCGCCCGCCGCTGAGCCTTCCTGCGGCAGAAACCGCGAAGAGACACCGCTGCACGCGAAGGCCGGAACACGAGGCCAGCGCGCAAGAGCGGGTGGCACGGCACCACTGGTTCGCGCCGCCGCGGCCCGCCACCTTTGTTCGCATGGATTGGCGTCCGTGGGTGGTTCGATTGCATCGTTGGCTGACGCCGGCCACGGAGCTGTTGCCGCAATGCTCCGTGGTGCTCGGGGCTGGTGGAAAACCCCGGCAGGAACGGATTGCCCTTTGTTTCCCGGTCGGCCACGGTCTCGCTCCCACATGCAGAACGGCCCGCCAGAAACCCGGTCCGCGGCCACCGAATCGCTCGATTCGGAGATTCTGCATTCTTTGATGGATACGATCCCGGACCGGATCTATTTCAAGGACCGGGACAGCCGCTTCATCCGCGTCAATGCCGCCCAGGCGAAGTGGCTCGGAGCGGCCTCGCCGCAGGAGATGATCGGCAAGACGGATTTCGACTACTTCGCCACGTCGCATGCCCAGCTCGCGCTGGACACCGAGCGCGAGATCATGCGCACCGGCGCGTCCTCGCTCGGCCAGATCGAGCGGCTCGAACTGCGCGACGGGACGGTGACCTGGGGCTCGGCCACGAAGCTGCCCTGGCGCGACCGCGAGGGGAACATCATCGGGACCTTCGGCCTGACCCGCGACCACACCGAGACGAAGCTGATCGAGGAGAAGCTCAAGCAGGAGCGCACGCTCCTGCGCACGATCATCGACCACCTGCCCAGCCGGGTGTTCGTCAAGGACCGCGCCGGCCGCTACCTCCTCAACAACCGCGCCCACCAGAAGATGATCGGCGTCGAGACCCAGGAGGGCGCGCTCGGGCGCACGATCCTCGATTTCCGCAACGACGCCCGCGGCGAGCGCTCGATGGTCGAGGACCACCGCGTCCTGGCCGGCGGCCCGTCGATCATCAACCGCGAGAGCAGCGACGTCATGCCCGACGGCACGCGGCGCTGGGCGATCACCACGAAGGTGCCGCTGCAGGATCTGCGGGGCAAGATGGTGGGCATCGTCGGCATCAGCCACGACATCACCGAGCGCAAGCGCATGGAGGAGGAGCTGCGCGAGCGCACCGCGGAGATGGAGGCCGACCTGCTGATGGCCTGCAAGGTCCAGAACGTCTTCCTCACCCAGAGCTATCCCGTCTTCCCGCGCGGCGCGCCGGCCGAGGCCAGTGCGTTGCAGTTCGCCCAGCGCTATCTGCCGGCGGCCAGCCTCGGCGGCGACTTCTTCGAGATTCTCCAGCTTTCCGATACGCGGTGCGCGGTGCTCGTGTGCGACGTGATGGGCCACGGCGTGCGCGCCGGCCTGCTCACGGCCCTGATCCGCGGCCTCGTGGGCGAACTCGACGAACGTGCCGAGAACCCCGCCCACGTCCTCGCCGAGATCAACCGCGGCTTCCTCCCGATCTACCACCAGACCGGCCAGCCGGTGTTCGCGACGGTGTTCTGTGCCGTGATCGACACGGAGCTGCAACGCATGACCTTCGCCAATGCCGGCCACCCGCCGCCCGTGCTCTTCCACGCCGCCTCGGGCACCACGACCTTCCTCCGCCTCGCGAGCCCCGAGCCGGCTGCGGGCTTGGTCGATGGATACTCCTACACCTGCGGCGAGTGCGACTTCCGCGGCGGCGACAAGCTGCTCTGCTACACCGATGGCGTGCTCGAGGCGGGCGATGCCGACGGCGAGATCTTCGGTTCGGAACGCCTCGCCACGCTCGCGCTGCAATTCGGCTCCCGTCCCGGCGCCGAGTTGATCGACAAGCTCGTCGCTGCGGTCCGCGGCTTCAGCGGGCGCGAGCAGTTCGAGGACGACCTTTGCCTGTTGGCGGTCGAGGCGACCGGCATCGCCGCGCCCCAGGCCGCGCTCAACTGGGAGATTTGAGCCAACCCCGCTGTCGAGGGACGAGCGGCGAGTGCCGGACGTTCCGCGGCGGATGGCCTGCCGGTCGTATCGGAATTTACGCCACCGGTGTTTGGGGTCCGGTAACGCGACGCTTGGCTCCCGTGTGCGTCGTCACGTTCCGGCGCTGAGCAACTCTTCGGCGATGCCGTAGCGCAGGTTGTAGAACGAGTGGGTGAGCCGCTCGATCCCGGCGAGGCGCGTCACCTCGAGAATGGTGGTCAGCGCGGCGGGAAAGACATCGGCGCGGGCGGCGGGCAGGCCGGGGAGTTCGCGCCGCGCGGCGAGCGACAACGCGGCGGTGTGGGCGAGGAGTGCTTTCAGTTCGGCGACGTCGACACTAGTGCCCGACTCGTCGAGCGAACGGCCGGTTTGGGCGGCGAGCATGGCGCGGACGGTGGTCACGGTGCCACCGGTGGCGACCGCCGTGGCGGGCGAGGGGAGCGTGAAACGGAACGGGGCCGGCGGGCCGGCGAAGGTCTGCTGCACGAGGCCTGCGACCGTGGCGTGATCCGTCGCGGTGAACGGTGCAGCCGGATCGGCGACGCAGCGCTCGGTGAGCCGCACGCAGCCGAGGGGCAGGCTCACCGCCTGCACGGCGCGCCGGTCGCGGAACTCGAGACACTCGAGACTGCCGCCGCCGAGATCGAAGAGGTAGAAGTCGCGCGCGCCGGCGAGCGCCGGGTCGGCGGCGAGACCGCGCCCGATCAAGTCGGCCTCCTCGGTGCCGGTGAGGATGCGAACCGGGAGGCGGGTCTCGCGCTGGAGACGGGCGGCGAAGGCGGGGCCGTTGGCGGCGTCGCGTACCGCGCTAGTGGCGACGAGGGCGATGGCCGCGGGCGCGTCGGTGTGGGCGAGGGCGAGGAGTGCGGCCACGGCCGCGGCGCCGCGGTCCATGCTGTCGGCCCGGAGTGCGGGTCGTGCGCCACCGAGGCCGCGGCCGAGGCGCGCCTCCTCGACGGCGTAGCGCACGGTCTCGATCCCGCCGCCGCTGGAGCGGGCGGCGACGAGGAGCTTGATGGTGTTGCTGCCGATATCGATGACGGCGACGCGCATGCGGGGCGAAGGCTGGGTGGTCGTCGGGGCGTTGGCAAAGCCCGGTTGTGAAACCATCACCGCGACAACATGAAATCTTGTCCCGCTCGGGACGGGATTTCATGCGCTCGCGAGAGCCGGGCGGCGTGGGCGGATGGTTTGAATTCGCAAAAGCCCGGGGTGCGCATCGAATGCCGGCCATGGAGATTGGCGCGCTTTTCGACTGGGATGGCGTGATCATCGACTCGGCGCGGCAGCACGAGGAGAGCTGGATTTTGTTGGCCCGCGAGTGTGGCGAAGAACTGCCGCATGGTCATTTCAAGCTCGGCTTCGGCCGGAAGAACGAGGCCATCATTGCCGGCATCCTGAAGTGGACCGAGGACGCGAAACAGATTGCCGCGCTTTCCAGGCGCAAGGAGGAGCTCTACCGGGAGTTGGTGATCGCGGAGGGCACCGAGCCGTTGCCGGGAGTGCGGGAGTTTTTGGAGCGGTTGCGCGAGGCGAAGGTGCCGTGCGCGATCGGTTCGTCCACGCACCGGGCGAACATCGAGACCATCTTCACGATCACGGGGCTGGCGCGGTATTTCTCCCACGTGGTCGCCGGGGAGGATGTGACGGTGGGGAAGCCGAACCCCCAGGTGTTCCTCCTCGGCGCGCAACGCATCGGTCGGGCCCCGGCGCGGTGCGTGGTCTTCGAGGATGCGCTGCCCGGCCTGCAGGCCGCGTTGGAGGGAGGCATGCGCGCGGTGGCGGTGGCGACGACCCACCCGGTCGATGGTCTGGAGCCGTGGGCCGACCGTGTGGTCAAACAGCTCGATGAGCTTTCCGTGGCCGACCTCGAGGCGATTGTGCGGAGCGAGCGGTCACGCGACCGGTAGCCGGAGTGCCGGCGGACTGTCGTTGGTCCGGCTGGGGCTCAGCCGCGATCCGCCAATCGCGCGTCGAGGGACGAGCGGCGAGAGCCAGATCAGGGAGGATAAACGGGAGAGGCTGAGCGACTCGGATGGTGTTACCGCCGGTTCGGCGCCCGTTCCTCGACCTCCGCTCCCATCGACACGGTTAAGGAAGCTCGCCACAGGCCGATGTCTGGAGCGGCCAAGGCGGCCTCCCGCCATGGCCCAACTCTCATGTCCGTCCCCGGCAACCGCGCCTCTGCTCCGCCCGGCTTGTCACGGCGCACCGTCTTCGCACTGGTGCTCGTGATCGTCGCCGGTGTCTGGGTGTGCTGGCAATTGGTGATCCGCAGTCGCGACGACGCTCGGGCGATGCAGACGATGGAGCGAAACATCGCGCTGATGGAGCGGGTGCTGCACGCGGTGTCGCCGCTGCAGGCCGAACGGAGCGCCACCGTCTTCGCCGCCACCGGCCTTGTCTCGCCGGCGCCGTTGACGGAGTTGCGCCGCCTGTCGGACCAGGCGCTGACGTTGCTCGAACCGGTGTTGGCCGCCGCGGCGATTCCGCAGGCGGATCGAGCCGACGGTTTGGCGCGGTTGGCCGCTGTGCGACAGTGGGAGGGTGGGCGTACGGCTGATCAGCTCACCGAGCTGATCGCCCTGTTGTTGCGGCTGGATCGGGCGGCGGTCGTCGCGCCGACTTCCGGCGGGACGGGCAAGCTCATGGCGGTGGTGTACGAGCTTCAGTTGCTCGAAGAAAGCGCCGCCCGCCTGCACGGCGAACTGCCGGCGGCGCTCGCCCGCGGCCGGGTGACAGCTGCGGAGGTCGCGCGCATCGATCGGTTGTTCGAGCACTTGGGTTTGGTCATGGAACAGCCGGAGCGGCTGGTTTCGGAGCGGGCGATGGCGCAGCTCGTGGAACTGCGCCGGACGGAGGCGTGGCGGCGGTTCGAAGCCGATGGGAGGTACTTGGAGGCGACGGACGTGGAAATCCCGTTCGTGCCGGTGCGTGGCGCGGTGGCCGCTGCAGAGGACGGTGCGCTGATCACGCAGGCGCTGCGGCTGGCGTGCGCCGAGGAACTCACCGTGCTGGGAGCGCGGCTGGCCGAGAACCAGCGGGACGAGCACCGGCGCCATCTGTTCACCATCTTGAGCATTGCGACGCTGCTGGGGTGCGGCGTGGCGTTGGGGGGCGCGCTGTGGCGGTTGCGGCGGGAATTGCTCAGCCGGGCGACCCTGCTCTCGGACCTGGAGCGAGCGCGCGATCACCTCGCGCAATTCCGGGAGGCGATGGATGCGCAGGCCATCGTGGCGGTGACGGGGCCCGACGGGGTGATCCTCGAGGTCAACGACCGGTTGTGCGTCACCAGCGGCTACAGCCGCGAGGAGCTGGTCGGGCGGACGCATCGTATCCTGAAATCCACGCGCCATCCGCCGGAGTTTTTCCGCGGGATGTGGCAGACGATCGGCGCCGGGCGCATCTGGAAGGGCGAGGTGTGCAATCTCACCAAGAACGGGAAGGAGTGCTTCTTCGACACCGTGATCGTGCCGGTGATGGGGCCGACCGGCCGGCCGGTGCGCTACATCGCACTCCGGCACGATGTGACGGAGCGCAAACGCCTTGCTCTCGAGCTGGAGCGGCTCGCCCTCGTGGCGCAGAAGACGACCGCCGCCGTCGTCATCACCGATCCGGCGGGCCGGATCGAGTGGGTGAACGCGGCCTTCGAGCGGCTGACCGGCTACGAGTTCGACGCGTTGGCCGGGCGGCAGCCGGGGCGCCTGCTCCAAGGGCCGGGGACCGACCCGAACACCGTCGCCCATCTGCGCGAATGTCGGCGGATGGGGCGGAGCTTCGATGTCGAACTGCTCAACTACCGCCGCGACCGCACCGCCTACTGGGTGCATATCAAGGCCGATCCGGTGTTCGGCCCGGACGGCGCGGTGCAGCGGTTTGTCGCCGTCGAGACCGATGTCACGGCGCGGCGGCGGGCGGAAAGTCTCTCGGCCGGCATTCTGGCGAGTGCGGCCTATTCGCTGATCGCCACCGACGCGGCGGGCACGATCGAGGTGTTCAACCGGGGCGCCGAACGCCTGCTTGGTTACGCGGCCGAAGAGGTCGTGGGGCGCACCACCCCGGTGATCATCCACGATTTCGATGAGGTGCGCCGGCGGGCCGAGGAGCTTACCCGCGAACTGGGCCGGCCGGTGGCGGCGGGTTTCGAAGCGTTCGTGGCCAAGACGGAGATGACGCGGGAACCCGATGAACGCGACTGGACCTACCTGCGCAAGGATGGCGTGCGCGTGCCGGTGCGCCTCGCCGTCACGGCCATGCGTGATCGCGAGGGTCGAGTAATTGGATACATCGGCATCGCCCAGGACATCACCGAACGGGTGCAGGCGCTCGACCGTCTGCGGAGCAGCGAGGAGCGGTGGCAGTTGGCGGTCGCGGGCAGCAACGATGGCGCGTGGGAGTGGGACATCCTCGCCGACCGCATCTGGGTCTCGCCCCGCGACCGCGAAATCCTCGGGCTGCCCGACCAGGAGGAGTTCGTCTCCCGGTCGCATTGGCTGGGTTCGCTGCACCCGGACGACACCGAGGGGATGCGGGAGGCGGTGCGGCGGTATTTTGCGGGCCAGATCACGGTCTTCGAGCATGCCCACCGGGTGCGGCGGGAGGACGGCCAGCTGCGCTGGGTGCTGGCGCGGGGCAAGGCCGTCTTCGATGCGGAGGGCCGGCCGTTGCGCATGCTCGGCACCCACACCGATGTAACCGCCAGCCGGATGCTCGAGGAGCTGCTGCGGGAGAGCGAGGCCCGGTTGCTCGAGGCCCAGGCGGTGGCGCATATCGGCAACTGGTCGATCGACGCCGCCACGCGCGTGGCGTCCTGGTCCGAGGAGGCGGCGCGGGTTTTCGGGCTCCCGTTCCGCAACGCCCGGATGGGGTTGCTGCTGCGGCTGTGCCCGCCGCAACCGCGCTCGGTCATTCGCGCGGCGCTCGGTCTGGCGTTGGCGCGCGGCGAGGGCACGCAGTTCGATGTGTCGATCGCCGGGGGGGCACGGCGGCCGCTCCAGCTGCGCCTCACGATGCGCACCGAGCAGCGTGCCGAGCGGGTGGTGCGGGTGTTCGGGACAGTGCAGGACATCACCGCGCTGCACGAGGCCGAGGTGCGCCAGCGGGAGTTCGCGCAACGGCTCGAGAAGATCGCCGCGCAGGTCCCCGGCCTGTTGTTCCAGTTGCTGCTGCGGGCGGACGGCGCGGTGAGCCTTCCGTATTCCAGCCCTGGAGTCATTGAGCTTTACAGTCTCGCGCCCGAGGTGCTGGCGGCCGATGCGGCGCCGCTTTTCGCCGCGTGCCACCCCGAGGACCGGGCGGCGGTGGAGCGTTCGATGCGGGAATCGGCGGAGCGGCTCTCGCCCTGGGTGGTCGAGTTCCGGGTGCGGCGCCCCGACGGTTCGATCCGCTGGCATTTCGGCAACTCGCTGCCCGAGCGGCTCCCGGACGGCGCGGTGCTCTGGCACGGTTTCATCACCGACGTGACGCCGCGCAAGCTCGTCGAGGCGCAGCTGCGGGAGCACGAGGCGTTTCTCAAGGAGCTCTACAGCGGCATCGACCTGCCCATCTGGGTGCTCGACGTGGCCGGCGACGGGTTCCGCTTCGCCGGCGTGAATCCGTCGTTCGAGCGCCTCACCGGCCTGACGGCGGAGGCCATCGTCGGGCACACCCCGAGCCAGTTGGCACCGCAGTTGCCCCACGACGCAGGGCGGCAGATGGAGGACCACTACCGGGACTGCATGCTCGCCGGCACGACGATCAACTACGAGGAGCAGATCTCACTTGGGGGGCGCGAACGCTGGTGGCTCACGCAGCTCAAGCCGGTGCGGGACGAGGCCGGCCGGATCACCCGGCTGATCGGCTCCGCCATCGAGATCACGGAGCGCATGGAGATGGAGCAGCGCCTGCGCGAGAGCGAGGAGCGCTTCTTCCTCATCGCCCGCGCCACCAGCGACGCGGTCTGGGATTTCGACCCGGCGTCGGGCGCCCTGTGGTGGAGCGATGGCGTCACCCGGTTGTTCGGCTACGACCAACCGGGGCCGTCGGCGGGCGTGAAGTGGTGGTATGCGCGCATTCACCCGGAGGACCGGGCGCTGGTCGCGGCGGGGTTCGACGAGGCGCTGCTGTCGACCGCCGAGCGTTGGGAGTGCGAATACCGTTTCCTGCATGCGGACGGCCGGTGTCTCTATGTGCTCGCTCGCGCCCTGATCCTGCGCGGTTCCGGGCAGCGGGCGATCCGGGTGGTGGGCGGCATGATGGACATCAATGAGCAGCGGGCCGCCCAGGACGAGATGCGGCGCGCTCGCGAGGCCGCGGAGGGGGCGAACCGCCGGCTGCAGGAATCCGTGCAGCGCGCCAACGAGCTCGCCCGCGAGGCCGCGGCCGCCACCGTGGCCAAGTCGGAGTTCCTGGCCAACATGAGCCACGAGATCCGCACGCCGCTCAACGCCGTCATCGGGATGAGCGGGCTCATGCTCGGCACCGAGCTTTCCGAGCAGCAGCGGGAGTTTGCCGAGACGGTCCGCGTCTCCGGCGACACGCTGCTCACGCTCATCAACGACATCCTCGACTTCTCGAAGATCGAATCCGGCAGCCTCGAACTCGAGACGCTGCCCTTCGAGTTGCACGATTGCGTGGAGTCCGCCCTGGAGGTGCTGGGCGCGCGGGCGGGTGAGAAACACCTCGATCTGGCCTACTGGGTGGAGCCGGCCGTGCCCGGCATGCTCGTGGGCGACGTCACGCGGCTGCGGCAGGTGCTCGTCAACCTTGTGGGCAATGCGGTGAAGTTCACCGCCGCCGGTGAGGTCTACGTGGGGGTCGAGCGGGCCGGGATCGAGGACGACGGCCGGCTGCGCCTGCGTTTCACCGTGCGTGACACCGGAATCGGGATACCGCCGGAGCGCATGGACCGGCTCTTCAAAAGCTTCAGCCAGGCCGATGCCTCGACGACCCGCAAGTTCGGCGGCACGGGCCTCGGGCTGGCGATCTGCCGGCGGCTGGTGGAGCTGATGGGCGGCCGGGTTTGGGTGGAGAGCGAGGCGGGCCGCGGCAGCACCTTCAGC
>JAHFTC010000181.1 GCA_023269585.1 Opitutaceae bacterium
CCCCGTCGACTCCAACGACGTGTCCTTCCAGGTCGCCGGCTACTGGGCGTTCAAAGAAGCCTTCGCCGCCGCCCGCCCCTGCCTGCTCGAGCCGATCTTCACCATCGACGTGCAGGTGCCGGAGGCGTTCATCGGCGCCGTCATGGGCGACATCTCCAGCCGCCGCGGCAAGATCCTCGGCGTCGACAGCGACGGCGCCTTCCAGGTCGTGAAGGCCGTGGTCCCCCAGAAGGAGCTCGCGAAGTACTCCACCGTGCTCCGCGCCCTCACCGGCGGACGCGCCAACCACACCGAGACGTTCGCCTACTATCAGGAGATGCCGGCCGAGTTCGAGAAGGGCGTCGTCGAGGAACGCAAGAAGCAGCACGCCGCCGAGCACGGCGGCCACTAAGCATCGCCGAACGCGCGCAACAGGACCGCAGCCGGATTCACCGGCTGCGGTTTTGTCTTTGTGGGTGTATGCACCCTGGTGCACCGCCCCCGTAAGGGTGCCCTCACCCAATCGGCGCCCGCCTCCCGTCGCCCACGCAGGCGAGAAACCACTGGCATCAATCCTGCCCCAAGCGAGTATCCCCTGAACCCCAACACCTCGCACCAATCCCCATGAATCGCATCGCCACTCCGATCTCTGCCTGCCGCGTTGTCGCCTTTGCGTCCGCCCTCGGGGCCGTGTTCGCCGCCGGTCCGCTCTCCGCCGAGCCGCCGGAGAAGATCGCGGCGCTCGACCGCACGGTCGTCGCCGTCACCGACTTCACCGAGGCCGGCCGCCTGCTGCCGATCCCGACGGCACAGAAACCCGTGTACTACGCCGGCGTGAATGCCGGCTACCGCAACTACTTCGGTTTTGCCATCGGCGGGGACAAGCCGCCGCTCGACAAATCGATGCTGCGCGTGATCACCAAGGTCCTCACCGACCAGCATTTCGTCCCCGCCTCCGCCGCCCACCCCGCCACCCAGTTCATCGTCGTGTCCTGGGGCTCGCTCGGGACCAGCAACGAAGGCGGCGGTCCCGGAAACTCGCTCGCCTTTCTCGGTGGCAAGAAGTTCGACCTCATGGGGGAACTGACCGAGGTCCCGGGCCACATCAGCGCCGATGTCTTCAAACGCCGCTTTCGCAGCGGCGAAGCCGAGCTCGTCCTCGATCTCTCCGGCCGCAACCTCTATGCGATCCTCATCCGCGCCTACGACCTCCAGGCCGCCGTCGAGGGCCGCATCGTCCAGCTCTGGGAAACCCGGCTCGCCTGCCCCACCCCCGGCACCAACCTCGCCGCCGCGCTGCCTTCCCTCGTCGTCTCCGGCAAGCACGTCATCGGCCGCGAGACGCCCCAGCCCGTCGTCCGCAACGCCGCCCGGACCCGCGACGCCTGGGTCGAGATCGGCGAGTCCGAGGTGATCGAATACATCGACGCCACCGAGGCGACCATGGCCGAGGTGCGCCGCACCCCGCCCAAGCCCGACGCCGACAAGCAATAGCCGCTCCGCCGGCACGCCCCGGCCCTGTCCGCCCCACCAACAAAGTAGACCAAAGGGTCCTAACCAACCAGGACGACCTGCGCCAGCTCACCCCGCGCCTCTTGCAGCCAACCGCCTCATTATCCGACTTCCACTTGGTACTCATTGCGACGCCTCAATGAGCACCCTTGAGACACCGCTTCAGTACTCAGCGCCCCAGGTAGGTCGCCGGCCGGACGCTTACGGTGTCTCCGCCAAATGCCGCCGTTGCTTCGATGGGCCCCGCACAGCCCCCGAGCGTGAGCAGATCGGCGCAAGCCCAGCGGCCGGGAGATTCAACGAATGCGGGACGGGCGGGATTCTGGCAAACACGCTCTGCCTTGAAGGAAGGTGCGCGCCACAGTTCGGGCCTGAGAGTCCGCGGTCGGTGCGGCGGAGCCTGACTCACAAGGACGATACCGGGGCGTCCGGCTTGCCGTGATGCGGGGCATTGTGGGGCCGGCAGCGGGTTTTGAAAAAGATGCGATTCGGATGACTGCCGGGGTGCCCTGCGATGACCACCATTGACCCGCCGGCAAACAGTGCATGTAGCATCGATCATGCGGGGATCATTAGGCGCGAGCACTACACTACATGTCTTGAAGAGATCGGGTATGACCCTGCTCGAGGTTGTGATCGCCTTGTTCCTGATCACGGCATTTGCGGCGTCCGCGTTCGGGTTGGTCCTGAACAGCTACAAGCGAACGTTGTCCATGTGGTATCGGCTCGAAGCATACTCTGTCTCACAGACCGTGGCTGAGCACGCCATGCAGGTGGCTTTCCCGGCCAGCTTCACGGTGGCGGGGGTCACGGCTGATGCCGACACCGGCACTGGAACCGCTTGGAGGTGGTCCGCAACCGAGCCCTCGATGTTGCGGACCTCGGCCCAACGCAAGGTTGAGCATCGCTGGCGCTATCTCACCGGCGCCGCTCCAGTGGTCTTCACCAAGAGGCTTACCGCCCATCCGGTGCCGCCGAGTGATCCTTTGAGCCCGGCGCGAGTACTGATCGTGACGGTCTCATGGCGCTTCTCCGGTCACGATTACAGCGTCTCGATGCCTATCGTTCGGGGGGTATGACCATGCGTACTTCGTATTCCGACCTTCGTTCGGGCTTCACTCTCACCGAGGTTGTTATCGCTTCGTCGATCATGCTCCTGGTGGTGGGCATTGCTTGGAGTGTGTTTCTTGTCGTCACCAAGCAACAACACTTGGTGGAGAGCACCAACGAGATCGCCTTGCCGCTGCAACGGGCGGTTCGGGTCGTGCGCGACTCGGTCGCCTCGGCGCCCACGGCGCCCACGGTGTATCGCGACGACGCCCTGCCGACCCGGGCGCCGAGCACAGTGGTGAACCCCACCGGCACGAACCCTGTGGTCGCCGGCCGCACGATCCGACTCCCCTTGGCGGCGAACTACTATGTCTCGGTCACCGGCGGCACTGCGAGCGTCGACACGACGGCTTCCACGTGGGTTTTGGGGTACGCGAATACGGCGCGATCCATCATCGTGTCACGGAATTCGCCGCAGGCGGCCTCGCGCCCGCTACTGCGCTCCGGAGCCACGTGCCCAAGCGCGAGCATCACCACCCTCGACTTAACGCTCTTCAGCCTGCAGCCGATCAGGATCGAGCCGACCCAACTGTTCAGTGTCGGCGACACCGTGGTGCTGCCACAGACGGTCTACGGCGCGGCGCGCGCCCTCGAAGTCGAATCGGTCTCGAATATCGATGCCGAGACGAGTCGCCTCAGTTTCACCACCCAGTTGGCGCCCGCGTCGGCCTGGACACTACCCAACGATGTGTTGGTGACCACCACCTCGGGCGGGGGGGTTCTTTTCTCTGTGATCCAGACGGATGCGGGTGATTTGCGGCGCGGTGATCTTGTGTATTATCCCGACGAGAACGACCTGACGCGTTACCGGATCTTGGCGCGGAGTATCGTGCCGGAGACCACCAGTGATCGCTCGATCGCGATTCGGATCGACCCCTCCCAAGAATCCACGGCGGGCAACGTGGACGCCTTCCCGTTCGTGTACAACACGGCCAGCCGGGAGATGGTGGTGAACTTCCAGTGTCTGCCATCGGGCAATCCAGTCGCCGGCGGGGCCACCACCGGTGCGCGAGCCCGCATCTTTCTTCGCACCAACTCCCAGAACCTATGAGCTTGCAACCCCCTCAGTCCCGGCGGGCCTCCATCATCCTAGTGATGATGCTTATTCTCGCACTGTCGGTGGCCGTGCTTTCTTTGGCGAGCTACGTCCTGACTTCCAGCCGGGTGGCCCAGCAGGCCGAGGCCAACGTGCGCGCACAGATTGCTGCAGAAGCGGCGCTGGAGCTCAACGCCGCCAGGATTGCGGCCCTTGCCGACGAACTTAAACCTACGAAGCCGGGGCTGCCCGACACCACGGACCGGTGCAACCTCTCCACTGTGCCAAGTTCGTTGTTCCCGGCGTCCGCGGGTTATCGTTTCGATACGAATCTCGTGACACCGGTGGAGGGTGGCGTGCCGGTGGCGGCCTTCACCGCCGCTTCCGACGCCTCTTTGACCTACCGCTATCTGGCGCAGTCCACGGTCACCTATCGGCATCCGATGGGTGGCCCTCAGGCCACGGTGTCGCTCCAGCGGGTTTTCATCCAGCGCCTGATGTACATCTTCCAGTACGCGATCTTCTACGATCAGGACGGCGAGTTGCACCCGGGGGCCAATTTCACGGTAGGCGGGCGGGTGCATTCCAACGGAACATTCTACTACGGGGCCAGCAATCTGACATTCCAGGGTGTCGTCACGCATTCCGGTCCCGGGCTGCCCCGTTATGCCTACAATCCGCTGGATGCAGCACGCAGCGGAACACCTGGTGGCCCAGTCGTGTTCTCGTTGGGCATTCCACCCGCGCGCATTCCGGTGGTCGATTTCCCCTGCCGCCGGGCCGTCGCCAGCGATGCCAACATGTCGGGTCCGATCGAATTCATCGAGATGCCTGTGGCAGGCGCCGATGGCAACGCTTCGCAGCGCGAGTTCACGAAGGCCGGGGTGAAGGTGATGTACAATACCCGGGGCGGCAGAAGTTATACGGCAAACGGCAGCGTGGTGCCGGCTCGAAGCTTGGGCGGTTTTGCCAAACTAGGAGTCGTGCCCGCTGCGCAGCAGACCACGGCGGTGGGCTTGCACCCGGGTTTTCTGCTCTTCACTCGTGACAATACCTTGGTCCCGTTGCGCAACCAAACAGGCACCGCCTTCAATCCGCTCTACGTCCAGTTCGATGATATCCTCAACGGGACCAACCAATACATCCAAGACCAGCGCCAGAATCTGGCCTACCGGGTCGTTGCGATCGACGTTGGTTTGCTGACGAATGCGGTCGATGCGCCCACTCCTCTTGTGCCGACCATCGTGCCGACGAGCGCCGATTATGGCTCCGCCAGCGGAAAAGCGCTGTGGAATGGCATCCTCTACGTCCACGATGCGAGCTATGTGGCCGGGACCCAGCCTTCGGCGGTGGCGTTGAAAGACGGCACCAATCTCCCGACGTGCGTCGACCCGATCTATGCTCCGGGTGGTGGGCTCACGGTGGTCACCGATCACCCCGCCTACATCATCGGCGACTACAATACGGGCGGCGTCGGGTCCAGTGTGCCGTCCAATGTGAGCGGCGGTGCGGCGGAGCCCACGGTTGCCGGATATACCCGGCGACCGGCGGCCGTGATGGCCGACGCGATCACGGTCCTTTCGCGGAACTGGGGGTCTTTGGATATCGGGGCGACGGGCGTCTACAACGTGCTGGGCTACGGCAGTCGTAATGCAACATCGACGACAGTTAATGCGGCCTTTCTCTCCGGGCACGTGCCGTCGGACGGGAGCTACAGTGGCGGCGCGGAGAATTTCCCCCGTTTGCTCGAGGCCTGGGGCGGTGCTTCGCGGACCCTGACCTACTACGGTTCGATGATCATTCTGTTCACCAGTCGGCAGGCGCCGGCTCGGTGGATAGCTCCGGGAACCTATTACGGCGCGCCGCCGCGAAACTGGTACTTCGATACGCGGTTTCTCAACCCCAACCTGCTGCCGCCCGGCACGCCCAGCACGGTCAACCTCTCCAACGGGGAGTGGGTGAACTTGGCGGCCGACCAACGGTAGGTCTCCGGCCCGGGCTACTGGGTTCACAGGTGGAAAATAGGTCAGGAAAATGGAGTCAGGCTTTGGTATTCGTGATTAGGCCGACAGAGGTGGCGCACCGCCACGTGCGCTACCTTGGCGAACTCAACGACAGCCAGCGCGCGGCCGGGCAACGCAGCATCGGCGTCTTTGACGAGGACAGCGGGCAATCGCGCCAACTCTCACTCTTCCCGGCCGACCGCCTCCCACCCGACGGGGCCGACGCGGTGCAAGTCCACCTCGGCCGTCTGCGGCTGGAGCGTCCGCGGCAGTGGGGCGCCTGTTGGCTGGCCGAGAGCGGCGCGCGGATCGGCAAAGAACGCGGGATGCGCCGACGGTTGTTGAAGGCATAGAGGAAGCGCTTGGTCGAGCTGCAGAAGCAAGCGCCCGATCGCACGGCCCTGCGCCGCGCCCGTGGCCGCGAAGGTCGCTACCTGCTACGCACCAACCTGGCCGCCGACGATCCCGCGCTGATCTGGCGCTGCTACATGCAGTTGTAGCCATGTCGAGGAGGCGTTCCGCACGCCCAAGGGCGACCTCGGCCTGCGTCCGATCTTCCACCACAAGCCCGAATACATCGAGGCCCATCTCTTCGTCGCCATCCTGGCGTACTGCCTGTCCATCACCCTGCGGCCGCAACTGCGCCCGCTGGCCCCCGGCCTGATGCCGCGCGTGGTCCTGGAGAAACTCGCCGGCCTGCAAATGCTCGACGTGGTCATCCCCACCACCGACGGGCGCGAACTGCTCCTGCGCCGCCGCACCGAGCCCGATCAGGATAGCGCCCTGCTGCTCGAGCGGCTCGGCCGCACGTTGCCCGATCAACCCCCGCCCAAGATCGGCCTGGCGCGCAGGCTCGTGTAGTCCCGACCTTTGTCATGTCCGGACGATGGAT
>JAHFTC010000182.1 GCA_023269585.1 Opitutaceae bacterium
GGGGGGCGCGGCGCGGCTGTTTCGCGATCACCATGGCAGCAGCGCCCCAGCTCATCGACACCCACGCGCATCTCGACCGGTTTCACCACCGCGGCGAACTCGCCGGCGTGCTGGAGCGCGCGCAGGCCGCCGGGGTGGGGCAGATCGTGACGATCGGCACGGAGCCGGAGGACTGGAAGCTGTACCGCGAACTCGTGCCGGCGCTCGGCGGCCGCGTGGCCTACACGGCGGGACTGCATCCGTGTTCTGTGGACGAAGGCTGGGAGGCGGCGTTGGCGCAGCTGCCGCAGTATTTCGAGGCGGAGGGGACGGCCGGAGCGGTGGCCGTCGGGCTGGGGGAGTGCGGGCTCGACCGGTTTCATTTGCCGAAGAACGACGCGGTCGCGGCCGAGCGAATCTTCGCCTGGCAACTCGCGGCGTTTTACGCGCAGCTGCAGATGGCGAAGACGTTGCGTGGTCCGCTGGTGGTGCACTCCCGCGGGGCGTTTGCGGAGACGGTCGCGGCCATCGATGCGTCCGGCTTCGATTGGGCGCGGGTGGTGTTTCACTGTTTCTCCGAAGGCGAGGACGAGATGCGCACGCTCGTCGCGCGCGGCGGGCGTGGGTCGTTCACGGGAATCATCACTTACAAGAGCGCGGAGAATGTGCGGGCGGCCTTGCGGGTGCAGGGGCCGTCGCCGCTGATGGTCGAGACCGATGCGCCGTATCTCACGCCGGAACCGCATCGAGGAAAGCCCAACGAGCCGGCGCTGGTCGCGCTCACGGCGGCGCGCGCGGCGCAGGAGCTGGGGTTGTCGCTGCCCGCCTTCGCCGCCCAGACGACGGCGAACGCCCGGGCCTTCTTCGGCCTGCCTTCGCTGTAATCGCGGGGCGGATCTTTTCCGCCGGACCGCGTGGCTCGCGGCGGGTGCCTCAGACCTCGTCGAATTTGCGCGCGAAAAGCGCCTCGAGTTCGGCGATCATCGCCGGGCCGTCGGCCCCGGTGACGATGAACTTGAGCGCCGAGCCCTTGCCGGCGGCGAGCATCATCAGCCCCATGATGCTCTTGCCGTTCACCTGCTCCTCGTCGCGTTCGACGAGGACGTCGGCTTTGAACTTGTTGGTGATGCGCACGATCATCGCCGCCGGACGAGCGTGGATGCCCATCTTGTTCTGCACGGTCAGCACTTTGGTGTGCTGGTGGGCAGTGGAGGCGGCGTTGTTTTCCATGGTGCGTGGCTTTGCGATTGGCGCGGGCGGAACGAATTCCCTATGACTGAATCGGCACTGGCAACCTAAAATAAAACAATGCCCATGACCGAGTTCGCGATCATCGTCCCCTGTCGCCTCGAATCGACGCGGTTTCCGCGCAAGCTGTTGCACCCGATCCGGGGCAAGCCTCTCGTGCGATGGGTCGCCGAGCGGATCACCGGGCAGATGCCGGAGTTGCCGTTGTTTTTCGCGGTCGACGATCCGTTGCTGGCGGCCGCGCTGGAGCCGCACGGTTTCCGGACCATCACTACCGCCGTGGCGCATCAGAGCGGCACCGACCGGCTGGCCGAGGCCAACCGGGTCGTGGGTGCGAAGTACGTGCTCAACGTCCAAGCCGACGAGCCGCTGGTGAGCCGCGCCCAGCTGCAGGGGTTGGCAGAGCTGATCCGCGGCGACGCGCCGCTGGCGACGCTGGCCACGCGTTTCCAGCGCCCCGAGGATTTCGCCAACCCGAACCAGGTGAAGGTCGTGCTCAGCCAGCAGGGGCGGGCGCTGTATTTCTCGCGTTCCCCGATGCCGTACGCCCGGGACCGTGCCGGGGCAGTGGATGCGGCATGGCTCGCGGCGAATCCCTGCTACAAACATCTCGGCCTTTACGCCTACCACGCGGAGTTTTTGGAGCGTTTCACGAAACTCCCGCCCGGGCGGCTGGAGCAGCTCGAGAAACTGGAGCAGTTGCGCGCACTGGAGCATGGCGCCGCGATCGCCGTGGGCCTCACGGCGGATCCGAGCGTGGGGGTGGACACGCCCGAGGATGCGGTGAAATTCGAGCAACTGTTGGGAGCGAGCTGAGGCCATCCGACGGTCGATTGTCGAGGGCCGGAGCGTCCGGGGCCGATTCCGAGGCCCGGTGCGGAGCCGGTGTGTTCCCTGGCGGCGTGGAATCGACGCTCGGCGCTGATCGGCATGACCACGGGCATTCGGGCCGGGTGTGCGCACGATACTTTCCGTCTGGGGGTTCTCCCCGGTTCAGGAGCGGACGGAACCCCATTTTGGGCCTTGGCGGAGATTTTCGCTAAAGTCGCCGAGCGGGTACGCGATAAGCGCGCCGACCGTGCGGAAAGCCGCGCGGCCCACATTCAAAAATGAACAAGAAATCCATCCTGAAACTCGCCCTCCTCTCCGTTGCTCTCTTCGCCCTCTCGGCCGTCGCTCGTGCCGAGGGCGCCTTCGACGAAGCGCCGACGCCGATCCGTACCCAGGCCCCGGTCTATCCGGAAGCCCTGCGCCGCGAAGGCGTGGCGGGCATGGTGAGCATCAGCGTGAAGATCGACGAGAGCGGCAATGTCGTCTCGACCTCGGTCTCCAAGAGCTCGAATCCCGGGTTCGACCAAGCGGCGCTCGAGGCCGTGGCCCAGTGGAAGTTCAAGCCGGCCAAGAAGGCCGGCCAGGCGGTGGCCGTCTCGGTGGTGCTGCCCGTACGTTTCAACGCCCAATAAGCGGAACAGATTCCCCGCAACCGCCGCGCCGATCGTCGAGGCCGCCTCCGGGCGGCCTCTTTGTTTGGGGACAGAGGGCCCAGGGAACTCAACCGGGACGATACCGGAGTCGCGTGGCATTTTTCCCTCAAGTCGCCGAGGGAAAGAGACGATTAACCGCTGCATCTTTCTCCGCGCGACGCCTCCTTCAAATCTTCACTCCCCATGAAATTCCTACCCCACGTTCGTCTCCTCGCGGTTGGCCTGACCCTGTTCCTGGTCGGCGCCGCCCATGCGCAGGAAAGCAAGTTTGACGAGCCGCCGATGCCGACCAAGACCGCGTCGCCGGTGTACCCCTCCGAGCTGAAGCGCGATGGTGTCACCGGAATGGTGACAATGTCGATCACCGTCGACGAGAAGGGCAATGTCTCGAATCCCGTAGTCAAGAAAAGCACACGGCCGGAGTTCGAGCAGCCTGCGATCGATGCGATCCTGAAGTGGAAGTTCGAACCGGCGAAAAAGGATGGGAAGCCGGTCGCCGTTCAGGTCGTGATCCCGCTGAAATTCACCAACTGATCACTCTGTCCCAATCAATCCCTCTTTTCCCATGAATCGTGCGCATTTCACTGTTGGCCGGCGGATGTCGGCCGGATTGGGCGTCGTGCTCGTGCTGCTCGCGCTGGTCGCCACGACGGCGTATCTCGCCCTCGGGCGCTCCGGAACGGCGATCAAGCAGACCGCCGAGGGGGCCGAGCTGGCGTCGAAGGCCATGGACCTGGATCTCACGATGAAGGATCTGTTGCGCGCCGTGAGCGCATTCCAGGTGAGCGGCGGCCAGGAGGACTCCGCCGCGTTCGCCGAACAGGCCCGCCGCATGCGCAGTTCCTTTGGCGAGATGGACGGGCGGGCGACCGATGCCGAGTCGAAGACGCTGCTGAGCGATTCGCAGCAGCTGTTCGGGAAGTTCGAGTCGCAGTTCAAGGAGATGGTCACCTTGCGCGGCGAGCGCGAGCAGTTCGAGATGGCCCTGCGCCCGGCGGCGGAGACGATCCAGAAATCCCTGCAGCTGGTGCTCGTGAAAGCCCGGGACAGCGGCGACATGAGCGCCTCGTTCAAGGCCTCTTCCGCGCTGCAAAACTTTTTCGAGGGACTGATGCGGGTGAACCAGTTTCTGCTTACTTCCGACCCGGCCCAGGCCGCCTCGGCCAAGCAGTCGCTCAACAAGCTCGTCGAAGGCGCCAAGGCGATCGACAAGGAGATCGCCGAGATGGAGCAGTTCGATGCGACGTTCAAGGACCCCGAGCGGCGCAGCGCCCTGAAGGCTGCGATCGACGAGGCCACGGCGCAGCTCCAAGGACTGGCGAAGGTGAGCGAAGGCGTCGCCCGCAGCCGGGTGCTTTATGAGAAGGAGATGCGGAGCTTGGCCGCCGACTTCAGCGGCCGGGTCATGAAACTCAACCAGATGCTCGCCGAACGCCGGCAGCAACTCCAGCAGACGACCACCGCGGCCCAAGGGCGTAATGAGACCTTGGTGTTGGGGCTGAGCCTTGTGGGCATCGTCTTCGGGATCGTGGCCGGCTACTTCATCGTGCGCAGTGTCACGCACCCGATCGCGCATGTTGCGGCCGTCTTAAAGGAGGGCAGCGACCGCACCGCCGCCGCGTCGCGGCAGGTCAGCTCGGCGAGTCAGGCGATGGCCGACGGCTCGTGCCAGCAGGCCGCTTCGCTCGAGGAGACCAGCTCCTCGCTCGTGGAGATGGGCAGCATGATCAAGCGCACCGCCGAGCACACCGAGAGCGCCCGGCAGATGGCCGGCGAGACCCGCAAGGCTGCCGATCACGGTTCCGACGACATGAAGGCGATGAAGGACGCGATGGATTCGATCAAGTCCGCCGGCGCGGAGATCACCAAGATCATCAAGACCATCGACGAGATCGCCTTCCAAACCAACATCCTCGCGCTCAACGCCGCGGTCGAGGCCGCCCGCGCGGGCGAGGCCGGCAAGGGTTTCGCGGTGGTCGCCGAAGAGGTGCGCAACCTCGCGCACCGCAGCGCCGAGGCCGCTCGCGAGACGGCCGCCAAGATCGAGAATTCCAACCAGCGCAGCGAGCACGGCATCCGCCTGAGCGAGCGGGTGGGCAACAACTTCAACGAGATCACCCAGCGTGCCCGGAAACTCGACACGATGATCCAGGAGATCGCCGACGCCGCGAAGCAGCAGAGCCAGGGCATCGAGACCATCAACGCCGAGATTTCCCGCATCGACCAGATCACCCAGGCCAACTCCGCCAGTGCGGAGGAGACGGCCAGTTCGTCCGCCGAACTCCAATCGCAGGCCGACCGTCTGCGCGAGGCGGTCGAGGAACTGAACCGCATGGTGCACACGGATGCCGAGGTCGCCGCCGTGCCGCATCCGGACCATGCGCCCGCGCCCCGTGCGGCCGCCGCAAAAGCCCCGGTGACCAAATTCGCGTCGGCGCACCCGCCCCTGATGAAGCCGACGACCGCGAAGGCGTCCACCAAGGTGGCGGCGAAGCCCGCAAAGTTCGCCGAGGCGAGCGCCAAGGCCGGTAAGGGCGACAGCCCCGACAGTTTCTTCCGCGATCTCTAACTTCGAGCGTTCCCGTCGCTCGCGGAAGTTCACCAGCCCGCCACCGGCCCTCCGGCGGCGGGCTTTGTCGTCGTTGCGGCCGTCGGGCATCGCAGGCTTCCGTGCCGGGGTTCGCGGGGCATCGCAGGCGCGGCTACTTGCGCCATGGCTGAAAACGAAACGCCCGGCGGGCAGCGAGGCCGGCCGGGCGGGAGACGAGATGGCGCGGGCGCGCCGGGCCGCTCAGATCTTGCCGGCCTTGCGGGCCTCGATCAGGCGGTAGAAGTCGATGAAGAGCGGGTCGGCGTCGTTCGGGCCGGGCGCGGCTTCGGGATGGTACTGCACGGAGAAGACCGGGAGCGTCTTGTGGCGCAGGCCTTCGACGGTGCCGTCGTTGAGGTTGATCTCGGTGACGACCGCACCGGCTTTCTCGAGCGACTGCGGGTCGGCGGCGAAGCCGTGGTTCTGCGCCGTGATCGAGACCTTGCCGGTCTCGAGATTCTTGACGGGCTGGTTGCCGCCGCGGTGGCCGAACTTCAGCTTGAAGGTCGAGGCGCCGAGGGCGTGCGTGATCATCTGGTGGCCGAGGCAGATGCCGAAGGTCGGGTAGTGCGGGAGCAGCTCGCGCACGGTGCCGTGCACATACTGCAGCGCGGCCGGATCGCCGGGACCGTTGGAGAGGAAGAGACCGTCGGGCGCGAGCTCCTTGACCTGCGCCGCGGTGGCGGTGGCCGGGAGCACGTAGACCTCGAAGCCGTGGCGAACGAGTTTGCGGAAGATCGTGTGCTTCGCGCCGAAGTCGAAGGCGGCGACCTTGAAGCGCTTGGCGGGGATCGGGAACGATCCGAGCGAGGTGCCGACCGGCAGATAGGCGATGTTGGTCGGGTCCTTGGGGTCCCAGACAAAGGATTTCACGCAGGTGACATCCTTCACGTAGTCGGCGCCGACGATGCTTTCGCGGGCGCGGGCGCGGGCGACGGCGTCGGCATCCGTGAGATCCTCGGTGGAGAGGCAGCAGCGCATGGCGCCGTCGACGCGGAGCTTCTTGGTGATGGCGCGGGTGTCGACATCTTGGATGCCGGGGATGCCGTGCTTGAGGAGGAAGTCGTGCACGCTCAGGCGGCTGCGCCAGTTGCTGGTGATGGGGCTGAGTTCGCGGACGACGAAGCCGGCGACCTGCGGGCGGGCGGACTCGTCGTCATCGGGGCTGATGCCGTAGTTGCCGATCTGTGGCGCGGTCATCGTG
>JAHFTC010000072.1 GCA_023269585.1 Opitutaceae bacterium
ACTTCGGCATGGTTGACCTGATGCGTCGGTAAGACGATGAACACATTCCCCAGCAATAAGGTGATTACCGAAGCATTTGCGCGAGTTCGCCTGGAGCTCGTAAAGCGCTATGGCCGTTCTGCGAATTGCTCCCTGGGGCAGATCAAGCGAACGGTCGAAGATCTCAAGATTCCCAAAGAGGCCTTTCCTTATGTTTTCGCGGTGTTCCTCTCGGAAGCCGATTCCCAGGACATTTCGAGGGAGTTCCCGGGCGCGAATTGGGAAGAGGTCCAGAATCGGAGCGAAAGGATAGTCTTGGGATCAACGCGCACGCGCAGCGGCGGTGGGAATTTCTACGAAAGCAACGAAGGATCGCCCGACGAATAGCCTTAGGTTGGCAGTGCGGCCGTGAGGGCGGATGGCGGAGGCCCCAATACTCACGATGCACTGGTTGAGCTGCACAGGAGGTGAAGGTGTCCGTGGGTAGGGCCGGCGCTTCGCGCCGGCCGCGGACGCCGGCGGAGCGGCGTCCCTACCAAGGCAAGCCCGATTGCATCGTGAGGATCCGACGACGGACTCGGGCGGGGCTGATCTCCGTTGACAGGGGAGAGCGGGGACCGGTCACATGGCAGCCTTTTTCCGGCCCACATGACGACTGCGCCCCACACTGTTTCCGGCGTTTCCCGGCGTGCCCGCCTGCGCCTGCTGGCGCTGCGGCTGTTGCTGGCGGTGGCGGTGCCGCTGTTGCTGGGCGGTCTCCTGGAACTGGGGTTGCGGGTGGGCGGCTTCGGACGGGACCTGCGGTTTTTCATCCCTGACACGCAGCCGGGCATGGTGCGCACGAATCCCCATTTCACCGAGCTGTTCCTGCCGGCGTCGTTCGGACTGAAGCCGGTGAACTTCCGTCTGGCCGCGCACAAGCCGGCGGGCACGGCGCGGGTGTTCGTACTCGGCGAGTCGGCGGCGATGGGCGTGCCGGAGCCGGGGTTCGGCCTCGCGCCGCAACTGGAGGCACGGCTGCGGGCCGCGTTGCCGGGCCGGCGGATCGAGGTCTGGAACTGCGGCGTCACGGCGATCAACTCGCACGCCATCGTCGAGATCGCGCGCGCGGCGCTGGCGCTCGAGCCCGACCTGATCGTCGTCTACATGGGCAACAACGAGGTGGTGGGCCCGTATGGCGCCGGTGCGGTGGTCGACAGCCGGCCGATGCCGGAGCGACTGGTGCGGGCGAGCGTGTGGCTGCGGCGCACCCGCACGGGTCAGCTGCTGCAGCAACTCATCGCGTGGGCGGGGCGGAAGGCCGCGGGCTTCAAGGACTGGCGGGGCATGGAGATGTTTGCGGGGCACGGCGTGCCGGCCGACGATCCGCGGCTGCCGCTGGTGTATTCGAACTTTGCGGCGAACCTCGGCACGATCCTCGACGAGGCCCGGTCGGCCGCGGTGCCGACGGTGCTGGCGACGGTCGCGGTGAACGTCCGCGACTGCGCGCCGTTCCTTTCGCACCAAGCGACGGGGCTCACGCCGGACCAGCGCACCGCCTTCGCGGCCGCGCTGGAAACCGGCCGGGAGGCGTTGGGCGCCGGACATCTGGCGGAGGCGCGGGCGGCGCTCGGCGCGGCGCGGCAGATCGATCCCGGTCAGGCCGAGGCGCTGTTTCTCGGTGCGCGGGCCGCGGAGGCCGACGGCGATGCGACCGCGGCGGGGCAACTCTACCGGGAGGCGTTGCAGCACGATGCGCTGCGCTTCCGCGCCGATGCGGCGATCAATGCCGCGATCCGGCGCGTCGCGGCGACCGCGGGTGCGGGCGTGACGTTGGTCGATGCGGCCGAGGTGATGGGCGCCGCGGAGCGGCCCGCGGGTCCGCGGTATTTCTTCGAGCACGTGCATCTCACGTGGGAGGGCAACTGCGCGCTCTCGCGGTTGGTGGCGGAGAAAGCGGCGCGCGTGTTGGGCGGAGCGGCGGCGGAGGCCAACGTGACGCAGCTCGCCGACGAGGCACTCGCCGAGCGTCTTGGGTTTTCCGATCTCGGGCGGCTGGAGATGGCCGGAGCGATGGAGCGGCTGATGAGCCGGCCGCCGTTCACCGGTCAATGGACTTTTGCGGCGGACCGTCTGCGCGCGGTGTGGGAGGACGCCGAGGTCCGTGGGCGGTTGGCGGAACCGGGGGCGCTGGCCCGCGCGGAGGCGCTCATCCGTGGCGCCGCGGAAGGCGACCCGGCGAACGCCTTCCTGCAATCCCACCTTGCGAGCGCGCTGCTGCAGCGCGGCGACAAGGTCGCGGCGCAGCAGGCGGTCGAGCGGCTCGGCGCCCTGCAACCGAGGTCGGCCGAGCAGGCGTGTCTGAGCGCGGCGGTGGCGCAGGCGGGCGGCGGTGACACCGTGGCGGAGGAGGAGCTGCTGGCGGCGCTCCGCGACGAACCTTACTATTTCAATACCTACGAACAGCTCGCGCAGCTCTGGCGGCGGACGCGGCAGGTGGCGCGCGGGCGGGAGTTTTTCGCCGCACTCGCCGGGCGGATGCCAACGAGCCGTGCGGTGCGCATCCCGCTCGCCCAGTTCTGCCGGGAGGCCGGGGACTGGGCGGCGGCGGAGGCGGAGTTGCGCGCGGTGCTGACGTACGTGCCGGACGAGGAGGGGGCGTTGCGGCCGTTGGTGCAGCGGCTGGAGCAGACCGGCCGCGCGGGCGAGGCGCTCGAACTGATGCTCGCGGCGTATCGACACAATCCCCGCAGTTTCCCGAACAACGCGCGGTTGGTGGAGCGGTGGGAGGGCCGGGGTGACGAGGCGAAGACCACCGAGTACATGGAGGCGCTGGCCGCCAGCGGCCCGGTGAACGCCCAGCTGTTCCTTGAACTCGCCGAGCGGATGCGCCGCGGCGGCAAGGCGCTCGCCGCCGAGGCACGGCTGCACCGCGCGCGGGAGATGGCGATGGTCGAGGGGGACACGGCGCTGGTCGCGGAGATCGAGGGAATGCTCGGGCGAGCGCAGGAGAAAGGCCGCGGCCGATGAACCCTTCGGTGGAGAATGGGGCGACGGGCAGCGTGGCGCGCTGGCTGCCGTGGGCGGTGTTCGCGGTGGTGCTTGCGGTTTTCCTGTCTGCGTTGCGCAACGGTTTCATCAACCTCGACGACGGCATCTACGTCACGGGCAATCCGCACGTGCAGGCGGGATTGACCGCCGAGGGTTTCCGGTGGGCGTTTCACACTTTCGATTCCGCCAACTGGCACCCGGTGACGTGGCTGTCGCTCATGCTCGATGCGCAGCTGTTCGGGACGGAGGCGTGGGGGTTTCATCTGACGAGCGCCGTGCTCCATGCGGTGAATGCTGCGCTCGTATTCATACTCTTGCACCGGCTGACCGGCGCGGTGTGGCGCAGCGTGCTGGTCGCCGCGTTTTTCGGGCTGCATCCGCTGCGGGTGGAGTCGGTCGCGTGGGTGGCGGAGCGCAAGGACGTGCTGAGCACGCTGTTCGGGCTGCTCTCGCTGCTGGCGTATGTGGCGTGGAAGCGGCCGGCCGGTGCGGACGGCAGGCGGCGGCGGTGGATGTACGGTGCGCTGAGCGGCGTGGCGCTCGCGCTCGGGCTCATGAGCAAGCCGATGCTGGTCACCTTGCCGTGCGTGATGCTGCTGCTCGATTTCTGGCCGTTGCAACGGACGGATCTCACGCCGGCGCGGGTCTGGCCGCTCGTGCGCGAGAAATGGCCGTTCTTCCTGCTCGCGGCTGGTGGCGCGGCGTCGACCTGGGTGGCGCAGGCGAGCCTCGGGGCGATGGGCAACGCGTCCGCCTACCCGCTCGCCTCGCGCCTCGCCAACGCGCTGGAGGCGTACGCCGCGTACCTGGGAAAGACGTTTTGGCCGGCCGAGCTCGCGGTGGTCTATCCGTTCCGGATTGAACACGGAGCCGGGTCGGTGGCGGCGGCCGCCGTGTTGTTGGCCGTGCTCACCGCCGGGGCGTTTTGGAGCCGGCGGAACCATCCGTATCTATTGATTGGGTGGCTGTGGTTTGTGGGGACACTGGTGCCGGTGATCGGGTTGGTGCAGGTGGGCGGGCAGGCGATGGCGGATCGTTACACCTATCTGCCGTCGATCGGGCTGCTGCTGGCGCTCGTCTGGGGCGCCGCGGCGTTTGTCACCGGGCGGCGCGGGTTGCGCCGGGCGGTTGCGGCGCTCGCGGCCGCCGCGGCGGTGGTGCTCGCCGTGCTGACGGTGCGGCAGATCGCGCTCTGGAAGGACAGCGAGACGTTGTTTCGTCACACGTTGGCGGTGACGAAGGACAACTATTTTGCGCACAACGCGCTCGCGCTGGCGCTCGCGGGGCAGGAGGGACGGCGGGCGGAGGCGATCGAGCAGTTCCGTGCGGCGGTGCGGGTGGTGCCGGGCTTGCCGGAGGCGCGGCTGCAGCTGGCGGCGGCGCTGGCCGAGGCGGGACCGGAAGCGCTGCCGGAGTGCATCGCCGAGTATCGCATGGCGACGCGGCTGGATCCGCGCGACGCGGACGCGCACTTCGGCCTCGCGCTGGCGTTGTTGCGGTCCGAGGACGGCATGGAGGAGGCGGTCGCGGCGTTGCGCCGCACGATCGCGCTGCGGCCCGCGCAGGCGGACGCGCGCTTTGCGTTGGCCGAGTGTCTGGCGGTCCAGCCCGAAGGAGGCGAGGAGGCGTTGGCGGAGTTTCGGGCGGTGTTGCGGCTGCAACCGCAACGGGCGGAGGTGCACAACAGCATCGGCCTGCTCTTTGCGCGCGGGGGGCGGTGGGACGAGGCAATCGCCGAGTACGAGGCGGTGTTGCGCGCCAAACCGGATTTTGCGCACGCCCACAACAACCTGGCCAACGTGCTGGTGCGGCTCGAGGGCCGGACGGCCGAGGCCGTGGGGCACTACCGGGCGGCGGTCGCGCTGGCGCCCGAGTTCTGGGAGGCCCGTTTCAATCTTGGTCTCGCGTTGGCGGATGACCCAGCGACGAGGGCCGAGGCGATCGAGCAGTTCGAGACCGTTCTGCGGCTTCGCCCGGATCTGGCGGCTGCGCGGGAGATGTTGGAGCAGTTGCGCGGGGAGTGAGCGGCGCGGACCGACGCCGGGATCGGGTGCCGGCTGGTGGAGTAGGGGAAAGCAGGCAGCCGGAGCCCGAGCTGTGCCCGGCCGGCGCGGAGCGCCAGCCCTACCTGCCGAGGAGGGTGGCGGTCACTTGCCGATGAAGATCGGCGGGCGTTCGACTCGGGGACGCGCGGACTGATTGGTGACGCGATGTGGAGCGGGCGTCCGGGAGTGGGCGTGTTTTCAGGCTCGGCTGGAAGAAAACGCGCAGGGGCACATATCGGTAGGGAATTTCTCCGGCGCGCCAGAGGTGGCGAAGGAGAGATGACCTGCGGTGGCACATGCCCTGCTAGGTGGGGCCGGTCACAGGTGCGTGCCCCGTGGTGCGCTGCTCCCATCATTCAACTCCTCACACGATACAAATTATGAAGAACTGGCGTAATCCCGGGTCTGGTACGTTGGGCAAGCTCGCCCTCGTGCTCCCCTTGTTGGCCGCGGGTGCGGCTTATGCGGAGGATGCGGTGCAAACCGCAGCCCCAAGCATCGATCCGGCGGCGCTCAGTGCGCTGCGAATCGGTATGGACACCGTCTGGGTGCTCGTTGCGGGCATGCTCGTGTTCTGGATGAACGCCGGCTTCGCGCTGGTGGAGAGCGGTCTCTGTCAGTCGAAGAACACGGTGAATATTCTGGCGAAAAACTTCATCGTCTTCGCGATCTCATCGCTCGCGTTCTGGGTGATCGGCTGGAATCTGATGTTCGGCGGCAACGGCCAGATGTGGACCGGCCTGTGGGACCTGTTCCCGAATGGGGACAACTCGCCGGCGCTCGGCTCGGCCTACGCTGCGATGAATCCCTTCTCCACGGCGGTCTATGCGGGTGACTACGAGGCCATCAACTGGACCCCGGTCCCGCTGTGGGCGAAGTTCTTCTTCCAGCTCGTGTTCGCCGGCACCGCCGCGACGATCGTCTCGGGCGCAGTCGCCGAGCGCATCAAGTTTGGTGCCTTTATGATCTTCAGCGTGGTCCTCGTCGCCCTGATCTACCCGATCTCGGGCAAGTGGATCTGGGGCGCCGGTATCCTCGGCTCGACCCCGTCGGGCGAGGGGCTCACGGCCTTCTTCGGCAACTTCCGCGACTTCGCCGGCTCGACCGTCGTGCACTCGGTGGGCGGCTGGGCCGCTCTCGCCGGTGTGATCGTCCTTGGGCCCCGGCGCGGCAAGTTCGGCAAGGACGGCAAGGTTCACCCGATTCCGGGCCACAACATGACCTCGGCCGCCCTCGGCGTGCTCATCCTCTGGCTGGGCTGGTTCGGTTTCAATCCCGGCTCCACGATGTCGGTCGGTGACGGTTCGGCGATCGCGCATGTGCTGGTGAATACGAACGTCGCGGCGGCCACGGGCTCGCTCGGTGCGCTGATCACCGCCTGGGTGCTGCTCAAGAAGCCCGACCTTTCGATGATCCTCAACGGCTGCTTGGCCGGTCTCGTCGCGATCACGGCACCCTGTGCCTTCGTGACGATCGGTTCGGGCGCCATCATCGGCACCATCGCCGGTGTGCTCGTGGTCTTTGCCGTCATCTTCTTCGACAAGGTCAAGCTCGACGATCCGGTGGGTGCCCTCTCCGTCCACTTGGTCAACGGCGTGTTTGGCACGCTCGCGCTCGGTCTGTTCTACAACACCGAGATCGCGAAGACGGTGGCCGCCCTCGACACCGGGCTCACTCCCGGCGCGCAGTTCCTCGCCCAGCTCAAGGGCGTGGTCCTGGTCGGCGTGTTCGTGTTCCCGCTCTCCCTCGCTCTTTGGTACGCGCTCAAGGCCACCATGGGCATCCGCGTGAGCGTCGAGGAGGAGGTCGAGGGTCTCGATATCGGCGAGCACGGCAACGAGGCCTATCCCGGCTTCCAATCCACGCACAAGTGATCCAACCCGCCGGGGAAGCGCTGCGTCGCCTCCGGGTGGCGCGGCGATCCCCGGCACCACCACACCAAATAATCAGACTCTCATTCCGATGAAACTCATCATCGCCATCATCAAGCCCTTCAAACTCGAGGAGGTTAAGGACGCCCTGACCGAAATCGGCGTCGAAGGCATGACGGTCACCGAGGTCAAGGGCTTCGGTCGCCAGAAAGGCCACACCGAGATCTACCGTGGCAGCGAGTACACCGTGGACTTCCTGCCCAAGGTGAAGCTCGAGATTGCCGTGGCCGACGCGGTCGTGTCGAAGGCGGTCGAAACGGTCGTGAAGGCCGCCAAGACCGGCAAAATCGGGGACGGCAAGATCTTCGTCATTCCGCTCGACGACGTGGTGCGCATCCGCACCGACGAGCGCGGCGACGTCGCGATCTAAGACAGATAGGACATCTTCGTCTGGCTGTGCTGAGCGCAGACGATCTGAGCAAGTCGGCCGGCGCATCTCCTGGAGGTGCGCCGGTCTTGTTTTGCCCGCCGGCGTCGCGATTCCAGCATCACCAAAGCCGCGGGGCCGCCGAGCGTGTCAGCGGCGGCGAAATCAGGTGCCCAAGAACGGCCCGTGCGTGCCGCGGGGGAGTGCGCCGCGAAGCACGCGGCAGGCAGGCGGAGGGCGGGCGCGTTTGCCGCCGGGCGACGCGACTGGTCCCGGCGGGCCGGCCTCGCCTACCCGCGCCAGCCTGCGACGGTGGCGCAGAGGGCTTCGACGCAATCGATCTTGGCTTCGGGCAGGATGCCATGGCCGAGATTGCAGATGTGGCCGGGCAGGCCGCGCATCGAGCCGAGCAGGCGCTCGGCGGCGGCGGTGACGATGGCGGGCGTGGTATTGAGCAGGACGGGGTCGAGGTTGCCCTGCACGGCGACGTTGGCCGGGAGCGCGCGCCGCGCGACGGCGAGGTCGAGGGTCCAGTCGAGCCCAAGCACGGTGGCACCGCTGGCGCCGAGAGCGGGCAGGCTGGCGGCGGCGCCCTTGGCGTAGAGAATCACGGGGAAGCCCGGCGGCAGCGCGGCGATGATCTGGCGGGTCCAGCGCAGCGAGGCGGCCTCATAGTCGGCGGCGGGCAGGATGCCGGCCCAGGAGTCGAAGATCTGCACGGCGTCCGCGCCCGCCTCGATCTGCATCCGCACATAGGCGACGAGGGCGCGGACGAGTTTCTCCATGAGCTTGTCGAAGAGCGGCAGGTCGCCGTAGAGCAGGGCCTTGGCGCGCGCAAAGGTGTCGGAGCCCTCGCCCTCGACCATATAGGCGCCGAGCGTCCATGGGGAACCGCAGAAACCGAGCAGGGCGCGGTCGGGGCCGAGTTGTTCCCGGGTGCGGCGGAGGGCCTCGGCGACATAGCGCAGGCGTTCGGGGACGAGCTCGACGGAGAGGCGGTCGACCTGTTCCCAGCGTTCGATGCGCCAATCCATGGCGATGCCGCCCTCCTCCTTGAAGCGGTAGCCTTGGCCGAGCGCCTCGGGGATGACGAGGATGTCGGAGAAGACGATGGCGGCGTCGAGCTGCGGGAAGCGGCGCATGGGCTGCAGGGTGACCTCGGCGGCGAGGTCGGGGGTGCGCACGAGCTTCAGGAAATTGTGTTTCGCCTTGAGGGCGCGGTACTCGGGCAGGTAGCGGCCGGCCTGGCGCATGATCCACAGGGGCGGGCGCTCGAGCGGCTGGCAGGCGCAGGCGGCGAGGAAGCGTTCGCGGGACGTCATGGGTGGCGGAAGAAGACGAAGAGGCGCGGGGGCGGGGGCAGCAACGCATTTTCTCCGTCGGCGGCGCCGCGCGGAAAAGAAAAAGGCCGGAGCACGTGGCTCCGGCCTTTGGCGGATGGCGTTGTGGACTGAAAATCAGTGGGTGGCGAAAATGAGCGCCTGCCGGAACAGCTCCGGAGAGGGGATACGCGGCCACGGTTCAAGGCGCTGGCCGAAGGCGTCGACGCAGGGGCCGCGGGTCGGGAAGGTGGGGTCGATGGCGCAGATGGCCTGCCAGACGGTGTTGATGTGGCCGTAGGGCATGATCGTGAGATTGTACACATCGTCCCACGTCTCGTCGCTGGGGTATTCGTAGTAGGCGAGGAGCCGGTTGCGTTGTTCGAGCGTGAGCTCGCCGAAACAGGTCCGGGCCATGTCGAGTTCGATGTCGATGCTTTGCATGGGTGGGGAAATTGGTTGCCTGTCGTATCGGTGCGCCGGGGCGCCGATTTAGGGGCGCGGTGGAAAATGAGGTAAACCTCCCGGTTGACGCCGCCTGGCGGGGGCCGACAAAGACGAAGGCCGTCCCTCGCGGGACGGCCTTCTGGTGAGAATCTCTCGGGGTAACTAATCTCGGTGGCGAACAGGCTGGAAGTTTGATCGGGCGGTAATCTCCGGGAGCCATAGATGTGGCCCTCATGGTGAGGTGGGTAATGGAGCCGCTTTCAGGTTTCCTTTCCAGTGCGCGTCGCCGAGGTGAACTGCTGACCGGGAGGTTGCTCCCACCTGAAATATCGGCCGCCCGCTGCGAAAGTAAACCGCTCCCCCGAAATATTTCTAGCGCGCTTCCTTGGCCGCGACGGGACGCACCGGGTGTTCACCCCGGGGCAGCGCGAGCAGGTCGTAGTCGCGCACGCCGTTGACCTCGACCGTGGCGAAGGCGCCGACCGGCAGTGTCTTTGAAATATAGACACGGCCGTCGATGTCGGGCGCGTCGCCCATCGCGCGGGCGATGCCCGGCGCCTCGACGAGGACGCGCAGCGCCCGGCCGACCTGAACCCCGCCGACCTCGCGGGCGATCTGCTGCTGCAGCGCCATGGCGGCGTGCCAGCGCTGCTCCTTCACCTTGTCGGGCAGCTGGTCGGCGCGGCTCGCGGCGCGGGTGCCCTCTTCTTGTGAATACCGAAAGACGCCGAGGCGGTCGAAGCGCGCCGTGCGGATGAACTCGAGCAGCTCGGCGAAGTCGGCCTCGGTCTCGCCGGGGAAGCCGACGATGAAGGTGGTGCGCAGGGTGACGCCGGGAATGCCGGCACGGAGGGCGCGCACGAGGTCGCGGATATGCTGCGACGACGTCTCCCGCTGCATCTCCCCGAGCATGTGGTCGGAGATGTGCTGGAGCGGAATGTCGATATAGCGGGCGACCTTCGGGCACTCGGCGATGGTGCGGATGAGCTCGTCGCTCCAATGGGCCGGATGGGTGTAGAGCAGGCGGATCCAGAAGTCGCCCTCGATGGCGTCCAGCTCGCGCAGGAGCGTGGCGAGCGAGTCGCCGCGGGCGGAGTCGACCTTGGCGCGGGGGCCGGCCTTCTCGGCCCAGCGGTCCATGCCGAAATAGGTCGTGTCCTGGGAAATGAGATTCACTTCCTTCACGCCCTCGGCGACGAGCTGGCGCACCTCGCGCACGACGGACTCGACGGTGCGGCTGCGGTGGCGGCCGCGGATCTGCGGGATGATGCAGAAGGTGCAGGGGTGGTTGCAACCCTCGGCGATCTTCACGTACGCCGTGTGTTTCGGCGTGAGGCGGAAGCGCGGCGTGTCGTAATCGGGGATGAAGGTCGAGCGTCGGCTCACGTCGGTGACGGGCGCCTCGCCGGCCGCGCGCTTATGGCCGCAGAGCTGCTCGATCAACGGCGCGACCTTGGTGACCTGATCGAGGCCGATGAAGGCGTCGACCTCGGGCATCTCGCCGGGCAGCTCCTTGGCGAAGCGCTGGGCCATGCAGCCGGCCACGATGAGCTTCTGTTCGCGGCGGCGTTTGCGCAGGCCGCGCTGCTCGTTGGCCTCGAGGATGGCCTGGATGCTCTCATCCTTGGCGGCCTCGATGAAGGAGCAGGTGTTGACGATGACGACATCGGCCTTCTCGGCCTCGGGGATGACGCGCATGCCGGCGGCCAGCAGGTGGCCGACCATGATCTCGGAATCGACCAGGTTCTTGGCGCAGCCGAGTGAGATGAGGCTGACGGTGATCATCGCCAGTCGGTGAAAACGGTGGTGGAGGGCGGACCGGCGGGCGGGGGCGGGGCCGCGACGGGTAGGGCGGCGCCGGCCGAACGCCGGGGGTAGAAGCGAGAAACCGCGCCCGGAGGCGCGGTCAGGTCACTTCTTGGCGGGGCGCTTCTGCAGCTTGGCGGCAGCCTTCTTGCGTTTGAGGTAGGCCTTGCGGCGGGCGCGTTTGACGACGGGACGGAGTTGTTGGCTCATGGTGTTGGTAAATGAAAGGGGGCGAGCTTCCGGCCGGCCCCGGGTGAGTCAAGACGGGATTCGGTGGCGACCGGCGTGGCGCGGGCGGGGACGGTGGAGCGGCGTGGCGCCGCGGATGCATATTGGCGGCGACGGCGGCCGGAGGGAGCTCGACGCAATGAAGGCGATATAGATGTTGATATTGGCCCCGTATCGGCGATGGTGATGTCCTCTACCATGTCCCAAGATACCCTGAAATGAATCGCAGAATATAAATCCCGGCTCGCCGACCTCGAACGCGAGCTGTTCGCCCAGCTGGCCAAACTGCCGGCCCAATACGGCTTCGCCTCGGCGGAGGAGTTCATCGTGGCGGTGCGCAAGGCCGCGGCCGGCAAGCCCGGTCGCAAGGCGAAGGCGCCGAAGGCCGCGGCGGTGAAGGCGGCCAAGGGCGGCCGCAAGGCGCGGGTGAAGATCACCCCGGAGATCATCGCGCAGGTGAAGGCGCTCGCCGAGGCCGGCAAGACCGGTAACGAGATCGCGGGGACGACCGGCATCTCGCTCCCGAGCGTGCAGAACCTCAAGAAGAAGCTCGGCCTGGTCGGCAAGAAGAAGTGACGGGCCGCGCCGCCTGATTTTTCGCCTCCGCCCTCCGGGGCGGGGGCTTTTTTGTTGTTCCGCCGATCCGGATGCGGAAACTCCGCGGACCCCGATGGAGGCCCCGTATATCCAGGCGAACACCAATGGCCGGCTGCACGACGCCCGTGAGCCGAGCCTGCCGGCCAACGACCGCGGCTTCCTCTACGGCGACAGCGTCTACGAGGTGTGGCGCACCTATGACGGCGCGATCTTCGCGTTCGACGAACATTGGTTGCGGCTGGAACGATCGGCGCGCGCCCTGGGCCTGGTGCTGCCGCTCGGGCGCGCCGAACTGGCCGAGCAGCTCCGGCGCACCGCGGCGGCGTTGGCGGAGCACACCGGCCACGTGGGCCCGGTGCAGGTGCGGGCGCAGTTCACCCGCGGGGGCGGGGCCCTAGGGCTCGACCCGGCGCTGGCGGAGGACGCCCGGTATGTTGTCCTGGCCCAGCGGTTGCGGGAGGTCCCGGTGGAGAAGTTGCGGGCCGGTTACGCGCTCGCGCTGGCCCGGACCTTGCGGCGCAACCCGATCGACTCGCTCGATCCGGCGTGGAAAACCGGCAACTACCTGAACAATCTCCTTGGTCTGCGCGAGGCGCGGCAGCGCGGCGCCGATGAGGTGCTCATCCTCAACCACGCCGGTCGGATCACCGAGGCGGCGGTGGCCAATGTGTTCTTCATCCGCCGGCACGCGATCGTGACTCCGCCGCTGGGCGACGGACTGCTCGGCGGCATCACGCGGGCGTTGCTGCTCGAGCGGATCGCGGCCCGGATCGGGGTGGTCGCTCTCGAGGAATCGGTCGTGCCGGACGATTTCCGTTTCTTCGACGGTTGTTTTCTGACGTCGACGACCAACGACCTGGTGCCCGTGGCGACGATCGACGATCATCGTTTTGGCCTGGATGAGCTGACGCTGGTCTCGAAGTTGAAGGCCGCATTCCAGAACTACGCCTCGGAATACGCCACGGCGCATCCGGAGCTGCGGTTCGCACCGTCGGAGCCTCAGTAGCGCGCGAGTGATGGATCGAGCTCGGTCGCCCACGCGTCGATGCCGCCGCGGACGTTGATGGCCCGGTCGAAACCGTGGGCGCGGAGAAACTGGGTCACGCGGGCGCTGCGACCGCCATGGTGGCAAAGCACGAGCAGCGGCAGGTCGCGCGGCAGCTCGTCGAGCACCGCGGGCACTTCGCGCATCGGCAGCAGGAGGCTGCCGGCGACGCGGCAGATCGTGTGCTCATCGGGCTCGCGGACATCAATCAGCGCCGCCTCGCCGCGCTCCAGGAGGGTGTGGGCGGTGGCGACGTCGATTTCGAAGGGTGTGGGTTCTGCGGACATGGACGGGTGCAGTGGGTGGCCGAGATAGGAGCGGACGTGGCTGAAAACGCAATCGGCCGGCGGCGCGGAGCGTATTCCGGGCCCGCGCGGTGGCATGCGGCGCACTTCGCCGTTGACCGAAGCGAGCGCGGGCGAAGCCTCGGGCGCATGGCGAATCGATATGTTGTGATCATGGCCGGCGGGCGCGGGGAGCGTTTCTGGCCGCAAAGCCGACTGGCGATGCCGAAGCATCTGCTCCCGATCGTGGGCGAGCGGGCGTTGCTGGTGCAGACGATCGAACGACTGCTGCCGATGATACCGGCGGAGCGCGTCCTGATCATCACCAACCGCCAGCAGGCGCCCGCCATCCGTGGGCTGTGTCCGATGCTGCCGGTGGAGAACATCGTGGCGGAGCCGGTCGGGCGCGACACCGCGGCCGCGGTGGGCCTGGCGCTGGTGCTCGTGCGGCGGCGCGACCCGCAGGCAGTGTTCGCGATGCTGCCGGCCGACCACGTTATCCATGATACGGTGACCTTCCGGGCCGACCTCGAGCGCGCCTTCACGGCGGCGGAGAGCGAGCCGCTGCTGGTCACCCTCGGCATCACGCCGACGGAGCCGGCGACTGGCTTCGGCTACATCCAGCGCGGCGCGCCGCGCGCCGGTGTCGAGGGGTTGCATGACGTGAACCGCTTCGTGGAGAAACCCTCGCTCGAGGTGGCGCAGGGTTATCTGGCGAGCGGGGACTATTTCTGGAATGCCGGGATGTTTTTCTGGAGCGTGCCGGTGGTCGCGGCGGCGTTTGCGCAGCACGTGCCCGACCTCTGGGCGGATCTCGGGAAGCTCGAGGCCGCGCTCGTGGCCGGCCAGTCGCTCGACACCGTGCTGGAGTCGATCTATCCGACGCTGAAGAAGATCTCGGTCGACTACGCGCTCATCGAGAAGGCGAAGAACGTGGCGGTGATCCCGGCGGGTTTCGACTGGGACGATGTGGGTGCGTGGCCGGCGGTCGCGCGGCATTTTCCGGCGGATGCGACGGGCAATGTCGTGCGCGGGCTCGCCGCCGTCGAGCAGGCGAAGGACAATCTCGTCGTGTCGACCGCGGACCACCTCGTGGCCGTGCTCGGCGTGCAGGATCTGATCGTCGTGCACACGCCCGACGCCACGCTCGTGTGTCCGAAGGACAAGGCGCAGGAGATCAAGGCGCTCCTGAAGCGCTGCGAGGGCGTGGCGGAGCTGAAGCGGTTCCTCTGAATCCGCCGCGCGGCGACGGCTCCAGCGGGCAACCTCACCATGCGTTTCCTTGGCATCGATCCCGGTGAAAAGCGCATCGGCCTCGCCGTGGGCGACGACCTTGGCATCGCCTCGCCGCTGCCCGCGCTCACGCAGGGGAAGCCCGAGGAACGCTGGGCGGCGCTCGCCGGGTTGGTGAAGACGCAGCGTATCACCGAGTTGGTTGTCGGTTGTCCGTTCAACATGGATGGCACCACCGGCCCGGCGGCGAAGAAGGCGGAGGCGTTTGCGGCGGAGTTGACGGCGCGGTTCGGGCTACCGGTGTATCTCGTGGACGAGCGGCTGACCTCGCATCTGGCGGAGCAATCGATTCCGAAGAAGAAGCTGCGCCAGGTCCGGAGTTCCGGCGTGGTCGATTCGCGCGCGGCTGCGATCCTGCTCGGCGACTACCTCGCGCAGCGTTTCCCGCCGCCGCTGGCGGAGATGCCGGAGGACGGGCTGTGAGCGAAAGTCAGCGACCGGACGACGAGGACGACAACACCGGCGCCGACGAGAAGCCGGCGACGGAGATGCGCTGGCGGGCGGTGTGCGCCTATGTGGGCACCGAGCTTCACGGCTGGCAGGCACAGCCGACCAAGCAGGCGGTGCAGGACTATCTCGAGAAGCGACTGGAGCAGATCTTCGGCCGACCGATCCACATCCAAGGAAGCGGACGCACGGATTCGGGCGTGCATGCCCGGGCGCAGGTTTTCCACTTCGACGCCGACTGGAAGCACGGCGCGGAGAAACTCGCGCGCGCCCTTGCGACCGGGCTGCCGCCGGCGATCCAGGTTCGCGGGCTGCGGCGGGCGAAACCGGATTTCCACGCGCGGTTCTCGTCGACGGGGAAACGCTACATCTACTTCATCCACCGTGGGGTGGCCGATCCGTTCGAGGCGCCGTTTTGCTGGTCGCTCGGTGGGCGGCCGCTCGATGTTGAGGCGATGCGTGCGACGGCGCGGGCGTTGGTGGGACAGCACGATTTCCGGGCGTTCAGCGCCTTCGGCGGCGTGGAACGCAGGACCACGGTGAGGACGCTGCGCCGGCTCGACGTGCTCGGGCGCGGGCAGAAGCTGCGGATCGTGGCCGAGGCCGACGGCTTCCTCTACAAGATGGTGCGCACGCTGGTTGGCGCGCTGGTGGGAGTGGGGTTGGGCAAACTGAAGCCCGAGCAGGTGGCGGTGTTGCTCGACAGTCGCAAGCGTACGCATCTGGTTGTGACGGCGCCCGCGCAGGGGTTGTTTCTCTGGCGGGTGGAGTACGGGAAGCGAGTGCCGCGGCGTTTGGGGTTGGGGACCCCGCCGTAATTTATGGTGGGTGCGGGTTCGATCCGTCGAACGATCGACGCCTCACATCGGCAGGAGCGAGCGAGCGGTGCGGGGCTGTTCCGATGGGGTGGGGCGTGAGGCGCGCCGCGACTGAGCGTGGCGCAGTGGGTGCCCGGCTATGCGGCGGGTGAGGTGCTTCGAGAGAGGCACCAGCAATCGTGCCCCTCGGCCTTCTCCCGGCGCCGGCAAAGGATTCCGGGCGCTGGTGCAATCGTCGGTGCCAGTGGCGCCTGGGCCCCCGCTGGCGCGCCACGCCGGCAAACTGAAATGCACATTCTTGTGATACGGTCGTATCACCGAAATGTGCATTTGCGGATGCGGTCCGTGCGACTAGGCTGGGGCATGGCTGGATCGTTACGGTTCCTGTTCTGCTTGGGGGCGGTGGGTGGCGAGTTGACGGGGGCAGCCGCACGGGTGTTGTGGGAGAATCTCTCGATGGAGGGTCGACTCGGACAACAACTCAAGCGGCTGGAGACTGCGGGGAAGATTGTGCTGCTGGGCGAAGGGCGGATCGATCAACGGGTGGTGCGGATCACCGACGAAGGACAGCGCGTTTCCTTGGCGGAGATTGATCCGCCCGCAAGGTGGGCGCGGGGATGGGATCGCCGGTGGCGCATCGTGGCGTTCGACATTCCGGAGTCCTCCACCGCGCTGCGCACGCGCCTGCGGCGGCGATTGCATGCCTGTCGTTTCGGCTGGCTGCAGAACAGCGTGTGGCTCTCGCCCGACCCGGTGGAGGAGTTCCGGGCGCAGTTGGTGGAGAAGGATCTCGTCCCCGAGAGCCTGACGTTGCTGGAAGCGACGACTGTGGGCGGGGAGAGCAACGACGCGATGGTGGCGTCGGCGTGGGATTTCACAGCGCTCGCGAAAAGCTATGGGGCGTACCTCGACATCCTGCGCTTGTGCCCGGGGAGGACGCGCGGTTGGGAGGCGTGGGCGAAGTGGTTGTACATCGAACACCGGGCCTGGCGGCAGATCGTGCGGCTGGATCCGTTTCTGCCGACGGAGTTGCTGCCGTCCGGCTACCGCGGGCAACAGGCCTGGGCGGCGCGCAGCGAGGCGATGGCGGTGCTGGCGTCGGCGGTTGCGAGGCTCGCGCGGGGGTGATTCCGCGAATTGCACATTTTCGTGATACGGTCGTATCACAGAAATGTGCAGTGGGGCGCGGGGATGAGGCGGTGGAGCTTGAGGCCGTTTGGGCGTGACCGCGGCGCGGGGTGTCGGCGCCCGCAGCCGAAACTCAGTCGCGCCGGAGGAACTCGACCTTGGCGGTGAGTTCGGGGGTGAGGAACTTGTCCGGATTCTGGATGCCGACCTTGATCTGGAGCGTGCCCTTCTGGCGGTTGGCCTCGGGGGAGATCTCGGCGACGACGCCGTCGTAACTCTTGTCGGGATAGGCTTCGGGGATCACGCGGCAGAGGTCGCCGAGGGCGATCTTCGCGAGGTCGGTCTCGTTGATGTCGAGCTCGACCTGGAGGTCGCGCGGGTCGGCGACGGCGAGCACGGCGGTGCTGGGGCCGCGGGTGCCGCCGAAGCTCTGCGGGGTGACGAGTTCCCCGGGCTCGGCGAGCTTCTCTAGAACGACTCCGGAAATCGGCGACTTGATCACGGTCCAGTCGAGGTAGGCGCGAGCGAGGTCGAGCTGGCCGTCGATCTCGCGGATGGCGGCGCGGGCGGCGGCGACGGCGAGGCGGGCCTCGTCCGCGGCGTCGACGGAGACTACCTTCTGCGCAAAGAGATCGTGGATGCGGCGGTAGGCGAGTTCGGCGCGTTCGAGGGCGACCTGGGCGGCGGCGAGACGGCCCTCGGCGCTGGCGAGGTTGGCGCGCTGCTCGGCATCGTCGAGGCGGACAACGATCTGGTCCTTCGCGACGGCGTCGCCCTTCTTCACGCCAATCCAGGCGACGACGCCCTGGAAGCGCGGGCTGATCTCGATGCGCTCGCGGTTGATGATGTAGCCGGAAACGGTGAGGAGTGCATTCGCACTCCTCACCGTTTCCGTAGCGGGTGGCGTAGGAACGCCGCCCGCGGGGCGAGAAGAGGTTTGAGGGGCGGATGTGGTGTTCGGGGTTGCGGTCGGGCTCTCGCTCGTGGAGCTGGCGCCGACGACGCGGCGCTCGCCGCCGGCCTTCGGCCAGGCGAAATAGGCGGCGGCGATGAGCGCGAGAGCGACGACGACAAAGATCGCCTTCACGGAGCCGCCGGGGCGGCGTTTCATCGCGGGATCGATCTGGAGCTGGGAGAGGTTCGAGGGTTTCACAGTCGGAGTAGCGAGTAGTGAGGAGCGGGTAGCGAGTAGGTCGGACGGAGGGCGGCAGACGGAGGACGGGAACCACTAATGCACACTAATGGGCACTAATGGCGGAGGGGGGGAGATCGGAGGACGGAGGAGGGGAACCGCTAATGGACGCTAATGAACGCTAATGTCGGACGGCGGAGGACGGACGGCGGAGACGAGAACGAGGATGAGTACGAGAACGAGTTGGAGCAGGAGAAGGAGAACGAGAACGAGGAGGGGGAGGACGGGGGCGGTCAGGCGGATTTGAGTGAGGCGATGACAGGGAGGCGGGCGGCGCGGAGGGCGGGGAGGAAGCTGCCGATCAGGCCGACGCCGATGGCGAAGAGGATGCCTTTGGCGGCGAGGGCGGGGGTGATTTGGAAATCGAAGACGACCTCGGTGAACGTCTCCCAGCCGAGCGTGCCGGTGCTGTAGCCGTTCCAGCCGAAGTAGGCGATCGCGCAGCCGAGCGCGCCGCCGAAGCCGGCGATGAGCGCGCCTTCGAGGAGAAATCCGAGGAGGATGCTGCGGCGACGATAGCCGAGGACGCGCAGTGTGCCGATTTCCCGGGTACGGGCACCGACGCTAGCGTAGAGGGTGTTCATCGCGGCGAAGAGCGCGCCGATCGACATGACGATGGCGAGACCGTTGCCCAGCCATTTGATCGGGCCGGCGGTGCGCGTCTGCTCCTTGTAGTAGTCGACCTCGCGCACGACCTTCATCTTCAGGCGGCGGTCGGCCTCAAGGGCCTTGCGAATCTCGGCCAAGGCGTCGTCGGTGGCGGGGCGGAGAAGCATGCTGGAGTAGTCGGGGCGCTCGAAGGCGCTGCGGGCTTCGTCGGCATCGAGCCAGAGCTCGGAGTCGAAGGCGCTGCGCTGGCCGTCGAAGAGGCCGACGACGGTCAGTTCGACGCCGCCGGACTTGAACTTTCCGCCGAGGTGCAGATCGGCGAAACGGTTGGCGAGACGGCGGCTGGCGACGACTTCGCGCCGGCCGGGCTCGAACCAGCGACCCTCGACCAGCGAGACCTGCGGGCGCAGTGCGATGCCGGCGGGGGCGAGGCCGCGGAGCATGACGTTGGCGCTGCCGGTGCCGTCGCGGCGCGGGAGGTTGACGATGATGAGCACGTCGCCGGAGGCGAGGGGGGTGCCGGCGGCGTCGCGGGCGACAGCCGGCAGGTACCGGATGATGTTGAACTGCTCGCGGGTGACGACGCTGGTGGTCTCGGCGAGGGCGCCCTGGCGGGTGATGAGGAGGTTGCGCGGGTCGCCGGTGTTGCCGCTGGATTTCTCGATGCCCACGGCGAGCGACTGGATCAGCACGAAGACGGCGATCACGAGCGCGAGGCCGAGGACGGTGGCGATGGTGGAGCGCCAGCGAACGACCACGGAGCGGTAGTGGTATTTGAAGAGGTGGAGCACGGGAGAGATTCGGAGGGAGGGCCACAGATGGACACAGATCGACACCGATCTAGCCCATAGCTAGGCGACGGATTTCCACCCGTTGGGGACCGAAGTTGAGGATGAGGCCACGCCTCGTGTTCCCTGCCCTGAGGTAATTCAATCCTTGGGCGATGTGACTGTCGTCGATGGCCTTGGCTGTTTTGAGCTCGATAACGATGGCACCGTCGATGACGAGATCGGCGTAATAGTCGCCGACCACGATTCCGTCATAGAACACCGGAAGCGGTTTCTGCTGCTCGACCGCAAATCCGGCCTTGCGGAGTTCATGGGCGAGGGCGTTCTCGTAAACCTTCTCGAGAAATCCATAGCCGAGGGTGTTGAAGACTTTGAATGCGCACCCAATGATTCGGGCGGTTACCGGGTCGGGGTTTTCATCGGTGTTCATCGGTGTGAATCTGTGGCTAATGATTCCGTGGTGGAATCTCAGTCGAGGGTCTTGAGGCCTGCGACGACGCTGAGGCGGGCGACGGAGATGGCGGGGGCGACGCTGGAGACGACGCCGAGGGCGGCGGCGACGAGCGCCGCGGTGCCGAGGATGCGCGGGGTGACCTCGAGAATCGGGAAGATGCCGCCGGTGAGCGTGGGGGCGTCGATCGAGCCGTAGAGCAACCACGCGCCGCCGGCGCCGAGGACGAAGCCGACGGCGGACAGGCCGAAGCTCTCGGCGAGGATGAATGAAACCAGTTCGTGGCGACGGAAGCCGAGCGCCTTCAGGACCGAGAGTTCGCGGAGGCGTTCGCGGATCGCCATGCTCATGGTGCTGGCGGAAACGAGGACGAGGGCGAAGACCACGACCGAGCAGATGGAGGAGATGAGCACCTTGATGTTCGCCCACATCGACATGAAGCTCAGCTGGAAGGCGCGCTCGGTCTCGGCGAGGACCTCGGCGGAGGTGTTGGCGAAGGCGGCGTTGAGGCGATCGATGGTGGCGGGAACCTCCTCGGCGGAGCGGGCCTTGAGGTACCACATGCCGACGGTGCCGGGGTCGCCAAGCAGTTCGTCGAGGTATTTGTGGTGGAAGAACACGTTGCGGTCGTCGGTGGTGCCCTCGTAGATGCCGGCGACGGTGAGATCGAGGTCGACGGGGTAGATCTGGCCCACGAGCGGGAACTTGTCGCCGACCTTCACGTTGTAGCGCTTGGCGGTGTCGGCGCCGACGATGCAGGAGGTGCGGTTGGCGATCCAGGCGGCGAGTTGGTCGCGGGGCAGCTTGGCCTCGCCGAAAACCATCTCGAGCTGCTCCGGTTCCATGGCGAACTGGGCGAAGAAGGTGTTCTCCTCGCCCTTGTAGAGGCCGCCGAAAAAGCTCAGCGGGGTGAGGGCCTCGACGCCCTCGATCTTCATGATCTGCGGGCGCTGGCGGACAGGCAGCGGGGTGGCGAGGGAGACCTTGTTGCGCACGGCGATGCGCAGCGAGGCACCGGCGTCCTCGGGCGGGTTGGTGAACTCGTTGAGGACGACGAGCAGCGAGACCAGCAGGAAGAGCGAGGCGGCGACGCTCAGCACGCAGAGCGCGGCGCGGCGCTTGTTGCGGAAGGCGTTCTTGAGGATGAAGCCGGGGATGGTCATGCGGGACCGGAGATGGGAAAGCGGAAGGCGGAGAGGCGGAAGGGAGGACGGGTGGGCGCGAGAGCCGATCGGCGTATGGAAGGGGCGGTGGTGTCAGTTGGTGACCAACTCGCCTTTCTCGAGGTGGATGCTGCGGGAGCCGTAGGCGGCGGCCTTGGGGTCGTGGGTGACCATGATGACGGTCTTGCCGGCGTCGCGGCTGAGGGTGCGCAGGATTTCGAGCACGTCGGCGGCGGAGTGGGAGTCGAGGTTGCCGGTGGGTTCGTCGGCGACGATGAGCTTGGGGTCGGTCACGAGGGCGCGGGCGATGGCGACGCGTTGCTGCTGGCCGCCGGAGAGCTGCTTGGGGAGGTGCTTCATGCGATCGGCGAGGCCGACCATCTCGAGGGCGGTGGTGACGAGGCGGCGGCGCTCCTTGCCGGACAGGCGGGTGAGGAGGAGCGGCAGCTCGACGTTCTCGAAGGCGGAGAGGACGGGGATGAGGTTGAACGTCTGGAACACGAATCCCACGTTTTGGTTACGCCAGTCGGCCAGGGCCGACTCGTTCATCTCCGCGATGTTGTGTTCCTGCACGATGCAATCGCCGGAGGTCGGCCGGTCGATGCCGGCGATGATGTGGAGCAGGGTCGACTTGCCGGAGCCGGAGGGGCCCATGAGCGTGAGAAACTCGCCTGCGGCGATATCGAGGCTGATGCGGTCGAGCGCGGTGACGTTGATCTCCCCCTGGCGGAAGACGCGGGTGAGCTCGCGGATCCGGACGATCGGTGTTTGGGCCATGCGTCGCGGAGAATGGCGGGCGGCGCGGTGGTGTCAAAAGGCAGAAGGCGAGCGGCGGCGGAACCCGGTGGTCGGTAGACTGTGGACCGTGGACGGTGGGCGGCCGTCGGTGCGGGCGGGTTGGGCCCAACGCCAGAGTGGCGGCGATCTGCGGCGCAGTGGCGCCGCGAGATCGGCGGAGGCGGAACGACTTCGTCGTCCCGCGACGCGGATGGGAGGCGAAAGGGTGTCGCCTCCAGCGACGGGACCGCCCCGTTATGCCTTCGGCGGGAGGGCGCCGTCGTGCTTGGCGCCACGCAGGACGCTGGCAAGGTAGGGGATGAGCTGCTTCTTGCGGCTGACGATGCCCTGGAGTTCGAAGGCATCGTCGCGGTCGGCGTGGGGGTAGCCGATGCGGGTGATGAACTCCTTGTCGCCCTTCACCAGCATGAGGGAGTTCTGGGTGTTGATGTCGGTGACGAAGAGGCAGGAGAAGAACAGGCCCTCGGTGCGGCGCAGGTCGTCGAGGGCGCCGGCGAGCGCCTCGGCGTGGGCGCGGAAGTTGCCGAAGCCGAGCTCCTCGACCTGGGAGACGGAGAAGCGCAGCCCGTCCTCCTCGTAGATTTTGTTGTCGGCGGCGATGACCTTTCCGGGCGGTTGGGCGAGGATGACGGAGCCGGAGCTGAAGATGAGGTCGGCCAGCGCGGCGCTCTTGA
>JAHFTC010000183.1 GCA_023269585.1 Opitutaceae bacterium
ACCGGTCCCCTTTTGGGGAGGACCGGGGAATGATCGCCCGGCCCCCGAGGGCCGGGCGATCTGTGCCGTGCGCCCGTCGTAGCTGAATGACGGAGTCATTCACTCCGGCGGGAGTTGATGGAGAAATCCGGAAAGCTGGAACGAGCCGGCGGACGTTCTCGCGCAGCGGCGCAAGGGCGCAGCGCTCGGCGGGGAGCGGGAAGGGGCGAAGGTAAGAACCGGTGACGCGGGCTTGGGCCGGGCCGGGTCGGGTCGGGTTGACGTGAAACCCTCCGCGTCCCTCGCGCTCGAGCGCGAATATTCTGGACGCATCGTAATTTCAAGGGCCACGCTCGGCATCTCTTTTTTGTTTCAAACGCTGACGCGGGTGGATGCAGACGCAGCCCGCGTGGTGTTTGGTCAGCCCTAAGCACACTCACCGTCGAGACCCGGACAGGCCGGCCATTCTGAGCCCGGGGTCTCCAATCGATTTCTAGCCCAATATTGTTTATGCCCCACGTTTCCCGGCGTCGTTTTCTCCCTGCGTTCGTATTCTCGGCTGCTTTCGCTGTGCTTGGCATTCCGAGTTCGTACGCGAGCACCGCGCCGATCGTCACATCGATCGCGCGTCTGCAACCCGGCCCGTTGACGACCTCCGACGCGGTCACTTGGCGGGTGACCTTCAACGAGAGCGTGACCGGAGTTGATGCCACAGATTTTGGCCTGACCACGGTCTCCGGTTCGGCTGGCGGTGTTGTCTCCGCGGTGAGTGGGGCGGGGGTCGAGTACACGGTCACCGCGTCTTCACTCACCGGTGTGGGCACCCTTCGGCTTGATCTGAAAGCGAGCGGGACGGGGATCCTCGACGCAGAGAACCTCGCCGTTGGTGGCGGATTCACTTTTGGCCAGCCCTACACCCATATTCGTAGTTCCACGCCTGTGGCGTGGGGTTTGAATTTCGCCGGGCAACTGGGGAACACCTCGACGGCTTTGAGCAAGGTGCCCGTGTCAGTTACCACCAGCGGGGTGCTAAGTGGCAAAACGGTGGTTGCCTCGGCGACGGGCGGGAAGCACAGCTTGGCTCTAACCAGCGACGGACGGGTCTACGCGTGGGGGGACAACGGCTGGGGACAGTTGGGCGACGGAGCGACCACGGCGAATCGGACTCTCCCGGTGCCGGTTTTCACTTCGGGAGTGCTTTCCGGCAAAACGGTGATCGCGATTGCGGCGGGCTATACCCACAGCGTGGCGCTGACGAGCGACGGCAAGGTCTACACCTGGGGGTACAATGGGTATGGAGAGTTGGGAACTGGCACTGCGAACTGGGTCGCGAATTCAGCGCCGGTTGCCGTCGCCATGGACGGTGCGCTTTCCGGCAAGACGGTTGTCGCGGTCTTGGCAACGGGGAATTGTACTTTCTCGATAACTAGCGACGGACAGCTCTATGCGTGGGGCAGTACCGAGCTGGGCCAGTCTGATGGTCCCATAGTCGCAGCACCGACGGCAGTCACAACGAGCGGGGTGCTTTCCGGCAAGGCGGTCGTGGCGGTTGCTGGGGGTTATGAGCATTGGCTGGCGCTGACGAGCGAGGGACGGATCTACGCTTGGGGAAGGAACAGAGATGGCCAGTTGGGGATCGGTTCCACGGATTCTGATCGGCACAAAACACCACAGGAGGTTCCGGCCAGTGGTGTGCTCTCCGGAAGGAGCGTGGTCGCGATCGCGGCGGGGCAAGCCCATAGTCTCGTGCTCACGAGCGACGGACGGATAGCGACCTGGGGGCTCAATCGGTACGGAGAACTTGGAGTAGACGCTGTGGGCCGCTACCCGGTACCGCTGGAAATCTCGGCGGGCGGCGCTCTTTCCGGCGAGACCGTTGTGGCGATCGCTGCAGGTTTATCGTTCAGCCAAGTGCTGACGAGCGAAGGGCGGTGCTATATGTGGGGCTATAACGATTCAGGCCAACTGGGGAACACCACCACGACCAATCGCTCGACTCCGGGCCTCGTGGCGACTGCAAGCGGCACCGGAAGCGCGCTGGCAGGGTGCATGGTTCTCACGCTCAGCCCTGCGAGTGGTGAAACTTCGCATGTGACAACGCTCGCGTCACCGCTGGCGGTCGGCTCGGTATCCGTGCCAACCGCCGGCGCCTACCAGGCGGGCGAAACGTTGGGCTTTACCGTGAAGTTTGCCCAAGCGGTGACCGTGAGCACGACCGGCGGCACGCCCCGCATCGCTCTGATCATCGGTTCGACCACGCGCTACGCCGTTTACGTTTCGGGTACCGGCACAACGGCCCTGACCTTCAACTACACTGCCCAAGCGGGAGATACCGACGGCGATGGTATCGTCGTCTCCAGTGCTTCGATCGATCTGAGCGGCGGTGGCCTGACCGACCTTCAGGGCAACGCCGTTGATCTCACGCTGCCTCCGTTGGGCACCAGTGGCATCAAGCTCGGTGGAGTTGCGCCGCAGATCGTCACCGCACCAGCGGATGCAACGGCTCAGAGCGGCGCAGCGGCGAGTTTCTCGGTCGTTGCCACCGGCACGCCTTCACCGACCTTTCAGTGGCAGGTCAGCACCGATAGCGGAGGCACATGGAGCAACGTCTCCGACTCCAGCCCGTACAGCGGGGCCACCACCAACAGTCTTTCGATCACCGCCGCGACGACCGAGCTGAACGGCTACCGGTATCGCTGTCTGGCAAGCAATTCGGTGCAGAGCAATGTGGCGTCCGGCGCGGGCACGTTGACCGTCCGCACGCCGCTCGCTGTGTGGCGCCAGCAGCATTTCGGCACGATGGCCGATGCCGGCGATGCGGCCAACGACGCCGACCCCGACCTCGACGGGCGCGGCAACCTGCTCGAGTACGCACTCGGCACGCTACCGAACGCGGCCGATTCGAGTGCCCCGATGGTCGAAGGCTCCGCGACCGACGGCGACGGCACGCATGCGACGCTGACCTTCAACCGCATCGCCGACCCGGCGTTGGTCTACACGGTCGAGGCGAGCGACGACCTCATCACTTGGGCTCCGATCTGGACGAGCACCGGCGCGCAGAACGTGGCCGGCTCAGTGGTCGCGACCGACAGCGAGGTGCGGGAGAATCACGAGCGCCGCTTCCTGCGCCTGCGGGTGAGCAACTGAGCCTGGCGGATGCAGACGAGTGTCGAGGGACGAGCGCCGACCGTCGGTGAAACTGGAGGCCGGCGCGGTGGCGTGCGCGGTGCCCGGGCGCGGGCCCTTCAACCCGCGCAGGGCGGGGCGAATCCGCAAACGCGCGGCCCGACGCGGCATCTGCGGCGAGGGCGGACTGAGCGATGTGCTCGGCACGGTGGGTCGCGGCGCGCCGCGCTTCCGGGTTGAAACCGGCGGGCGGGGCCGTTGGGTGGGGCGATGCTGCGTTTCGGTCCGCTCGAGCTGCGCTCGAATCTCTTTCTCTCGCCGTTGGCCGGTTACACCAACCTGCCGTTCCGGCTGACGCTGCGCGAACTGGGCGGACTCGACCTCTGCACCACGGATCTCGTCAACGCGCGCTCGCTGCTCGAGCGGCGCTCGCGGGCCTTCGAGCTGATCAAGACGTGCGCGGCCGACTCGCCGCTGGCGGTGCAGATCTTCGGCTCGGTGCCGGAGGAGATGCGCGATGCGGCGCAGATGCTCGAGTCGCTCGGGATCGCGTCGGTTGACATCAACATGGGCTGCCCGGTGAAGAAGGTCTGCAAGGTTGGTGGCGGCTCGGCGATGATGACCGAGATCGAGAAGACCACGGCGTTGGTGCGCGGCATCGTTGGGGCCGTAAAGATCCCGGTGACGGCGAAGATGCGCCTCGGCTGGGACGACGAGAACCTCACCGCGCCGGATCTCGCCCGCGCGCTGGAGGACGCCGGCGTGGCGGCGGTGTTCGTGCACGGCCGCACGCGTGCGCAGGGGTTTGCCGGGCGCGTGAACCTTGCCGGTATCCGCTCGGTGGTGCAGGCGGTGAAAGTGATTCCGGTGATCGGCAACGGCGATGTGACCACGCCCGAGGCCGCGAAGATGATGTTGGAGGAAACCGGCTGCGCCGGGGTGAGCATCGGGCGCGGGGCGTTCTACAACCCCTGGCTGTTCGTGCAGACGCGGCGCTTTCTCGACACCGGCGAACGCTCGCCTGAGCCGACCATCGAGGAGCGGCTGCGCGTGCTGCGGCTGCACCACGCGCGCTACGTGGAGATGCACGGCGACGAGCGCGGCACGGTGCTGTTCCGGCGGGTCGCGAGCTGGTACGCGCGGCGGTTCGGGCCGGCACGCGAGTTCAAGCGTCTCGCGGCAAAGATGGGCAGCACCGCGGAGTTCGACGCCGCGATCGCCGGCTTCGTCGAGTGGCGGAAACAGTTTCTCGACGAACACGGCGAGCTGCGCTCGAAGTTTCGCCCCGCACCGATGGTCGCGTCGTTCATGCAGCCCGAAGGCGAGGACGGCGCCGAGTCGATCCCCGTGCCGAAGGGTCCGGTGGATCACTGGTGACAGTAGGGGATCTCTTGTCGCCACAACCGGCTTGGCTTCGGTGCCCTAGCGAACGATACACGTTTATAGCCTTCACCTGCGTTACCGTGAGCGATGCAGCCGCGGTTACCAACCTTCCTTCGTCCCCATATGTCCTGTAGTCTGAACTTGGCCCGTGTCGTGCGCCTTTTCGTGCTTCTGCTCTCGTGCGTGTCTGTTCGTGCGACGCCTCTCATCACTGAGCAGCCCCAAGCGAGTGTCCTGTGCACAAGCGGGCAGACGCTCAGGTTGCAGGTCGCCGCGACAGGGGACTCGGCCCTCCGATTCCAGTGGCGTCGCCGTGGAGTCCCAATTGTCGGCGCGACAACCACTCAACTTTCTTTTCCGACGGTCGAAATGGCGGATGCAGGTTTCTTCGATGTGGTCGTCACTGACGGGAGTGGCGCGGTGCAGTCCAACCCAACTCGAGTGTTCGTTGGTCCGGTTGGTGGCTACCCGGAGGTTCTGCGATTGGACCCTCGGTTTGACCCGAGACTGGAGGTGTCGGGGTCGGTTCGCACAATTGTGGCGTTACCCGATGGCCGGTACTATGTGGCGGGATCGTTTCTCCGAATAGACGGGGTTCTTCGGACGTCGATCGCTCGGTTCCTCGCCGATGGTTCGGTCGATGGGGGATTCGTTGTGGGCTCGGGTGGGATCGCGGGTGATGTTTACGCGGTTGCGGTGCAAGCCGACGGAAAGCTGGTGCTCGGCGGATCCTTCACGCGAGTCGGCAATGTCGCTCGCAGTCGGATCGCGCGGCTCAACAACGACGGCAGTCTCGATATGTCGTTTGATCCAGAGTATGGTTGTGACGACACCGTTCGAGGCCTTGCCGTAGACGCAGAGGGGCGCATCATCGCCTGCGGCGACTTCGGCTTCTTCAACGGTTTTCGGCGGTGGGGTTTGGTGCGAATCACCAGCGACGGCCAGATCGACTTATCGTTTTTCCCGTATGCGCCGACTCTCTCTGGTTATTTGGGCAAGGGTTTCGACGGCGGGGCCAATTGCCTCGGCCTCCAGCCGGATGGCCGCATCGTGGTTGGTGGGGCGTTCGCCTCGTATAATGGCGTTGCGCGTAAACACATTGCTCGGCTGAACGCCGACGGAGGCTTGGATACCAGCTTCGACCCGGGTATGGCGGTGGATCTCACGGTGGAGACGCTCGCGCTGCAGCCCGATGGGAAGGTGCTTGTCGGCGGCTCGGGGTTGGCACTGAGCAACTACATCCTGCGAGTGAATGAAGATGGGACGTTGGACACCGGCTTCCAGGGTGGCGCTGGGTTAGATGGGACAGTATCCGCCATGGCAATCGATCAATCAGGTCGGATCGTGGTCGGGGGCGCGTTTGGGAGGTGCGGAGGTACAAGCCGAAAGCGGGTCGCCCGATTGGCAAGCAACGGGACGCTTGATCGTTCGTTTGATCCTGGAGAAGGGGCAGACAACGCGATCGGCGCCGTTGCGCATGCCGTTGGCGGCGATGTGTTGATTGGTGGGCTGTTCGAGCGTTTCGATTCTCACGCGGCCCAAGCCGTCGCCCGGCTTTCAGCCGAAGGCGCTTTTCTTGCGGGGCTGCGCGGAGCGTGCCGGATGCCAGTGGGAATCGATCATCTCGAACCGATGGCGGGCGCGCGGTGGTTGGCCGAGGGATCCTTCAGTTGGGCTGGTGACACCCCGGTTGAGAGGCGGGCATGGTTATTGGCCGATGGTGGAGCGGATCCCTCTTTAGCGACTCCTTCCCTCGATGGTTCGCTGCAAAACTGCCGAGCCATCCAGCCCGATGGAAAACTCCTGGTCGGCTACGTTAGCCCGATGGGCACGATCATCCGCTACAACCTCGATGGGAGCGTCGATTCTACATTTAGCGTGGGGAGCGGCTTCAATGCTGGGGTGAATTCCAATGGCT
>JAHFTC010000073.1 GCA_023269585.1 Opitutaceae bacterium
CTATCGCCCACCCTTCAATTGCCTGAAATGCAGAATTGTGTCAAAAACCCTGGCTAGCCCGTTGTAGCCGGCCGCGCTGAGGCCGGTCCCGATGTAGCCGGCCGCGCTGAGGCCGGGGGTCGCCCGGTGGGGCGGTGGTCGGTAGACGGTAGACGGTGGACGGTGGACAGTGGACGGTGGTCGGTCTTCTCCGCCACCTGTCACTTGGGCACCTGTTACCTGTTACTTCCCCTTCCCCTCCCCTCCGCCCGGTGGGTCGGGCTTTACGCCCGACATCTGACATCCGGCCTCGGCGCGGCCGGCTACAGCGGTAGACGATAGACGGTGGACAGTGGTCGGTGGTCGGTCTTCTCCACCACCTGTTACTTGGGCACCTGCTACCTACTACTTCCCCTTCGGTCTCCGGTCCTCTGCCGTCTTTGCGTTCTTTGCGGCAAATCCTCCCCGTTCCGGTACTCCTCTCCGTCTCTCTGCGCACTCCTCCGCCTCGGTGCCCTCTGTGACCGGATCGGCGGCCCTGCCGAACTCTGCGTTCTTTGCGGTCTTTGCGGTAAAACACTCCGCTCTCCGCTTCTCCGGATGGCGGGCGTGAAGCCCGCCCCACCATCGGAGCGCTCCGGTGGACGGTAGACGGTAGACGGTAGACAGTGGTCGGTCTCCGGTCTTCTCCACCACTTGTCACTTGGCCACTTGCTACCTGTTACTTCCCCTCCGGGCTCCAGCGTCCAGTGTCCCGTTCCCCATTCCGCCTTCCGCGTTCACTCTCCGGCCTCGCTACTCCGAGACCGGCGTACCAACCGGCATTTCCAACACCTTGGACTCGCCGATCTGGCCCCACGCGGCTTGATCCGACATCGTCCGCTCGAGAAACGCCTCGACCCTCCGGGCAAAACGCACGGCGTTCTCCTGCTTGCCGAAGCCATGACCTTCGTTTTCGGCGACGATGTATTCCACATCCAGCCCCTTGGATTTCATCAGATTGTGCAAACGTTCGCCGTGCTCAAGTTTGACCCGGGGATCGAAGAAACCGTAGGCCATGAGCACCGGCGCCCGAATCCGATCGACCAGCCGGACCGGGGAATTGGCCCTCATGTAGGCGCGATCCCGCACGGGATGCCCGAAGCGGCGCGCTAGGCTCTCCTTTGCCGCGAGCGGGTAATCGGCAAAGCCCTCGAACAGGATCTCGATATCCGTCACGCCCACATAGTTGATCGCACAGCGGAACAGGGCCGGCTCCTTGATGATCGCCATCATCGCCGCGTAGCCGCCGTAGCTCGCGCCATAGATCCCGACCCGGTTCCGATCCACAATCCCCTGCTCGACCAGGTGCAGGACGCCGTCCGTCAGATCGTCCTGCATCGCGAGGCCCCATTGTTTGTAGCCGGCGCTTTCGTACGCCTCGCCATAGCCGCCGGAACCGCGGAAATTGGGCTGGAGCACGGCATAGCCGCGATTGGCCAGGAACTGGACATCGGGGTTGTAGCCCCACTCGTCGCGCGGCCCATAGGGACCGCCGTGCGGGTGCACAATCAACGGCAGGTTGCGCGGCTCAACCCCCGCCGGCAGGGTCAGATAGGCGTAGATTCGCATGCCGTCCCGCGCCTTGTAGGCGATGTGCTGCATCGACGCCATCTGCTCCGGCTTCACCCGGCTGTTGATCCGCAGCAACTCCAGCAGGCTCATCCGCTCCGTATCCAGCAGATAGTATGTTCCGGGATCGCGATCGGAATAGGCGCGAACGATCACGTGGGACAGGTCCCGGGTGGACGAAGTGGCGATATTGAGCGTGTCCGGCAACGCGCGGTCGATCCCCTGCTGGATCTTCGCCATCTCGGGCTCCAGCCACACCACGCGCTCGCGATCCGCCAGATAACTCACACCGATCACCTTGCGGTCCGTGCCGCGACGGATGAGCCCGCCACCGACATCATAGACCGGATCCTCCACCACGACTTCGCCCAAGCGGCGCGCGGCGAGGTCGTACTTGTAGACCGCATAGGTGGCCCGACCGATGTTCGAGGAGACGAAGAGCGTGCGGTCGTCGCTATCGAAACCAAGCGGAGTCCACGAGGGCTGATCCTGTGCAAACCGCGCTATCTCCCGCCACTCGGTCTTCTCGTTCTCGCGATAGAGCACATACGATTCCGTCGCGCGTTCGTCCTGGGCCACCCCGATCCGCGGCACCCCCTTGGAATCGAGGATCCAGTCCCGCACCTTGCCGGGATTCTGGCAGATGATGCGGCGCCGGTTCTCCTTGTGGATGTTCGCGCGGTAGATGTCCATCAGGCCCGAACTGCCACGGACCATGCCGATGATGACCTCGTTCGGGTCGTCCGGAAGATTGTGCAGGATCGAGGCGCGGCCGCCTAGGACTTGCACCCGGTCGTTGGCATCGACGGTGGTCGCCTGGCGGACGATGGTCAGGTTCGTGCCGTCGGCGTTGACGGCGTAGACGCCGAAGGACTCCTGGCCCTTGACCTGCATGTAGAAGGCCAGCCGGTCGTTCTTGAGCCACTCCACCCCGAGCACGTTCTCCTCCTTCATGTCGGTGAGGCGGGTCGTGGTCCCCTTCTCGAGATCCACGACGACGATCTGCTTGCGTCCGCCGACCGGGCGCAGGGACGCGAAGTACCGGCCTGTCGGGGAAATGCTAAGACCGCTGATGTCGGAGCTTTCGAAGAAGGCCTCCACCGGGAGGAGCGGAGCGGGCTCGGCACACAAGGACGCGAGCGGAAGACATACCAGAAGGGCGAGGGAACGAAGTGCTTTCATGCCAGAAGTAGTGCCCGGATAGAAACAAAAAGGCGCCGGAGAGCAATCTCCGGCGCCTCTGGTTCAAAACCGAATCAGAACCGCTTGCTCACCGCGCAGAAGAAGAATCGACCCTGCGGGCGGGCGACCATCGATTGGTCGTAGCCGACGCCGTCGTAGTAGAGCGGCGGCTCGGCGTCGAAGACGTTGTCCACGCCGATCGTCACACGGGAGCCCGACAGATAGCGCACATCACGGATGGCGTAGCTGACGGAGGCGCCGAACGTTTGGTACCGGTCGACCCGGAAGCCGTCGAGATCGATGGAGCCGTAGGCCGGAGCGTAGTTGTGGCTGATGCCGGCGCTCCACTGCTTGCGCTCCCAGGCCACGGAACTCTGGACACGGTAGGACGGGTAGCCGTCGCGCCCCGCGTAGTTCAACAACGCCGCGGAGAGGTCGCGGGTGAAGACGTACTCGTCGGTGTAGGTCATGGAGCTGCGCAAGGAGAAGCGGCCGTAGTTGACGGTCGTCTTGTCGTAGCGCACGCCGAAGTCCCAGAACCGGATGCGCTGCATCGCGAGGTTCACGTACGAGTCCGAAAGCGACAGGATGCGACCAGGCACGGTGATCGACTCGCCCGGCTGCACGACCTTGGTCGCGCCGGCGTCGGTACGGGCACCCGGGCCGACGTACACCGTGATCGGGTTCGCGGTACTGTTGACGTAGGTCTCGCTGCCCGACTCGCGCACGACCAGCCCCGCGCCCTGACCGAACTCGTTGTTGCGGATCCACGAAGTGCCGACCGTGGTGATGATGTTGTCCTGCCGGATCTCACCATAGGTCGCCTCGAGAGACAGCCCGTCGAGCACCTTGAACGGCACATCCCAAACCACGCCCACCTGCTTGCTCGTGCCAGTCTCCGGGGTCAGGGAGGAATTGCCGCCGGCGCGCACCAGGCGCTGGGTGGACGATCCGTCGAACGGATCGCCGGTGAGCAACGAGGGACGGGCGAAGTCCGGCAGGGCGTTCGGCAGGGATTCGCGCACGCCACCGTAGAGCTGGGGCAGCGTCGGCGCGCGGAAGGTCTTGTTGTAGGAAGCGCGGAGAAGCAGCGACTTGACCGGGTGGTATTTGAGGCCGAAACCGGGCTTGATGCCCGAGTCGTAACCGTCGCTGAAGTCCTCGAAGCGGGCCGCGGCCTTGAGCTCGAGGGAATGGATACCGGGGATCACGGCCGGCTTGACCAGCGGGACGCTCGTCTCGGCGGCGATCGAGTAGATCGAGCGGCGCGAGCTCGTGGAATCAGCCAGGCGGACCTGCCCGATGATGTCGTCGAGCGTCGTCGAGATCGCGTCGTTCTCCTCGTTGAAGGTCTCCTCGCGATATTCGCCGATGATCGCCATGCCGATCTCGCCCGAATAGATCTCGGCCACCGTGCCGGAGAGCTTGGCGTCGAAGAGGTCGAGGCCGGCATCGCCGGACTTGAAGGTCTTCACCTTGATGCCATCGATGGTCGCGGGGTCGTTCTTGAAGCCCGCGCCACCGAAGATGTTCAGCGCCTTGGCGTCCGTGCGGGCCAACGCCGCGCGCAGGCGGCTCTCGGAAATGGCGTTGCTGGTCGTGTCCGTGAAGTCGTCATAACCGTGCACGAAGCCGACATCCCAGTCCCACTCCCGTCCGAACGGGGTGATCGTGCCGCGCATGCCCGCGAGCACCGAGTAGTTGTTGTTCACGATTTTGGCGATGCGGGGGCCGACCTCCGTGGCGCGGTAGTTGAAAGTCACATCCACACCGAAGGGATTCCAATAGTTCGTCTTGGGCACGAAGATGCCGTTATCGCCCGCGGTCGAGGCCGGCGAGGGCGCGAGATGCGTCTCCACCTCCTTGCGCGCATAGCTGAACTCCAGATAGAACTCGGCACTGCTGCTGACGTCGTAGCCGAAAGTCGTGTAAACCGACTTCTGCTCCATCGCCGGCACCAACCAGACGAACGGCTGGTAGTTGTAGAGATTGCTCGGTCCCTCCTGGCCCCAAGCAAGGCGCTGGGTCTCGAAGGTCGCCGCGGCCGCCGAATTGAACGCGCCGTTCGTGCCCTGGACATAGGGGGTCGAGAAGCTCGGCGAAACCGCTGCCATGGTGCCGGCGGCAGCACCGCCGGTACCGGGCAACTTCGTGATCGCCGCGCCGACCTCAAGGCCGGGGATGTTGACACCGTTGGCGCCGTTGACCTGCCCGGACTTCAGGCTGATGCGCGCCTGCGGGCCTGTGCCCGAACGCAGATCGTAGTCGCCCGCCTCGGCGTATTCCGTGAAGAGGTCGCCCTTCGCCAGATAACGCTGGGTCAGGTCTGCATTGCTCGAGAAATCCTTGTCGCTGGCGGCCAACGCCTCGCGCTTGGCGTACGAAACGCCGACATTGGCCCGGAGCTTGCCGTTGGATACGCCGCCGAAGACCGAGAAATTCGTCTCCCCGACATTCGTGTCCAACGAATTGCCGTAGCTCGAGTTGACCTCGAACCCGTTGAAGTCCTTGCGCAAAATGATGTTCACGACACCCGCGGTCGCATCGGAGCCGTAGATGGCCGACGCGCCGTCCTTGAGCACCTCGATGCGCTCGACCATGGAGAGCGGGAAACGGCCGATGTCGACGAACGTCACACCGCCGGAGTTGGCGCCCGTCAACACCGTGCGCCGGCCATTGACGATAACCAGGGTGTTGTTGGGGCCGAGATTGCGCAGATCGAGGGCGGAGGCGCCGCGCACCGAGCTGATCGTGCCGCCTTCGTTGATACCGATGGCACTCGCCTCGGGCAGATCGCGCAACAATTCGGTCAGGTTCGTGCGGCCGGTGGACTCGATGTCCTGGCGGCTAATGATGCGAATCGGCGACGGGCCTTCGATTTCCGTCTGCTTGATGCGCGAACCGGTCACCTCGAACTTGTCGAGAATGACGAGTCCGTCGTCGTTCTCCTCGGCCGAGGTGGGGGCAGACTCCGGCGACGGCTGGGCGTGGAGTGCAACTGATAGGAACAGGGGCGATAGCGTGCTCACCGCGAGGGTGCGCGCCAGTCCCGTAATACGAACCGTGGGCATGTTCATAGCTTCTCCGTGTGTAGGTTGAGGAAAGCCCGGAGCGGGGGCCGGGCAGCAGGGCAATACCGAGCACGAAGCAAGCCAGCGCCCCCGCCGCACGCAACCGTCAAAACATTTCCGCGCACCGAAACTGTAACAAATTGGCAAATTGAAGCATCACCGCCTGTCCGGTGGTCGGTAGACAGTGGACGGTCGACGGTGGGGTCGGCCTGCGGCCTCCGGCCTGGTGGGTCGGGCGTTACGCCCGACATCCGAAGATCCGGCCTCGGCGCGGCCGGCTACATCGGTGGGCGGTCGACGGTAGACGGTCCCCCGGATGGCGGGCATAAAGCCCGCCCCACCATCGGAGCGAACCGGTTTCGAGTTTCGGGTTTCGGGTTTTGGGTCTCCTTGCCCGGATCAGTGTTCATCAGTGTGCATCAGTGGCTCCCTCCTCCGGTTGCCGGTATCCGGTCTTTCCGCCACCTGTCACTTGGGCACCTGTTACTTGTCACTTCCCCTCCGGCCCTTCGTTCCCTTCTGTCGTCCGCCCTCCAGTCTCCAGTTTCTCCCGTCTCCCTCCCACCCCCACGCCTCACACCAGCGGTGTCGACTTCGGCACGCGCACCACGACGGTGCCGGCCACCTTGTCATGCCAGGTCTGCTGGGCGTCGTCCCAAAGGCACCAGAGGAAACCGAGCAGCGTCACCGCCGAGAGAAAGGCCATCAACGTGCGCACCGCGGCGGTCGCGCCATCCACCGGGCGACCGTCCAGCCGCACCACCTTCAGGTTGAAGATGATGCCGCCGATCGTCGTGCCCTTCCACAGCCAGAAGCCGAACATGTAGCCGCCGAACAACAGCGGGAACGGCAGCACCGCAAACAGCATGCTCACCCCGCCACCCACGGCCACGAGCACAATATCGACCAGCAACGCCCACAACCGCACCCAGAAATCGGCCCGCGGCAGCGTGGCCGCCACGATCGCTTCCGGCGCGCGCATCGGCGGCGCCATCACCGGGGGCACGGGCACCGCCTCGCTCGCGTTCCCGCTGGAGCCGACCGCCGCCGCCTCGCCCACCCCGGCCTCGCCCCCAACCGGATCCACCGCGACGAACGGCGCCGCAACGAACGCGGCGCGCTCCGGCACCGCGGCCGCCGGAGCGACCACCGGCGACGGCGCCGGCGAGACCGGCCGCGCCGCAGCGATCGCGGCTTTCTCGCGCCGGCGTTTCTCCAAAATCGTTGCGACGACCATGCCGAGCCCCACCCAGGTCGTCAGCGCCCAGACCAGCAAACCAAGCCACGGCACACAATAGAGCAGGGCCAACACCACTGCACCGAGCAGCACGGTGAGCCAGGCACGTTCCGCCGCCGCCGCGGCCCCGCAGGGTTTCAGCAACGTGCGTCCGAGAAAAGCGAGCACAGCCGTCTTGCCGAAGGCAAAGGCGAACACCACCGCCACCGCCAGGAACGGCAACAGCAGGATGCCGATGCCGGTGCTGATGAGCAGCAGCGTGAAGAGCGGCAGCAGCGCCAGCGCGGTCGTGAGCGTGGCCCCCGGCCGCTCCTCCAACGCCTGCGCGCAGGCGTTCACCCCGCGTCCGAACGCCGCCGCCAGTAGCAGGCAGAACACCACGCCCGTGCCGAACACGTACCACGGCCACGCCAGCCCGGGCGACAGCAGCCGCACATGCGTCACCGAATCGCCCAGCCAGCTCAGGAGCGGACCGACCCGCGGCAGGAACGGCACGAGATTGACGAGGTTGCCCCGGATCGGCGCGTCGCTGGGGTTGTCCACCCCGCCGCCGATCGAAACCACCTCGCCGTTAACCTGCGCCTTCGGCCCGAGCGTCACCTTGCCCAGGATCGCCACCACCTTGCCCACGGAACCGTCGACCCTCACGTCGCCCAGGATCGCCACCACGTCCTGATCGACGCAGCCGCGGATCTCGATGTTGCCGCAGATCGCGACCGCCTTGCTGGCGCGTTCGTTCTCGCGCACGAGGATGTTGTTGTTGAACACCACCACCTCGCCGCGACGCACCCAGTCCTGCTCCGGTTGGGCCGTCGGCGGCACAGTCGCCTCCGGGACCGCCACGGACGGCGCCTCGGGAGTCGCCGGCGCCGCGGGCTTTTCCAGCTCGGGCGCGCTCGCGGACGGCTCCGGCGCGGGGAGCGGGGCGTCCGGCGCTGCCGGGGCGGGCGCGATGTCGTTGTTTTCCGGAGCCGGCTCCTGCGCGCGGAGCGCGAGGGCGCCGGAGAGGACCAGCCCGCCGGCCAGCAGGACGGAGAGGAAGGGGAAACGGGATTTCATGACGGAGGGGAAATTCAACGGTGGTTGACGAGGCGGCGGTACAGACCCGAGCCGAGTGCGATCAGCGCGGCGTAGGAGCCGGCGACCAGCACGGCGAGGCCGAGCAGCCAGGGTTGGAACGTGCGGACAAACAGCGCCAGCGCCTCGACGACGGTCGCCACGACGGAGCGGACCACCACCAAGCCCGGCGCGTGCAGCTCGATCCAGGCGGACAGGTCGAATGAATCCACGGCTCGGGTACCGGCGAGGAACAGCCAGGCCACCCCGGCCGCGACGACCGCGGCGACAGCGAACACCGCCACGCGGGGCACCACCGGCCACTCGCGCCAGTCGGCCTGCCACCACGGCAGCTGCCGCCGGGCCTGCAAGGCCGCGAAGACGCGCGCCTCCAGATCCGCGGGGGCCCGTTCGGCGGGCAGCTCGCGGAGGGCGCGATGCACGAAAGCTTCGAGGGAGGGGCGTTCGTTGTTGGGCATGATGGGAGGAAAGTGTGGTTTCAGGCGGTGAGTTCGCGGCGCTCGGCGGCCGCGCGGGTGAGGTGCTGGGCCAACGCCTGCCGGGCCCGCATGATGTCGGTCTTCACTTTCGGGAGTGAAACGCCGAGGCGTTCCGCGATCTCTTCGTACGAGAGCTCCTCGAAATGGTAGAGCACGAGCGGCACGCGCTGCTTGTCGGGCAGTTTCGCCAGCGCCTGCTGCACCCATTCGCGGCGGTCGGCGGCCTCGAGCTCGGTGAAGAAGGTTTCCGGTGCGGGGAAATCGACCGGCGGGGCGTCGCCCTCGTCGTCGCGGCTGAGCAGTTCGGAGAAGAAGCTCCAGCGCTTCCGGTAGCGCTGCAGGTGGTTGATGCTGAGGTTGGTGGTGACGGTCTTGAGCCAGCCGCCGGCGCCCGGGCCGTCGCGCAGATCGTCGAAATGCTCGTACGCCTTCAGGAACACTTCCTGCGAGATGTCCTCCGCTTGGGCGGAATTGCCCAAGAGGCGGATCGCGGTCGTGTAAACCATGTCCTGATAGCTGCGCATAAACGTCGTGAAGGCGGCGTGGTCACTCATTCCTGTGGCGGAACTGGATGGAGGCTCGTTCACGACGAAAACACGGCAGCGCGCGCAAAGTCGCAGAATTCTTGCCGCAAAGAAACCGCAAAGGCGCCGCGCTGCGCCCCGCGGGTGGGCGGTGGGCGGTGGGCGGTAGACGGTGGACAGTAGACGGTAGACAGTGGTCGGTGGACGGTCTTCTCCACCACTTGTTACTTGGGCACCTGTTACCTGTTACTTCCCCTCCGGTCTCCGGTCCTCTGCCGTCTTTGCGGTCTTTGCGACAAATCCTCCCCGTTCCGGTGCCCCTCTCCGTCTCTCTGCGCACTCCTCCGCCTCTGTGCCCTCTGTGACCGGATCGGCGGCCACCTGCCGAACTCTGCGTTCTTTGCGGTCTTTGCGGTAAAACACTCCGCTCTCCGCCTGTCCAGATGGCGGGCATAAAGCCCGCCCCACCAGCGGAGCCATCCGGTTTCGAGTTTCGGGTCTCGGGTTTCGGGTCTCCTTGCCCGGATCAGTGTGCATCAGTGGTTCCCTCCTCCGGTTGCCGGTATCCGGTCTTCTCCGCCACTTGTCACTTGGGCACCTGTTACCTGTTACTTCCCCTCGCCTCCGCCTCCCCTCCGTCATGGTGGGTCGGGCTGCGCCTCCGGCATGGTGGGTCGGGCTTTACGCCCGACATCCGGCGTCCGGCCTCAGCGCGGCCGGCTACACCCAGACATCCGAAATCCGGCCTCGGCGCGGCCGGCTACAACCCGACACCCGACTCCCGGCCTCGGCGCGGCCGGCTACAACGGTATCCGGTCTTCTCCACCACCTGTCACTTGGGCACCTGTTACTTGTTACTTCCCCTCCGGTCTCCGGTCCTCTGCCGCCTTTGCGTTCTTTGCGGTTAAAACCTCCCCGTTCCGTCGCTCCCCGCCTTCTCTGTGCGCTCCTCCGCCTCGGTGCCCTCTGTGGCGGATCGAATCCCAGGGGTCGGCGCCCCGGCCAACCGGCCCGTTCCCGTTTTCCTGATTTCCACATTCCCATTTCCGAGCGCAAGCGGGCCCCGGCGCTCCGCGCTCACAACAGCGGCGCGGGCTCGTAGGCGGCGGCTTTGGCGTTCTTGCGGAGGATCGGGCGCACCTGCGCGACGAAGGCGTCGACCTGGTGCGGGGCGGCGCCGACGAAGCGCTCGTTCTCGGAGAGGATCGCACGGAGCGATTTCTTGGAGAGGCCGAGGCGCTTGTCGCCGGAGAGACGGTCGAGCATGTCGCCGTCGCCGTTGCCGGAACCGCCCTCGCGGATGGCCTTCGCGGCGGCGAGCGCGTGCTCTTTGATCGCTTCGTGCGCGGTCTCGCGGCCGGCGCCAGCCTTCACGGCTTCCATGAGGATCGTGGTGGTGGCGAGGAACGGCAGGTTGCGCTCGTTCTCGGCAGCGATGGCGGCGGGGAACACATCCATACGCGCGAGCACGGTGAGGAAGGTTTCGAGGAGACCGTCGATGGCGAAGAAGGCGTCGGGCAACGCCACGCGGCGCACGACCGAGCAGGAGACGTCGCCCTCGTTCCACTGGTGGCCGGCAAGACCGCCGGTCATGACGGCGAGGCCCTGCAGAATGGTGTGGAAACCGCAGATACGCTCGCAATTCCGGGCGTTGACCTTGTGCGGCATCGCGGAGGAGCCGACCTGGCCCTTCTGGAAACCTTCCGTGAGCAGACCCTGGCCGGCCATGAGGCGCAGCGTGATCGCGAAGCTCGAGGCGGCGGCGGAAATCTGGCCAAGCGCGGTGACAACCTCGTGGTCGAGGCTGCGCGGGTAGACCTGGCCCACGGCGCCGAGCGCGGCCTTGAAGCCGAGATGCTTGAGGATGCGCGACTCGAGCTCGTCCACGCGGTCGGCGCGGCCGCCGAGCAGCGTGAGCTGGTCGAGCTGCGTGCCCACAGCGCCCTTGAGCCCGCGGACCGGATACCGCTCGATCAGGCTTTCGAGGCGGTCGAAGGCGTGGAGGAGTTCCTCGCCGAACATCGCGATACGTTTGCCGAGGGTGGTCGGCTGCGCGGGCACGTTGTGCGTGCGGCCCGTGATCATCACGTCGCGGCAGGCCTCGGCGCGGGCGGAGATTCCGGCAAGGGCGGCGATGGTCTTGTCGCGCACGATGCGCAGGCTGCGCTGCACCTGGAGCTGCTCGACGTTTTCGGTGAGGTCGCGGCTGGTGAGGCCGAGGTGGATGAACTGGCGCTGGGCGAGATCGGAGAATTCCTCGATGCGCGCCTTCACGTCGTGGAGCGTGGCGCGTTCGCGGGCGGCGATGGCGGCGAGGTCGATCGTGCCCTTCACGCGCTCGTAGTCCTTGATCGCCTCGGCCGGGATCGGCACACCGAGGTCGCGCTGCGCCTTCATCACCGCGATCCAGAAATCGCGTTCAAGGAGGATGCGTCCCTCGCCCGACCAGATCGTGCGCAGTGCCGCGGACGCGTAACGCTCGGCGAGCACGTTCGGGATGGCCTCGACGGCGGCCGAGACGGGGGCGGGAGCTTTCACAAGAACGGGAGCGACGGCCGGAGTGGCTTCGGCGGCGGGACGTTTGGCGGTGGGTTTGGCAGGCACGGCGACCAGCCAAAACGAATCGGACCCGGCCTGACAATCCCGCAAGCGAGGCGCCGAACGTAGGGCGTGCCTTCAGGCCGCCCATCCGTGGGAACGTTTCGGGCCGGCGAACCCGCGTCATCCGCTGGTCGCCCTGAAGGGACGACCTACCTCAGGACAGGCAACGCACGGCCATCCCACGCAGGACTTCCTCCTGCTCGTGGGGGCGATCAAGGATGCGCTGGAACGTGGCGTAGAATTCCTGCTGGCTGTCGATCATGCGCTTGAGCGTCGGCATCTTCGAGCCGGAGGCGAGTTTGCCCAAGTACCAGAGGTTCTGAGTGAAGATGTTGCAGGCGGTCTTCTCGGTGAGATCGCCGTAGGCCTTGGCGTAGGTCTGCTGGGCGCGGGCGAAGCCGGCCTTGTCGAGGCCGCCCGGCCCGAGGCGAATCTCGCCGGCGTCGATGAGCATCTTCACCTGGATGAGCAGGCGGTTGCGGTTCTGCAGCGACGAGAGGATCGGGCGCGCGTCGCCGCCGGCGAAGAAATGCCGGTGCAGCGCCTCGATCGTCCACTGAAGGTTGCCCGAAAAGAACGCCTCCGCCGCCTCGAAGAAATCGCCCTCGGCCGTGGAAACGACGATCTCCGCCACATCGGCCTCCTTGATGACGGCCGCGTCGCCGACATAGGCGGCGAGCTTGCGCACCTCCTCGACGATGAGGCGCGTATTCGCGCCGACCTTCGCAATGAGCACGGGCAGCGCTTCGCCGTCGAACGTCACCCCGAGCAGCTTCGCCTCGCCGAGCGCGACCTGTTGCAACGTGGCCTCATCGCCCGCGTCGCCACCGGCGAGGGTGAAGTCGGAGTTGCCCTCGACCCACTTCGCGAACGACCGACGGCGGTCGATGGGCGCGGCGGTGACGAGCACGCCCACCTGCTCGGGATCGAGGCCGGAGAGGATGGTCTTGAGGTCCTCGACCTGCGCGAGCGTGCTCTCGGAGCGGCCGGTCACGGTGTCGGCGAGGAAGTTGACGTCCTTGAGCCACACATACCGGCGCCCGCCGAAGAGGCCGAGCGTCTGCACGGCGTCGCGGAACTTGTTCACGGCGGCCTCGACCTCGGCGACGTTGCCGGCGAAGCCGCTCACGATCTCGCGGGAGAAGTCGTCGGCGGCGTCGGCCGCGAGGGCGGTGAAACAATCCTTGCCGAGCCGGCCCACGACGAAGTCGTCGGAACCGCAGATGAAGGTGAAGCGCGCGCCGCTCATGAGGTGCGCGATGGGAAGGCGAAACGCCGCAGATGTCGAGAGCGCGGGCGGGCGTTTTCCCGTAGCGGGGCGACGCAGTCGCCGTGGCGGAATTCGTGAGAATTTCGGGGTTTGTCCCGGACGAAAGCCTCACGGCTTCCGCTACGGTGCGAATCCAGCTACGGCAGCGAACGGACGTTTCGTTCTGCCGTTCGGCAGAATCTACGAAAGAAACGTCCCTACCTTTCGGAAACAGGCGAGCCCCCGCCCCCTCAGACCGGCACGTGCTCGCCGAGCTTCTTGAGCATCACGGCGAACGGCTTCGGCAACGGCGCCTCGACGACGACCGGTGTCCCGTCGTTGGCGGGGAACTTGATCCGGGCGAGGTGCAGGCAGAGCTCGCCGTAGAGCGGCGGTTCCACGCGGGTGCCATCGCCGGCCGGGCGGTAGCCGCGCTTGATCTCGGAGAGAAAGATCGGAGTCGTCTTCGCGTAGCGCGATTCGCCCACGATCGGCAGGCCGCTCTCGGCGGCGTGGATGCGAATCTGATGCAGGCGATCGAAGGTGGTGGTGGCCGTCCAAACGGCGTAACCACGGAAACGTTGCTCAAGCCGGAAGGTCGTCGCCGTCTTCTTGCCGGTCGCGTGGGAAACAAGCATGCGCGGCTCGAGCGAATGCGGCGCCAGCGGCAGAGCGCACTCGATCTCGGTCTGCGCGGGCCGGCCCATGGTGACGAAGCGGTACGTGAGCTCGACCTGCGCGGAGCCGAGGGCGTTGGCAAGGCGGGCGCCTTCGGCATCGGTGGTGGCGCAGAGCAAGGCGCCGGTGGCGACGAGATCCGGGCCGACGATACCGTGGAAGGCGCCGATGCCGAGCCGGGCGAGCGCGGGCTTGCCGTCGCGCAGCTGGCGACGGACTTCGCGCACGAGATCGGTCGGCCGCGGGATCCAGGGATCGGGCGTCCACGGCACCCCCGCGGGTTTGTTGAGCGCGAGCCAGCCTTCGCCGCGGGCGATGAAGGGCAGCCGCAGCGGGTCGCGCACGAGGGTGTCGGGCGGGAAGCTGAGGAAATCGACGGCGGCGGGCATGGCGGAGGTGTGGTCGAGGTTGGCGGAGCGGGAGGCGCGGGTGGCGGGGAAGTTACTCCCTTCGCCCGCGCGGCCCAGAAAAAACGAAACCCCCACGCAGGGCGCGTGAGGGTGCGGGTGCGTCGCAGCAGCGGCGCGGCTCAGGCTTTGGCGAGGACCAGCTTGCTCAGCTGGGACTTGTGGCGGGCGACGGCGTTCTTGTGGACGACGTTGCTCTTCGCGGCCTTGTCGAGAGCGGAGATGTACTCCACGGCGACGGCGCGGGCCTCGTCGTTCTTGCTCTCGGTGGTGAGCTTCGCGAGCTTGCGCGAAAGAGTCTTCAGGCGCGACTTCACGGTCTGATTGCGTTCCTGACGGCGGAGGGCCTGGCGGGCGGCCTTGATGGCAGATTTGGTATTGGCCATGACGTAAATTGGTCGAAAGAAGGGTCGAGAACTCAAAATCGCCGGGTGGTGTCAAGCGTGCAGTCCGCGAGGGCGGAAACCGGCGCCGGTTTCAGCGCGCACGGCGGGGTGCGACGGGGCGTGCGACAAAGCTTGCGGCGCGCGCACCGGCGGCGCTCTCTACGGCGTGTTTCAAAGCCGCGGGCCTCCACCCGCGAAATTGAAACCGCGCCGGAGCGCCCGCCCCTCCCCCATGCCTGCTTGTCGCAAAAGACCGGATCACCCCGCCACCCTCGCCGATGTCGGCCGCGCGGCCGGCGTGTCGGCGATGGCGGCCTCGGCGGTGCTCAACGGCGCCCGCACCTCCACGCGCATCTCGCAGGACACCCGGGCGCGTATCCTCGAAGCGGCGATCCGGCTCAGCTACCGGCCCAACGCCGCCGCGCGCGCCCTCGCCCAGCGCCGGATGAACACCCTCGGCATCGCCGCCATCGTCAACGACGGCGGCGAGTTCGACCACTACTTCCTGGAGGCCTTCAACGGCATCATCTCCAACGCCGCCGCGCACAGCCAGACCACCACCGTCTTCTCCCTGCACGACTGGCACCGCGACGCCCACCTGCTCCCCGGCTTCTGCGACGGGCGCATCGACGGTCTCATCCTCATCGCGCCGGTCTTCGACGGCGACACCTCGCGTTTCCTGCCCTCCCATACGCCGTTCGTCGCGATGCACCCCAACCGCACGCTGCGCGACGTGGTGAACATCGAGGCCGACGAGGAGCCCGGCGCGTACGAGATCGTGCGCACGTTGATCGCCGCCGGCCATCGCCGCATCCTGCACGTCACCGGCACCCGCGGCCTCGGCGGCTCGGAGCGGCGGATCCACGCCTACCAGCGCGCGCTCGCCGACCACGGGATCGCGTTTGATCCTGACCTGCAGGTCGACGGCCGTTTTTCGACGGAGGGCGGCCGCGCCGCGCTCGCCGGCTGGCTCGCCCAACACACCGGCCAGCCGCTGCCCGACGCCATCTTCGCCGGCAACGACGCCATCGCCATCGGCTGCCTGGAGATCCTGACCAAGGCCGGCTACCACGTGCCGCGCGACCTCTCGCTGGTCGGCTTCGACGACACGCTCGCCGCCCGCACGACTTCGCCGCAGCTCACGACCGTGCGCCAACCGCTGCGCGCGATGGGCATGCGCGCCGTCGAGGTGCTGCTCGAACGCATCCGCGAACGCGCCGGTGCGACGGTGCCGGAGATCCCCGCCACCATCACGTTCCCGGTCGAGGTGGTGCACCGCGCCTCGGTGCAGAAGCCGCTGCGGCCCCGGCCCCGCGTCGTGGCCCCGGCCTGACGCATTCGGTCGAAGGTCGAGCGCCGAGCGACGAGAGCCGGATCACCGGGGAGAAACCGGAGCGGCCGCACGCCTCAGCTTGTGCCTCGGCGGTTCGGCACTCGCCTCTCGCCTCTCGTCGTTCGCCCCGCTGCTCCCGCCTCAGGCCAGCAGCAGCGTCACGGCCAGAAGTCCCAGCGTGGTGGGTACGGCGGAGTTGGCACGCACGCGCACCTCCTCGAGGGGCACGTCCGGCGCGGGATTCTCCCACTCGTACGAGTACAGGTAGCGTTCGTAGGCGAAGGGGTCGCCGTTCTCGGTGATCGCGACATGGCGCACGCCCTCGGTGTTGAACTGGGGGAACTCCGGCCACCAGTCCTGGATGTTGGCCGGCGGAGTGTCGGGGCTGTGGGCCGGGCCCACGCCGCGCGCCACCAGCGGCACGATCGCCGGCGGCCGGCCCGGCTGGCGGAACTCGTACCAGGCGAACGGCACGCGTTCGCCCGCATAGCCGCAACCATGGAGGAAATACACGGCGCGCACCTTGCGGCCGACCGGCAGCACGAGTTCGTCGGGCAGCGAGCGGCGCGAGGTGGGCGGAAAACGGCTTGAGCGCAGGACCACGACGCTGCGCCCGCGGTTGGTCCGCTCGTCGAGCACCGAGAAATCCACGCCGTGGAGACGCAGCAGGCCGGAGCCGAGATGCAGCAGCGGGAGGTGCCCGAGCCAGCCGTGCGGCCGGCGCAGCGAACGGTTGGCCGCGGAGGAGAGATCGATCGGTTGGAACGCCCCGTGCGGCCCGCCCTCGACGAGCCGGTGCGGCCACTGCCAGGTCTCCGCCGCCTCGCGCAGCCGCTGCTCGATCGCATGCGGCCAGACCCGCGCCAGGCGGTTGGCGCCGCGCGCGAGGTCGTCGGGCCGGGCGGCGGGCAGCGTCTCGAGCGTGCTCACCGAGCCGCGTTCCCGCAGCGTGCCCTCGAGGCGCAGCCGCTGGCGCGGCGGCACGCGGCCGATCCGCCGCACCTCGAGCATCTGCTGGCAGACGAGGTCGAGGGCGAGGTGCGCGATGCATTTCGCGTCGAAACTCACACAGGTGATCGGCGGCTCCGTCGTGCGCGCCTCGACGGAGTCGCCCACGACGACGACCGACAGGTCCCGCGCGAGCCGCAGCCCCTCCTTGCGCATCGCGGTGACGAAGCTCTTGAGGATCTCCGGGTCGAACAGCACGATCGCGCTGGCCAGCGGACAGGAGCGGCGGATGTGCTGGAACTCCGCCCGCACGGCCTCGGGGGTGTGCGAGTTGAGCTCGTAGAAATTGCGCGCGGCCGAGGTAAGACCAAGCCGGAGACAGGATTCCTCGAAACCTTTGCGCACCGCGCCCGACCGCAGCATCCGGCGCAGCGAACCGAGGCAGACGATCTCGCGGTGGCCGCGGGCGAACAGATGGCAGACCGCCTGTTCGGCCGCCGTGCGCAGATCCTCGGCGGCGAGATTGTGCCCGGCCGGCGCCTCCTCTGCCACCACGTACGGGATACGCAACCGGTCGAGTTCGGCGGTCTCGTTGTCCCACTCCCAGCCGCTGTCGGTGATGCGCGTGATCACCCCGTCGAACCGGTGCTGGAGCGCCTTCTGGAGGGCGTTGCGCAGGGTGTCGCGGCCGATGAAGAAGAACTCCTCCACGCGCACGCCGCGGCGGGCGGCCTCCTCGGCGATGCCGGGGAAACGGGTGGAGCGATGCGAGAGCACCGCGAGCCGCGCGCCGACCAACGACACCGTCGTCGCCGCGACCGGCAGCAGCTTGTAGCCTTCGCGGCGCAGGCGCCCGGCGGCGATGAGGCGGAGGGCGGCGCGGTTGACGGCGGCCTGGCTCACGCCCCACTGCGCCGCGAGCACCTTTTCGGTGGGGAACGGCTGGCCGCGGCGGCCTTCCGCCTGGCGGATGAGGGTTTCGTAGCCGGCGAGCGCTTTGTCGACCGGGCGGAGAACTGCTTGGGTTTTCACGAGGGGATGAGCCGCGACATTCGGGTTTCGCGCGGGCCGGATCAATCCGATTGTCCGCGGTCGCGAGGTTCGCCTGCCAGCACCCGTCCGATGCAGGCCGCGAGCGCCTCGACCTCGTAGGGTTTCTCGACCATGCCGCTGAAGCCGTGGTCGCGGTAGTGCGCCAGCACCGGGTCGTTTGAATACCCGCTGGAGACGATCGCCTTCACCGCCGGATCGAGCCGCCGCAGCAGCTCCATCGCCTCCCGCCCGCCCATGCCGCCCGGCACCGTGAGGTCGGTGATCACCAACGCAAACGGCCGGCCCTCCGCCTGCGCGGCCGTGTACGCCTGCACCGCCGCGGCGCCGTCGGCCACGGCCACCGGCTCGAGGCCGAGGCGTCGCAACAACGCGACCACCAGCCGGCGGATATCCTCCTCGTCGTCCATCACGAGCACCCGGCCGCTGAGGCGCTGCGGCAGCGCCACCGGCGCAACCGGCTCGGCCACCACGGCACCCTCGGATGCTGGCAACCAGATCTTAAATACGGTACCATGGCCCACCTCCGACTGGACGTCGATGTGTCCGCGGTGCCGCCGCACGATCGAATGGATCGTCGCCAGCCCGAGACCGCTGCCGCCCTTCTTGGTGGTGAAATAGGGATCGAACATCCGGGCCAGCACCTCCGGCGCCATGCCGGGGCCGGTGTCGGCCAACCGCAGGTGCACATACCGCCCCGGCCCGAGCGTGCCGATCTCGTGGGCGGCCAGGACGACGTTGCTCGCCCGCACCCGCACCACCCCGCCCTGCGGCATCGCCTGCAGCGCGTTGAGCACGAGATTGTGGATCACCTGGCCGATCTGGCCGCGGTCCACATCGGCCGGCCACAGCCCGTGGTCGAAATCGAACTCCCCCTTCACCGCCGTCCCGCGCAGCACAAATTCGGAGGCCTCGCGCACGATCTCCGGCAGCACCTCCGCCGCGCGCAACGGTTCGCCGCCCTTCGCGAACGTGAGCAGCTGGTGGGTGAGGTCCTTGGCGCGCTGCGCCCCGCGCTCGGCGTCGCGCAGGCAGTCGCCGGCCGCCGCCATCGCCGGTTCCTCGAGCATCGCCAGGGTGATGTTGCCCATGACGACGGTGAGCAGGTTGTTGAAATCGTGCGCGATGCCGCCGGCCAGCAGGCCCAACGACTCGAGCTTGGCCGCCTTCTGCAGCTCGGCCTCCAGCTTCGACTGATGCTCCAGCTGGGCGCGGATCTGCGCCGTCTGCGCCCGCACGCGGCGGCGCAGGGTCGTCGCCCACAACAACGCCGCGGCGCCCACCAGTCCGATCGCCGCCAAGGCTCCGAGGGCCCGGCCCGTGGTGAACCACGGCGGGCCGGCCAACTCGACCAGATCGGACGCGTCGCGCAACTGCAGGCGGAACCAGCTGGCCCGGCCGTACATGTCGAAATCCATCCGATACACACCGGTGAACTGCACGGTGCTGCCGCGGCGGCAGGCCAGCCGCCCTGCCGCCGACTCCGGCAGCACGGCGATGAAGCGCTGGTCCCCGGCGCGCAACAGCAGGTGCAGCTCCTCCCCGGTGCCGAGAATCACGTCCAGCACCGCGGTGCCGCGCACCAGCAGGTTGTCCCACGCGGGGTTCGGGGGCGGCACCGGCGGCAACGCGAGCGGCGCCGCCACCGGCCGCGGCGGCACCCGGCGCACCTGGGCCTCGCGCAGGACGATGCGGCTGCCCTGACGTCCCGGAAATCCAACCACCTCGACACTGTCGCCCGGCGCCCACGGCTCCGGGGCACGGGCGAGAACCTCGAGCCCGGCGGCACCGTCCTGCACCACCAACCAGCGCCCGGGGTCCGCAAAGGTCACCACGCCCAGCACCCGCAGCCTTCGATAGGGGGTCTGCAACGGACCGAAGCGACGCAGCGACTCCATCGGCACCACCGCCCCGGCGAACGGGTCGGCGGTCGCCGGTTCCTCGACGTCGATGTCCCGCCGGGTGGCGACCAGCAGCCGGATGCCCGCCAACTCGCCCCGCTCGTTGGCCACGGCCGTGCAGACGCCGCGCAGCCGCACCACCGAGCCGCGCAGTTCCGCCAGCGAGGCCTGCGTCATCATGCGCGCCGCGAACTCGCCCGTGGGCGTGGTCAGCAGCAGTTCCGTCCAGGGTCCGTCGGCGCGCACCTCGCGCAAATAGCCGCGCAGCTCGATGCGCCGCGCCTCCTCGGCCCCGCTCTGTACCTGGTCGAGGGTGATCGGACGCGGCTCCGGCAGCTGCATCGAGCCCTCGGTGGCGTAGTTCTCGAACTCGACCAGCGGCGCGAAATCCCCCGCGCCGGTGCGGCCCGTCACGCGCACCGACGTGCCCAGCAGCGGCGGCCGCGACGTCCACGGGCCCGGGCTGCGCACGCACACCCCCCGGGTCGAGTCCTGAATGTAGAAATACGGCGTGTCCGGATCGGACCACGTCACCACGCCCCACAGCTCCACGCGGTGGCCGCGCCGCGCCTCGTCGAGCCCCAGCTCCAGCACCTGGGTGATGCGGCGCAGCTTGAGGCGCGCACCCTCGGCCGGCGCCGGCGCCGCTTCCTGCCGGCGCCACAGGCCCTCCTCGAGCACGATCTCCGGCCCGCGGCGGCGCAGGCGGCCGATCGCCTCCACCGCCTCGCCGGGTTGCACCGCGGTCGTCTGGGCCGACAGGACCAGGATCTGGTTGCTCTCATCCCACACGACGATGGACCGCCCCGAATCCGCCATCCGCAGCTCGCCGCGAACCAGCACCCGCTCGCCTTCCGGCGCGGTTCGCAGCTGGGCCCCGCCCACCGCCTCCCCCTCAAACCGCGGATCGCGGACAAGCGCCTGGAGTGGACGGATGGCCCCAAGGCCGCCCACCCACAGATCCGCACTGCCAATGGTCCCGTCCGCGGCCTTGCGACTGAAGATCAATCCGCTCAGCTCCACGATCTGCCCCGTGTAATCCGGAATGGCCTCGCCCTCTTCGACCAGCACGGTGGCGAGCGCCGCGCGGCCATCCACCACCATGCTCAGCCGGATGTGCCGGGGATCGACCTCCACCTGTTTCTCCACCAGACCGGCCGCGGTGACCAAACTCTCATGGTACCGCTCCGCCAACTCCGGGTGGCCGGTGATGACCGGCGGCTGGCGCGGCGGCGCCTCACCGAGCACGGTCAGGCGCAGGTTCTCGGGTTCGAAACCGCGTGTCGGCAGCACCTCGCACTCGAGCAAAACGCGCTGGCCCGCCCGCACTGGAAAGGTCGCGGTGCCCGAGTTGCAGTAGAGCGGCATGCCCTCGTTCTCGAGCCACATCACGCGCCACAACGGATCGTAGAAAAGCACCTCCGCTTCGAAACGCACCTCGTGCACCCGTTGCCGGGCCGCCTCGTCCAGGTTCCAGAAATCGTTGTACCGGGTCACCAGCGGTCGGGGGTCGTCAGACGCGGCCGGCGCAGCGTTTTCACACCGAACCGTCCCACTGCAACAAGCCAGCAGGACCGCCCACAGCAGCAGACGGCGAAAATGAAAACACAGCGACATGGTAGATGCCGGCAGACTCCGACCCCATCCCATCGGTCGTTTCGGCCCCGACTTCACCCCGGTCCGGCCGGTCGAGCGACAACTGCCAATCCGCCGGTGAACAAACTCACGGCACTCCAGGGATTCGAATCAGCCGCGGGCAGTCGGGTCCCCGATGCCCGTCTCCCGACGAGGCTCGCTGGCGAGGCAACCGCCACCGTCGCCCCTATCGTCCTCCCGGTGAGAATACCTCACTCTGGTGGGCGATGAGGCTGGTACTGCCAGTATGAAGATAACTCACATTGCGCCTTCCTCGGCATAACCTTCAGGGCGGCAAGAATCTCGTCGGGGCAAACCTGCGAGAACTACGCCTTCGCCCCCAACCGGCGGTCACTCCTGAAGACCTTTCGGGCCGGTTGGCTGCGCGAGGATTGAATATCGACCGGACGTCCTTGGGACGGATCGAACGTCACGAGCGTACGGTCTTCGATTTTGAACTCGTGGCGATCGCGGCTGCGTTGCGCATTCCGCTCCTTGCCCTGTTCGAGCCCCCTG
>JAHFTC010000184.1 GCA_023269585.1 Opitutaceae bacterium
CCCCGGCCTCCGTGGTTGTCGCTTCAAGCAGCACCAGTGCGGCCGAGGCCGCGCCGCTGACCCTCGACGCCGCCATCGCCTCCGCGCTGGCCAACAACTTCAGCATCGCCTCCGCCCGCTTCGAACCGCAGATCGCGCGAGCCCGCCAAGTTTCCGCCGCAAGCGTCTTCGACCCGGTGTTGAGCGCCAACTACACCCGCTCGGACACCCGCACCGAGGCCTTCAACCCGCTCACCGGCCTCCACGCCCCGCTCTTCGTCGACCAGGCCGATTCCCTCGAAGTCGCCCTCGGCGGCAAACTCCCCTTCGGCCTCCAGTACGCGTTCGTCGGCCAGGCTGGCAACTACCGCGATTCCACCATCCTGCTCGCGGACAACTATTCCACCTTCGGCGGTATCCGCCTCACGCAGCCGCTGCTGCGCGGCTTCGGCTTCGGCGCCAACCTCGCCGGCATCCGTCTCGCCCGAGCCCAGCGCGGTCTCGCCCGCGCCGTCTACCAGCAGACCGTCGTCGATACGATCACCCGCACCATCGCGGCCTACAACAACCTCTACTTCGCCCAGCAGTCCTACCAGAACGCCGTGCGCTCCCTTGATCTCGCCAACGGTCTCCTCCAGGAGAACCGCCGCCGGGTCGAGGTCGGCAGCATCTCCCCCGCCGATGTCACCATCGCCGCCGCCCGGGTCGCCCGCATCGAGGACGGCGTCATCCAGGCCGAACGCGGCATGCGCGACACCGCCAACTATTTCCTCACCCTGCTCTCCAGCGAAACCCGCCCCGCGATGGACCAGCCGCTGCGCATCGCCCCGCCGCTCGTCGTGCCCGCCCCCCAGTTCGACCGGCTCGCCGATCTCGCCCGCGCCTACGACCGCCGCCCCGACTACCGCCAGGCCCAGGAGAACATCCGCCGCGCCGCGGCCGGCCTCGCCGATTCCCGCTCGGCCGCGCTGCCGCAGGTCGACCTCGTCGGAAGCTATGGATACACCGGCGGCGGCCGTTCCTTCGACGACGCCACCCATGATGCCCGCCGCCGTGACACTCCCGCCTGGACGGCCGGCGCCGTGGTGAGCCTGCCGCTCCCGCTGCGCGACGGCCGCGGCCGGGTCCGCGCCTCGAAGCTCACACTCGCCCAGGCCCGCACCGACCTCGCCCGCCTCGAGCAACAGATCGCCGTGGAGGTGGCCGACGCCGCCGGGCAGATCGAGTCGACCGTCCGCCGGCTCGAGGCCACCCATCGCGCGCGGCAGCTGGCCGCTGAGAGCCTCGTCGCCCAGCAGAAGCGCCTGCAGGTCGGCCAGAGCGACACGTTCACCGTGCTCCAGTTTCAGGAACTGCTCGCCGCCGCCGAACAGGCCGAATTCCGCGCGGTGGCCGACTACAACATCGCCCTCGCCAGCTATGATCGCGCCATCGGCACGACCCTCGAACGCCACAATGTGACGCTCGAGGACTGAGCCGGGCCTTGTATTCGTTTTTCTGCTCTCAGCGGGCCCCGCCCGCTCTCCCCCGCCGCCGCCCCCACATGGGCGGCGGCGTTTTTATTATCCCTTCGGCGCACGCCATAGGCCGCGGGTCGGGCGAACACCCCACCCGTGACCGGTTGAAGGCCCAGCACACCATCCGTACGCCCTCATTTCGGGCCGGGAGTCTGCAGCGGTAAACAGATGGTACGAAAACGGGGGTAGATGCGATTCCTCGCCCTCAGTCTCCCGGTCCTCGCCCTCGGCAGCATGCTGCTGCCCGTGGCGGCCTCCGCCGGGACCGAGACCGACCAGGAACTCGCCGCTCTCCGCGCCGAAGTGGCCGCGCTTCGCGCCCAAGTCGCCGAGCGGGACAACGCCATCCGCGACCTCAAGGCCCACACCGTCGCGCTCGAGACCGACATCAACGCCGTCCAGCAGACCGTGGCGTTGGCCAGCAGCGACGGCCTCGCCGGCCAGGGCATGGGCATCGCGCCCACCTCCGCGCTCGATTGGAGCAGCGCCCTGAAGGTCGCCACCGCCGCGCGCTTCATGGTCAAAGGCTCCAACCTTCTCACCGTGATGCCCACCGGCAGCATGAAACCGGTCTTCGACGAACGGGCGATTCTCGTCACCGAGGCGGCCAACTTCGACGACCTCAAGATCGGCGACATCGTCACCTACAAGCACCCGCGCTACGGCATGCCGGTCGTGCACCGCATCCTCGAGAAGCACGGCGACAAGTTTTGGACGAAGGGCGACAACAACGGTCGCATGGACAACGTCTACATCACGCGGCAGAATTTCCAGGGCCGCGTCTTCGCCATCATCTACTCGCGCGACCCGTCTGGTTCGAAACAGACCAAACCGGCCAGCCCCACCGTCGCACGCCGCTGAGCACAGCGGTTCGGATGCGGCCTGGGTTCAGGTGCCACAATCGACGACAAAGAACCGCGACGTCGTGCCCTGCGCCCCGATCGGGACGCGAATCGGGCGCCCGCACCGCGGGCAACGGCCCTCGTACGCCGTCCCCTCGCGGTTCCGGTAGATGCGCCCGTAGATGCGGCACGCCGCGAAATGCACCCCGAGAAAGGGTCGGGCGCCCTCCCCGAATCTGCCGGACGTTGAGTTCATGGATACTGTGGCCGCCCCCTCTCATCGGCTGCGGCGCCCCAAATTTGAATCCCGTCCGATCGAAAGCCGGCGCCGCCATCGCCCGGCCCGGGTAGATCCTGCCCCGGTCTAGGCATTTTCCTCCAGCCGTCCCGGGCAGAACGTGTCCGCCGAAACCGCACGTGGCTTTTTGATCGTTGGTTTTCAACATGTTAGGATCTTGGCATCGCCCCTGCAATCAGGTGGCCCGCATGCCAAGTCCTGCCCTCACTGTCGAGCAGCCCACCGTCGAAGCCGAACGGCTGTGGCGCGAAATCGCCGGCCAGCTGCGGGAAGCCTGCATCCTGCGCCGCCAAGGCCGGCACAGCGCTGCCGCCACGATCCTCGAGGGCCAACTGCCGCCCCTCATCCGTTCCTGGGCTGCCGAGTGCGCACTGCCCGGCGACGAGGCCAAGGCCCGGCTGAATCAACTTTTCACCGACGAGCAGGCCCGCGTCGAAAGCCACTGGATCATCGCCCGCTTCCTCGCGGAGGAACACGCCGACTCCGCCTCGCGCCACTTGGTCGCTTTTCCCGCCTGCCCGGCCGCTCTCCCCGCGGGTGTGCAGAGCTTCTTCCCGCCGCCCGCCCGCAACGCTGCGATGCTCTTTCCGGCCATTCCCCCGCGCCGCATCCCCCTCGGCGATGTCGTCGACATGATCGACGTCGCCCGCGACCTCGACCGCGCCTCCGTCGGGCGTGCCCTCTTTCCCTAAGTCACCCCGTCCCAACCAAACCAAGTCCCATGAAGTCGTCCTCCAACTCCGCTCTCCTCGAAGACTCCCCCGTGCAGGTCGCCACCGACACGCTTCTCGTCGGCCTCGATCTCGGCACCAACACCTCCGCGCTGCTCGCCAGTTCCCCGAAGTCCTCGGACATCGCGATCCGCGAGCTCATCCCCAGCATCGTCGGCTACGCCAAGGACGGCATCCTCGACGGCGTTCTCCCCGGCAACGCCGCCATGCTCTTCGGCCACGAGGCCCTGAAGCGGAAGCTCTACCTCGACCTCGTCCGCCCGCTCAATGGCGGCGCCATCGCCGACCTCCGCAGCGCCCGCGATTTCGCCCGCCACCTGCGCAGCCGCCTGAGCCTCTCGCCCAACACCGAGATCCGCGCCGTCATCGGCGTGCCGGCCAAGGCCGACCCCGCCGCCCGCGAGGCCCTCCGCCAGGCCTTCACCGGCGTCTTCGACAAGGTCCTCTTCATCCCCGAGCCCTTCCTCGCCGCGCTCGGCCTGCGCGACGAATCCCGCCTCGGCGACGCCGACTACGCCGACCCGGTCCGCAACGCCCTCTTCATCGACATCGGCGGCGGCTCGACCGACCTGTGCCTGATGCGCGGATACTACCCCCAGGCCGAGGACCAGATCAGCACCGCCTTCGCCGGCGACGCGATCGACCAGCTCGTCTACAACTCCATCCTCCAGACCTACCCCGACTGCCAGATCTCCCTGCACAAGGTCTGCGAGATCAAGGAGCGCCACTCCTCCGTCATGAGCCCCGAGACCCAGGTCGTCATCGACCTCGTCGTCGCCGGCCGCACCCGCCAGTTCGATGTCACCGAGCAGCTCGCCGCCGGTTGCGAGTCGCTGCTCAAGCACGTCCTCGACCTCTCCCGCACCCTCATCGCCCGCGCCGATCCCGACGCCGTCCCGGAGCTCCTCCAGAACATCGTCCTCACGGGCGGCGGCAGCCTCGTCCGCGGCCTTGGCGTCGCCCTCCAGACCCTCCTCATCGAGGATGGCTACGAGAACCCCAAGGTCTCCGTCATCGGCCCCAACTACAAGGAGCAGGTCGCCCGCGGCGCCTTGAAGGCCGCGCGCCAGGCCAAGGACCGCCAGTGGCAGACCATCCTGCGCTGAAGTTTCCCGTCGAGGCGGAACGCCCTCGGGCCGCCTCCTTCGTCTCCACCACTGAACCACCTTCCGAATCTATCAGCCGGTTTGGTTGATACACAGGGGACTGAGCCCCCGGCCGTCACAAGCCGGGGGCTTCTCCCCGGGATCCACCACCAGCCCCTTTCTAACTCCAACCAACCACCACCATGTCGAACATCTCACTCAGTTCGGGTATTCGCAGCAACCTGCTCTCGCTGCAGAACACGGCCACCCTACTCAACCAGACCCAGACCCGTTTGGGCACCGGCAAGAAGGTCAACAGCGCCATCGACAACCCCGCCAACTACTTCACCTCGGTCGCCCTCAAACAACGCTCCGACGACCTCACCGCCCGTCTCGACGGCATCGCCAAAGGTATCCAGACGGTCAAGGCAGCCGATGTCGGCATCAAGGGAATCTCCGGCCTCATCAAACAGCTCAAGGGTATCGTGCAGGACGCCCAAGGCACGACCAACACCTCGGATCGTCAGACCCTGCAAAGCCGCTTCAACACGGTCATGCAGCAGATCACCGACATGGCGGAAGATTCCGGCTACGACGGCGTCAATCTCCTGCAGGGCGGCAGTCTCACCGTGCAATTCTCCGCCAAGGCCGGCGACTCCACGCTCGGTCTGACCGGCTTCTCCGCCGACGGTGGCACCAACAGCGACCTCAAGATCGCCACCCAGGGCGCCGGCTTCACCGACACCGCCGCGCTCACCTCCGTCGTGACACAGCTGGAGAACGCCGAAGTCGTGCTCCGCAACAAATCCCGTGAACTCTCGGCCAATCTCGGCGTGCTCACCGCCCGCCAGGAATTCACCAAGGAGTTCGTCTCCACCCTCACCACCGGCGCCGATAATCTCGTCACCGCCGACACCAACGAGGAGGCCGCCAACCTGCTCGCCTTGAATACGCAGCAGTCCTTGGGGGTCAACGCCCTCTCGCTCGCCTCGCAACAGGCGCAATCGGTGCTCAAGCTCCTCGGCTGATCCTGATCCAGACAGCTTTCCCCCCAGGGGCGGACTTCGGTCCGCCCCTTTTTCGTACCCAGGCGGCCCGCCATGCCTGGCCCGGTTCTTCCACACGCCGTTCCGCCCGGCGCGCCCCACGGTGGCGGAGCCCCGGCCGCTCGTCCGTATCGCTCGATCCGGACAAGGGGCGGAACTACCACCTTTCTGCCGCTTGCCCCGGACATCCGGGATGCCGGGGGCGCCGGGCAACGCGCCGCCGGGGGCGCCGGCGGCGAAGCGGGAACGGTCCGGGCTAGGGTCTTTGCCTCAATCGCGCCCTCGTCCGCCCTCGGCGACCGCACCGTTCCGCACACCACGCGCTAAAGTCCTTCGCCCGCTGCCCGATAAGCCTCTCGTCCGGTAAGAATTTCCGGGCCTCGCAACAAACCATCCAGAAAGGATATCCCATGTCATCCATCTCACTCAGTTAGGGCATTCGCAGCAACCTGCTCTCCCTGCAGACTACGGCCACCCTCCTCAACCAGACCCAGACTCGTCTGGGTACGGGCAAGAAGGTCAACAGCGCCGTCGACAACCCGTCGAACTACTTTACCTCGGTCGCTCTCAAGCAGCGTTCCGACGACCTCACCGCCCGTCTCGACGGCATCGCCAAAGGTGTGCAGACGGTGAAGGCCGCCGATACGGGCATCAAGGGCATCACCACCTTGGTCAAGCAGCTCAAGGGTATCGTGCAGGACGCCCAAGGCACGACCAACACCTCGGATCGTCAGACCCTGCAAAGCCGCTTCAACACGGTCATGCAGCAGATCACCGATATGGCG
>JAHFTC010000185.1 GCA_023269585.1 Opitutaceae bacterium
ACCCCTTCGCGCTCCCGCCTGCCCATGTCGCCTTCCGCCCCGGAGCCCACCACCCTCGCCCGCGAACTCGTCGCCGAAAACCGCGAGGCCGACGCCGCCGCCCTGCTCGAACGCCGCCCCTCCCCGGCCGGCGATGCGCTCCATCGCGAGATCGCCCTGCGCGCCGCCACCACCGCCCTGCACGCGCGCAACATCGCGGCCGCCACCGCCTGGCTCGACCGCGGTCTCCAACGCAATCCCGCCGACGCCGCCCTGAACTTCTTCCGCGGCCACCTCCAGCTCGACTCCGGCCGCGCCGCCGAAGCCGCCGCTTGCCTGCGCCGGAGCGTCACCGCCGAACCCGCGAACGAAGAATACGCCAGCGCGCTCGCGCAGGTGCTGCTCTCGCTCGGCACGCCGGCGGAAGTCCCCGCCCTCCTCGCGCCCTTCGCCGACTCCGCCCGCGCGCAGCTCCTCCGCGCCGAGGCGTTCGAGCGTCTCGGCGACCGCCCCGCCGCCTGCGCGGCCTGCCAACGGGCCGGCCGCCTGCAGCCCGCTCTCGCCGAAGCGTGGTTCCGCCTCGGCGCACTGCGCCGGCACGAGGACGATCATCTCGGCGCGCTCGAGGCGTTCACCCGGGCCGCCGCCGCCCGGCCCGATTCCGCCCGCGCCCATCTCGAACGGGGCCGCACCTTGGAGCACCTGGGCGCGCAGGCCGAGGCCGCGCGCGCCTTCGCCCTCGCCACCCAACTCGATCCGAGCGCGAACGGCTGATCCCGGACGCACCCCACAACCCGATCCTCTTCGTTGCCTTCGGTCCCCTCCGTCGTCGCCGTCCGTTTTTGGCCAACCTCGTGCCTACGGGAAAGAGGCGACCCTGCTTTCCACATTCAATCCGGGGTTCGGAGCGGTGTTCATCGGTGTCCATCTGTGGCGGAGCCCTCCGTTTGCCCGTTCGGTTGCGGTCGAGCCGTGTCGATGCCCGTTCGGCTTCGGGTGTTTGCAGAATCGAGGTTAAAACAGCGACGCAGCAGCCCCGAGTCTTGCGCGCACCGCTACATCGTCCATTCGTATCACCCGCCGGCCCGTGCGGTCGTGCCGCTCCTCCGCGGTGCATCGCCGCTCTCCGCCCCCGCTCCATGACCCGGATCATCCGCATCGTCGGCCTCGCGCTCGCCCTCCTGTTGGTCTTTCTCGCCGCCCTCCTCTTCACCGCCTCCTGGTTGAAACGGCAGAACGACCGGTTGCGCGTGGAGACGATCAAGGCCCGCTCGGAACAACTCGTCCGAATCCTCGAACTCGCCCAAGCCGGCCCGCCGCCCTGGACGGAGGCGTTCACGCTCAGGGTCGGTCAGGCGCTCGATGCGCGCATTCGCCTCATCACCGCGCCCCCGGCCACCGGAACCGTCCCGCCGGGCCCGTCCCAGAGCTGGATCTTCACCCGGCCGCTCCCCGGCGACGACGGGACCACCGCCGCCTTCCTCCAGGTTTCGATCGCCGCCCCGCCCTCGGTGCGGATGCTGGCCTTCGCACACAACGTGGGCGCCGTGCTGCTCGCGCTCGCCCTGCTGTTGCTGCTCACCTTGGTCCTGCTCGTGATTGTCGACCGCCGCTGGCTGCGCGCCGACGACCCCGCACCGCTCGGAAGCACCGGGGCCTCGGCCGGCGATTTCGGCGTCCTTCATCAACTGGCCGAACGCTCCGCCCGCCAATCCGCCGAACTCGTCCAGGAACGTGAGGACCGCCAGCGCGCCGAGGCCGACGCCCACCTCAAGCAGATCCTGCTCAGTCGCGCGCTGCAGGAAAAGGTCGACATGGGCCGCGACCTGCACGACGGCCTCATCCAATCCCTCTACGCCACGGGCCTCACGATCCAGGCCGGCCGCAAAGCCCTCGAAGCCGACCCCACCACCGCGCGCCAACAGATCGACACCGCGCTCCAAACCCTCAACGCCGCCATCCGCGAAGTGCGCACCTACATCGCCGGCCTCGGACCCGAGCAACTCCGGCAGCGCAGCTTCGGCGACTCCGTCCGCGCCATCGTCGACAGCCTCTCCGCCGTGCGCGAGATCGCCTGCGACATCCGGATCGACGAAGACGCCGCCCACCAGCTGTCGTCGGAGCAGATCACCGATCTGCTCCAGATCGTGCGCGAGGGCGTCAGCAACAGCCTCCGCCATGGCCACGCGCGGGAGATCGCGGTCCGCCTCCACCGCAACGCCAGCGAACTGTGCCTGCTCGTCCACGACAACGGCCACGGCTTCGATCCGCAGCTCGCCGTCCGCGGCCACGGACTCGACAACATCCAGGCGCGCGCCAATCGTCTCGGCGCGCGGCTGAGCTGGCACAACGAATCCGGCCGCGGTACCCGTCTCGTCCTTACATTCAACGCCCCGGTTTCCCCGGCCCGCCCATGACCGCCCCCGCCTCCCCGCTCCGCCTCGCCATCGTCGACGACAGCCAGGTCGTCCGCATGGGCCTCAAGGCCCTCCTGGCCACCGAACGCGGCATCACGCTGGTCGGCGAGGCCGGCAAAGTCGCCGAGGCGGTGACGATGGCGGCCAACACCCGCCCCGACCTCATCCTGCTCGACATCCGCCTGCCCGACGGCACCGGCTTCGACGCCTGCCGCCGCATCCTGCAGGAACGCCCGCAGACCCGCATCCTGTTTCTCACTTCGGTGATCGACGACAAGCTCGTGAACGACGCCATCCGCAGCGGCGGCCACGGCTATCTCCTCAAAGAGGTCGGGGCCGACGATCTGGTGCAGGCGATCTTCGATGTCGCCGCCGGAAAATCCGTCCTCGATCCGCAGGCCACGGCCCGCGTGCTTGATCTCATGCGCCAGCGCGGCGGCGCGGCCGAGGACCCCGTCGCCTCGCTCTCGCCGCAGGAGCGCCGCGTGCTCGCCCTCATCGCCGCGGGCAAGACCAACAAGGAGGTCGGCAACGAACTCGGCCTCACCGAAAAGACGGTGAAGAACTACCTCGCGAACATCTTCGGCAAACTCAACGTCACGCGCCGCTCGCAGGCGGTCGCGTTGTTCGTGACGGCGGGCCCCGGCGGGAATTGATTCGCCGGCATTCCGCGCGCCGAATGTCCGGCGCACGCCCGCGAAATGCGGCGGCACCCCGCGCCGGAAATTCTCCGCAAATTCGTGCTTGTCACCCGGCGGGCCGGTCATTCTCTTCACGCCTCCTCCACGCACCCGTAGCTCAATTGGATAGAGCATCTGACTACGGATCAGAAGGTTTGGGGTTCGACTCCCTACGGGTGCGCCACTTTGAGCCGCCGGTCGCAAGACCGGCGGCTCTTTGTTTGTCCACCCCCGGCTCCTCCGCGCAACGCTTGCCTCCCGCCCCGGGCCGCCCTTCATCTGCGGGCGCTCCTACCATGGCCTACTGCGCATCCCGTTTCGCCACCCTCCGCCGTCCCGCCACCGAAGTCATGATCGGCGCCGTCGGCGTCGGCGGCGGCCACCCGATCCGCATCCAGTCGATGACGACCTCCGACACGGAGGATGTCCCCGCCACGCTGCGCCAGTGCATCGCGCTGGCCGAGGTCGGCTGCGAGATCGTGCGCATCACCGCGCCCAATGTCCCCGCCGCACGCTGCCTGCGCGACCTCCGCGCCCAGTTCTCCGCCGCCGGCTTCGCCCACGTGCCGCTCGTGGCCGACATCCACTTTCTGCCCACCGCGGCGATGGAGGCCGTCGAACACGTCGAGAAGATCCGCGTGAACCCCGGCAATTACGCCGACAAAAAGAAGTTCGCCGTCGTCGACTACTCCGACGCCGAGTACGAGGGCGAACTCCAGCGCCTCCACGAGAGTTTCTCCCCGCTCGTGAAACGTTGCCGCGAACTCGGCCGCTGCCTGCGCATCGGCACCAACCACGGCTCGCTCTCCGACCGCATCATGAACCGCTACGGCGACTCGCCGCTCGGCATGGTCGAGAGCGCGCTCGAGTTCGTCCGCATCTGCGAAAGCCACGGTTTCCACGACCTCGTGCTCTCGATGAAGGCAAGCAATCCGAAGGTCGTCATCCAGGCCTACCGCCTCCTGGTCGAGCGCATGGACCGCGCCCACCGCGCGTATCCGCTCCACTTGGGCGTGACCGAGGCCGGCGACGGCGAGGACGGCCGCATCAAGAGCGCCATCGGCATCGGCAGCCTGCTGCTCGACGGTCTCGGCGACACCATCCGCGTCTCGCTCACCGAGGACTCCGTCTACGAGATCCCCGTCGCCCAGGCGCTCGCCGCCAAGGCGATGCGCCGCTGGGCGCTGCCCGCAACCGCCGCCGAGCCCGATGGCATCGCGCCGTTCGCCTACCAGCGTCGCGAGACCGCCCTCCTCCGCCTCGGCCCGGCCGGTGCGGCCGGTGCGAGCCAGACCCAGCGCGTGATCGTGCCGCTGCCCGCCGCCGCGCGCACGCCCACCGCGCTCGAGTCCCTCCTCGCCGCCGCCGCGAAGCGCCTGAAGGACAACCCGGTCGAGGGGCTCCTCGTGCCCGTGGCCTCCGCCGCCGAGCTGCCCGGCGCCGCTGCCCTCGCGCCAGTCGCGGCCCGTTTCGGCGCCACACTCGCGCTTGAGCTTTCCCCGTCGATCGCCCCCGGCGCCGGCAACACCCTCGATCTTCCCGCCCACACGATTCTCACCCGCTCCTTCGCCGCCGGCGAGAACGCCGCCCTGCGCGCCTGGGTGGGCCTCGCCCGCCACCGCGGCTGGACCCTCGCCGCGGAGATCCAGCCGGCCGACTTCGCCGGCTTCGCGCGCGACCTCGCCGCGCTGGGTGACGAGAATCTCCTCTTCACCCTGCGCGCCGGCGCCGCGGCCGGCCCGGTGCATCCGGTCGGCGGTTACCGCCAACTCGTCGAGTGCCTGCGCGCCGTCGGTTCGCGCGCCCCGCTCTGGGTCCGCGCCTGCCCCGCCAACGGCCTCGGCGGCGAGGAGAACTTCCTCGGGACGCTCCTCGACGCCAGCGTGCTCGCCGGCGCACTCCTGTGCGACGGCCTCGGCGACCTGCTCAGCGTGGAGTCCGGCACCGATTTCGAGCGCGACGTGCGCCTCGCCTACAACGTGCTCCAGGGCGCCGGTGCCCGCATCTCGAAGACGGAGTTCGTCGCCTGCCCCAGCTGCGGGCGCACCCTCTTCGACCTCCAGACGACGACCCAGCGCATCCGCGCCGCGACCGGCCACCTCAAGGGCGTGAAGATCGCCGTCATGGGCTGCATCGTGAACGGCCCGGGCGAAATGGCCGACGCCGATTTCGGCTACGTGGGCGGGGCGCCGGGCAAGATCAACCTCTATGTCGGGAAGACGGCGGTGCGTTTTAACATTCCCGAAACCGAGGCGGTGGACCGGTTGGTCGACCTCATTCGGGAACAGGGCCGATGGATGGAGCCGGATCCGGCGAGCTGAAATCCGGTAGAATCCTGGCAACAAAAAAAACGCATTCCGGCGACACTGCCCCGGTCCGCCCTTGGCACTCCCTCGTAACCGCCCCGTAACCTTTTTGCGGTCCCCGAGCGGGGCCGGATCGGGCCCCCGGAGGGACCGATTCGGGCCCAAATCCCGCCAAGCCGTGGCAACACAAAAAATGTGTTTTTTCGCCACCCGAAATCGATGTTAACAAGTTGTGGAGAAGTTGGCCTTGAAAGGCCTATCCGCGCTTGCGCTATGCTACGGTTTTCCACTGCCTGAACTCCGTTCGGCGCGCTCTTTGGCAACTCTCCTGTCGGTAACGATCGAAACCCTCCCCTGCCCCTAAACACTAAGCGCTGCTCATCAATAACTTAAGCACCGTCGGCCGGGCTCACCCCGCCATTGATGTTCAGTCCCTCGACTTTCCCCTCCTCCGGGTCCGATTTTCCCTCGATAGAAGAGCGACCAGCCAGCCCGTCCCGTTTCGTTTGTGAATAGCTGAGCCGTATCCTCCTGCAATGCCCTCGACCACCACCTCTTCGAATCTCTGGGAAACCGTGAAATGTGACCTCAAAGGTCTCTTTCCCGATGAAGTCTTCCAGATGTGGTTCGAACCCATCGGCTGCGTCGAAGCCACCGACGATTCCCTCGTCCTCGGCGTGCCCAACGAATTCGCCGCCATCTGGGTCCACGACAACTACCTCGACCTGATCACCCAACGCGTTCGCCTGACCTCCGGCCGCATGGTCAGCGTCACGCTCCGCAAGACCGAATCGTCCGCCGCAGCCGCCAACCGCCTCGCCGCGACCACCGAGATCGCCAAGCCCTGCCGGACCAACGGCCACTCCCGCCGGCCCCGGGCCGACGAACGCCTCG
>JAHFTC010000186.1 GCA_023269585.1 Opitutaceae bacterium
GGAGCCTGTTCGCGGTGAACTTTGAATCCACCGCGAACCGCTGCGGCGTTGCGGCGGACGGGGAGTTGGAGTTCGCTGGCGGGCATGCGAGTCTTCGATGTGGGCATGCGGAAGTCGCTGGCGGCGGTGTTGCTGGCGGCGATTTGCGCCGTTTTTCTCGGGGTGTCTGTCGGCTGCGGCCGCCAGGCGAAGCTCCGGCCGCTCCCGGCCGACGGGGTGGTGCTGGCGTTCGGCGACAGTCTGACGAGCGGCTACGGCGCGGAGGCGGGGCAGGACTACCCGAGCGTGTTGGCGAAGCTCTCGGGCTGGCAGATCGTGAACGCCGGCGTGCCGGGCGAGGTGTCGGCGGCGGGGGTGGTGCGCCTGGCGGCGGTGTTGGAAGAGCATCGGCCGGCGCTCGTGATCCTCTGCCACGGGGGCAACGACATCCTCGTCGGCAACCCGCCGGAGACGATCGTGGCCAATCTCGAAACGATGATCCGGCTCTGCCGTGCGGCGGGCGCCGATGTCGTGTTGCTCGCGGTGCCGCAGAAGGGCTTGGTGCTGAAACCGGCGCCATTCTACGCCGAGGTGGCGGAGCGAAACGGCGTGCCGCTCGCCGAGGACGCGATCACGGAAGTGCTGCGCAAGAACGCGCTCAAGAGCGACTACATCCACCCCAATGCCGCGGGCTACGCGCGAATCGCCGAGGCGGTTTGGGCCACCCTCCAACGGGCGCAACGGTGACGTCAGCGGCGCCGGCACCGGAACCGGCGCGGTGCGCCGCCGCGCAGGTTCCCGGCACGAGAGCCCGGCTCGCGCAGGGAAGGCGGTCGCGCGCTGCGCGATCCAGCGACGCGGCAGGACGGACGTAAGGACCTCCTCACGACACGGACGACGCGGACACAACAACGGCCGCGCGGGTGAGGCGCGGCCGTCGGAATGGTCCAGGCGGCAGGCCACGCCTGCCTTCAAGGAAACGGCGCAGCGCCGTTTCCTGCTCAGTGCGCCTTGGGGCAGGCGGTGAGGGACTTGAAGAAGTCGTTGCCCTTGTCGTCGACGAGGATGAACGCCGGGAAGTCCTCCACCTCGATCTTGTAGACGGCCTCCATACCAAGTTCCGGATACTCGATGAGCTCCATCTTCTTGATGTTCTCCTGGGCGAGGATGGCGGCGGGGCCGCCGATCGAGCCGAGGTAGAAGCCGCCGAACTTCTTGCAGGCGTCGGTGACGGCCTGCGAGCGGTTGCCCTTGGCGAGCATGAGCAGCGAGCCGCCGTTGGCCTGGAAGAGCTCGACGTAGCTGTCCATGCGGCCGGCGGTGGTGGGGCCGAACGAGCCGGAGGGCAGGCCCTTCGGGGTCTTGGCCGGGCCGGCGTAGTACACGGGGTGATCCTTGAGGTACTGCGGCAGACCGAGGCCGGCATCGAGGCGCTCCTTGAACTTCGCGTGGGCGATGTCGCGGGCGACGATGATGGTGCCGGTGAGCGCGAGCTCGGTGGTGATCGGGTACTTGGACAGCTCGGCGAGGATGTCCTTCATCGGGCGGTTGAGGTCGATCTTCACGCCGCGGGGCTTGTAGACGCCGCGGTACTTCTCGGGGATGAAGCGGCCGGGATTCGTCTCCATTTGTTCAACCCAGAGGCCGTCGCGATCGATGCGGGCCTTGATGTTGCGGTCGGCCGAGCAGGACACACCGATGCCGACGGGGCAGGAGGCGCCGTGGCGCGGGAGACGCACGACGCGCACATCGAGGGCGAAGTACTTGCCGCCGAACTGCGCGCCGATGCCGCACTGCTGGGCGAGCTTGAGGAATTTGGCCTCGCTCTCGAGGTCGCGGAAGGCGCGGCCGCCCTTGCTGCCGGTGGTGGGCAACGAGTCGTAGTATTTCGTGGACGCGAGTTTCACCGTCTTGAGGCAGGTCTCGGCCGAGGTGCCGCCGATGACGATGGCGAGGTGGTAGGGCGGGCAGGCGGCGGTGCCGAGGTAGAGCATCTTCTCGAGGACGAACTTCTCGAGGCTGCTCGGGTTGAGCAGGGCCTTGGTCTCCTGGAAGAGGTAGGTCTTGTTGGCGGAGCCGCCGCCCTTGGCGACGAAGAGAAAGTCGTAGTGATCGCCTTTGCCGGCGTAGAGGTCGATCTGGGCGGGGAGGTTGTTCCCGCTGTTGACCTCGTCGTACATGTTGAGCGCGACGGTCTGGGAGTAGCGGAGGTTCTCCTCGGTGTAGGTCTTCCAGATGCCCTTGGAGATATGCTCGGCATCGTTGGCGCCGGTCCAGACCTGCTGGCCCTTCTTGGCGACGACGGTGGCGGTGCCGGTGTCCTGGCAGAAGGGCAGGATGCCCTTTGCGGCGACGTCGGCATTGCGGAGCATGGCGAGGGCGACGCCGCGGTCGTTGGGTGAGGCCTCGGGGTCGGCGAGGATGGCGGCGACCTGCTCGAGGTGCGCGGGGCGGAGCATGAAGGAGCAGTCCTTCATCGCGTTGTTGGCGAGGATCTCGAGGGCCTCCGGTTTGACGACGAGCATCTCATGGTCGCCGAACTTCTCGACCTTCACGAGGTCGGGGGCGACGGCGAGCTTGCTGTACTGGGTGGTGTCGGGACCGAGGGGGAACGGTTCGTGGTATTCGAAGGCGGGCGTGCTCATGTGGAAAGAAAGGGAGTGAGGGACTGAGGGAAACGGGAGCGAGGGCGGAGCGGAAGGTCGGAGTGCGACGATAGACGGCAAGCGGAATGGAAAGTTAAGGAAGGAATCGTGGCGGAGGAAAGCCCGCGGCGCAGCGGGCGTAAAGATTGCCAAAAGATGCACAGTGGCTTGCCAGCCGGAATCGTATCGCGCTCAAGCCGGTGGGTGGGCCGGCCGATAAGGAGTCCCGCCCACGTCACTCTTGCCTCCGGTCACTGTCGCCGCGATCGTCACACTTCGCCCTCGAACCGCATCCCCTGATCGCGCATGCAGCTTCCGGACTTCGATTGGATCTTCTTCGACTGCTTCAACACCCTGATCGATGATTTCGATCCGGCAGGTGAGGAGGGCAGCCTCCTGAGCGTACCGCAACTGGCGGTGGAGTGCGGGTTTTTCGGGGCGCCGGCGGAGTTTCGCGAGGCGTATGCCCACGTGCGGGCGCAGACCTTGCGCAACGGGCGGGAGATTCCCCTGCACGAGCGATTGCGGCAGACGCTGCACGCGGCGCCAGCGAATCGCTCCCGCGAGGAGTGTGTGGCGGTGGCGTCGCGACTGCAGACGGCGTGGGAGGTGGAGTATGTGTCGATGCTCCGGCCGACTCCCGGGGTGGAGGCGATGCTGAAGCATTGGTATGCGCGGCGGGCGTTGGCGGTGGTGACCAATTCGCTTTTGCCGGGCCTGCCGCAGGCGCAGTTGGAGCGGTTCGGCTTGGGTCGGTATTTCCGCTTCGTGCTGGATAGCGCCACCTTGGGTTTCAAGAAGCCCAATCCGTTGCTGCCCATGGAGGCGCTTTCTCTGGCCGGGCTCGGCCCCTGCGAGGGCACGCAGGTGTTAGCGGTCGGTGACCGTCACGATGTCGACGTTCCCTCCGCCCTCGAACTGGGCATGCACGTCCTCCATTTCAATCGGCGCCATGCCCGCCCCGGAGTGGGGCTGACGCCGGAGGGGACCAACGTGATTCACGACTGGAGCGAGTTCCGGTGATCCGGGTGCGGCGCAGGCCGGCGGCAGCCGCGGCCGGAACCGCGATTCAGCGGGCGCGGCATTGCCTGGGCGGCGCGGGTGGCCTCATCACCGCGGGGGCGGTGCAGACCGTGTTTGCGCGGGAGGCGGCCCCAACGCGCGTGGCGGCGTTGCAGCGTTTCTTCAAGACTGGCTTGGGCGAATACGCCGAGGGGGACCGATTTCGGGGCCTGAAGGTGCCGCAGGTGCGGGCGGTCGTGGGCCGGTGTGACGCCCTGCCGCTGCCGGAGATTGCGCGGCTGGTTGCTTCGCCGTGGCACGAGGACCGGCTCGCCGGGCTGTTGGTCGTCGTGCGGCAGTTTGCACGGGCGAAGGAGCCGGCGGTGCGACGGAAGCTGTACCGGTTCTACCTCGCGGCCGCCCGTGCCGGTCGGATCAACAACTGGGACCTGGTCGACGTGACCGCCGGGCGGATCGTCGGCGGTTGGTTGCGCGACCGCCCGGAGCGGGCCGCGACGCTCGACCGGCTGGCGCGTTCGCGCCGGTTGTGGGAGCGGCGGATCGCGGTGTTGGCGTCGGGCTATTTCATCGGGTGCGGCCAGTGTGGCGACACGTTGCGGCTGGCGGCGGCGTGTCGCGATGACCCGCACGATCTGATGCACAAGGCGGTGGGGTGGATGTTGCGCGAGGTGGGCAAGCGCGACCGCCCCGCGTTGGACGGGTTTCTGGCCGAACATGCGGCGCGGATGCCGCGCACGATGCTGCGCTACGCCATCGAGAAACATTCGGCGGCCGAGCGGGCCGGCTGGCTCGCGGCGGGGCGGTGAATCGGGGAGCACCGGTTTTGCCGGGTTGGAGGCTTTTCCCACGGGGCACGAAAAAGCCCGCCGGAGCGGGGCTCGCGGCGGGCTGAATTGAGGACGATCGCGGCGCTCAGTTGCGCATGTGGATCGGCATGTTCGAGTCGTCGGGACTGATTTCCTGCGGTTTCACATCGATGCGGAACGGGACGGAGATGCGCATGTTCACCGGTTGACCGGACTTGCTGATGGCCGGACCGAATTTCCATTGGCTGACCGCCTTGAGGCAGGGCTCGGTGAGGGCGGGGTTGTCGGATTTCTCAACACGGATGTCACGGATCGTGCCCTGCCGGGTGACGACGACGGAGATCACGACCTCGCCTTTGATCACCCCGAGATTGGCGGGAATGACCGGCCGGCTGGTCTGGAGGATCTTCGGCGCGCTCTTCACTTCCGCCGCCTTGGCGATGCGGTCGACATGGAGCATCTCCGCGTGGAGGCGGAGCGTGTCCTTGTTGGTGATTTCGCCGGCGAGGCGCTGGGGCTCATGGTTCGGCAGGGTGAACTCGAAGTTCGCGGAGCCGGGCTGCAGTTCGGGGCGCACGATTGGAGTGACGCCGAGGTACTCGCCGTTCATCCGGACGGCGGCGCCGGCGGGATTGCTGGTGAGCGAGACGCCGCCGAGGATGAAGGTGCTGTTCACGTCGACGACGTCTTTGCCGGTGATGCTCGCGTATTCGGTCGTGGGCAGGAGACCGGGACGGGTGAATTTCACCACGTAGTCGCCGGGCAGGAGGTTGTCGACGCTGCCGGGGGTGCGCCCGGTGCGGAGGGCCGGACCGTCGGCCTTGTCGGCGGCGAAGACGGCGTACTCGGCATCGGCCGGTTCGCTGCGGAGCATGAACGAGCCGTAGACGCGTTGGAGGTTGATGGAGCCGAGGTCGACCGTTTGGGCGCCCTTGACCTCAACCAACTGCTCGAAGGTGCTGTAGCCTTGGAGCGAGACCGTCACCTTGCGGAGACCGGGTTTGACGTTGGTGATGGTCGCCGGAGTGGCTTGGGGCGTGGTCCCGTCGACCGAGACTTCGGCGCCGACCGGATCGGAGGTGATCGAGATGACGCCGGGGGCGCTGGCGAGGGCGCGTTGCGCGGCTTCGGCTTTCTCCTTTTCGGTCTGGATCAATTTCTCGCGTTCGGCCGCGAGGGTGGCCTGTTGTTCCGCTTGCGCCTTGAGGCGGGCGGCCTCGGCCTGGGCTTTCTCAAGTTCTTCCCGGCGCTGGGCTTCGAGTTTCGCGGCGGCCTCGGCTTGCACCTTGGCCTGTGCTTCGCGAGCGATCCGCTCTTTCTCGGCGGTCTGATTCTGCTGCCAGAGAAGGAACACGACGCCGGCGATCACAACCGCGGCGACGCCGGCGATGATCATGGCCATTGGCGATTTCTTGGCCGGGGCAGCACCGGTGGCGGCCGGCGCGGGCGCGGCGGGTTTGGCTGCCGCGGGAGCGGGCTTCGGAGCTTCGGCCGGCTTCGGGGCGGGCTGGGGCGCGGGGGCGGCGGGCTTGGCTGCGGCTGGAGCCGGAGCGGGTTTCGGCGCTTCGGCGGGTTTGGCCGGCGCGGGAGTAGGCGTGGGAGTCGGTGCCTTGGCGGCGGGCTGCGGCGCGGGAGCGGGGGCCTTGACCGGTTGTGGCGCGGGCTGAGCCGGTTTGGCCGGAGCGGGGGTTGGTGCCGGAGTCGGTGCCTTGGGCTGGGCCTGAGGGGCCGGGGTCGGAGCGGGAGTGGGTTTCGGAGCCTCGACCGGTTTCACGGGCTGTGGAGCGGGA
>JAHFTC010000006.1 GCA_023269585.1 Opitutaceae bacterium
CCCGGGCTAAAGCACCGGGCCACGTCACGCGGGCGTTGTCTTGAGGTGGCGGGGTGCTTCAGCCCCCGCACTCCGACTCGGTCCGCAACACACGCCGAACCGCAGCCCTCGCCGAGTCCAATCGGCATTGCTTGTCGAACACGCCGAACGCAGCGCCCGGCTCCGCTCGGCGCCAACACCCAACTCGCCCCCTCCAGCCCGGGCTAAAGCCGGCCGGGCCACGTCGCGCGGAGGCCGCAGGCCGAACCTACCGCCTACCGCCCACCGCCCACCGTCCACAGTCCACAGTCTACCGTCCACAGTCTACCGTCCACCGCTCACCGCCTCCGCGGTCCGTCGATCCACGCACCCACTTCGTGGACACGGTGGAACTCCGCGCTCCACTCGGGGATCGGCGCGAGCTGCCATTGCCACGCGCGGTCGGGTTTGCGGAGCCCGTCCATGCCGGGCATGCGCTCGCGCTTGAGTTCGCGGCCGTCGGCCGCGAGGTCGAGCCGTGCGCGGTCGCCGAGCAGCACGCGCACGCCGGGCCGCGCCCCCAGCCACTGGATATGCCGCCGCGCCGCAATCGCGCCGCAGCGATCCTGCAGTTTGCCGTCCTCGTCGGCACCGGGGAAACGATCCATCGGCACCACGCCGAGCTGGGAAATGCAGTTGGCCGAAACGATCAGATCCGGCTCGCCGCCGGGCGGCAGACCGGGATCCCCCTTCGCAAAGAGCGCCTCCGCCTGCGCCGGCGTGAGCGTGCGCCAGCCGCGGGCCAGCTCGGCGAGCACACCGGTGGCATCCCACACCTCGGCGCGGATCTTGCCGACGCTGCGCTTGGCCAGCCGACGCAGCTCCGGACCGAGCACGACATCCGTGAGAATCACCTCATCGAACCGCGCGGCGAGTTCCGCCAACGGCACATCGCGGCAGTCGCCCGCGCCGAGCACGAGCACCCGCCGCCGCTCGCGGCAACGCTCCGCGCCCTCGAGGATCGCGGCCTTGCTGGCATCGAGGTGCGGCGTCCACGCCTGGGCCGTGCGCCGGTGCCGGTAGGTGATCGCCACATGTTCCTGCGCCATGCCCAGCAGCCGCGCCCACGGCGGGCAACGCAGGGTGAAGTAGCGCAACAGTTCGGCGAGCATGCCCCGCCGAGCAAAACCGCCCGCCGCCCGCGCGCCAGCGCAGAACGATCAGCGGCGTGGATCGCCGGGCAGCGGATTCAGCGTGGAAGACGAGGTTTCTCCCGGCGTTCCCGCTTGCCGGCCGGGCCCTGTCGCCGCCGCTGAAGCATCCCACGCGATCAGGCTCATGAAGTCCTTCCTGCAACGCATTTGCCTGGCAACACTCCCCTCCCTCGGGGCAAACAACTCCGCGAGCAGCACCGTCGTTACCGCTTCGACTGCACCGGCCGGGAGCGGGCCCTTGTAGTGGAATTCCTTATTTATCACCGCGGTCCATGCGGCGTCCCGCGAGAACGGAATGTAGACAAGAACCGCGGACTCACTCTGGCCGTAATAGATGCCCTTCCCGTCCTTGAACCACGGTGTATATCTTCCGGCGCGTACAACAACCTTGTCCTTGAGCAGCGGATTGCTGATCACGTACTCCCTCGACAAGCTGAAACCCGAGACGGAAGCATCGTCCACGGTGCTCACATTCGGTGCCGCATATGCAACAGCAGCGAGTGCGATCAAGAGCCAGAAGGTTGTTAAGGTACGCATAGAAATGTCACGACCTCGGCGCGGAGGATTGCTTGGTTGAAGGGGTTGTGAATTCCAGGGGAGCAGTTTCTTCGCGGGCGCCGTGCCGACCGGCCGTGCCCGGTTTCGCAGGACCAGCAAGCCGGCGAGAGGGCTCGAAGTCGAGCCTGTTGCGGCGCGGAGCCGGCGGGAGCTGCACGGTGTCGAGCGGGTCGGCCTGAAGGCGCGACCTACGCGCCGGATGCTCCCGCTACGCACAGAAAAAGCGCCGCTCTTGCGAGCGGCGCCTGGGGAAGAAACAGAATTGGATTACCGGATACCGGCAACAGTCAACGGTCCACCGTCCACCGTCCACCGTCCACCGGTCACCGTCTACAGTCCACCGGTACACCAGTTCAGATGTACTCCTGGTACTCGGGCACGTACATGCGGGCGCGGACATCGGCCTCGATATCCGCCGGCTTCGGGAGCTGCGCGAGTCCTTCGCGGTGGCACTCCTCGACGACGGCGGCGGCGATCTTGGCCGAGACTTCGCGGATCTTCGAAAACGGCGGGTACACGCGGCGCACGGCCAGATCCTCGGGGCCGACGAGACCGGCGAGGGTCTGCGCAGCGATGAGGAACATCTTGTTCGTGACCTGCTTCGACTCGCACGCGAGGGCGCCGAGGCCCACGCCGGGGAAGATATACACGTTGTTGCCCTGGCCGGGCACGTAGGTCTTGCCGTTGAGGGTCACCGTCGGGAACGGGCTGCCGGAGGCGAAGATCACGCGGCCTTCGGACCACGTGTAGGCCTCCTCGGCGGTGCACTCGGCCTTCGAGGTCGGGTTCGAGAGCGCGAAGATGATCGGCTGCTCGTTGTACTGCGCCATCTTCTCGACGATCGTCTTGGTGAAGGTGCGCGGCACGCCGGAGACGCCGATGAGGGTGGTGGGCTTAAGGACGTCGACCGCCTCCTCGAGGGTGGCGATGAACTTGGCGTCCTGGGCGTAGGGAACCTTGTGCTCGGCGAGCTTGCCGGGGCGCTCCTTGACCACGAGTCCCTGGGAGTCGACGAACCAGCAGCGCTTGCGCGCGTCGGCCTCGGACATGCCCTGTTGCACGGCGGCCTCGACAAAGATGTCGGCGATGCCGGTGCCCGCTTCGCCGGCGCCGAGGAAGAGCAGCTTCTGGTCGACGAGTTTGCCGCCGTTGAGGCGCAGTCCGCCGAGGATGCCGGCGAGGGCGACGGAAGCCGTGCCCTGGATGTCGTCGTTGAAGCTGAGGACGTCCTTCTCGTACTTGTGGAGGATGCGGAAGGCGTTGGTGTTGCCGAAATCCTCCCACTGGACGAGGACCTTCGGGTAGGCCTTCTTCACGGACTGGACAAACTCCTCGATGAGCTCGTCGTACTCGGGGCCGCGGAGGCGTTTCTGGTTGAGGCCGACATACATCGGGTCCTCGTGCAGCTTCGGGTTGTCGGTGCCGACGTCGATGGTGATCGGCAGGCAGCAATAGGGGTGCACGCCGGCGCAGGCGGTGTAGAGGCCGAGCTTGCCGATCGGAATGCCCATGCCGTAGGCGCCGAGGTCGCCGAGGCCGAGGATGCGCTCGCCGTCGGTGACGACGATCATGCGCACGTCGGGCTGGGGCCAGTTGGCGAGGATCTCGGCGATGTGGCCCTTGTCCTTGCTGGTGATGTACAGGCCGCGCGGGCGGCGGTAGATGGCGCCGAACTCGAGGCAGGCCTGGCCGACGGTGGGGGTGTAGATGATCGGGATCATCTCATCCGGAAACTCCTCGATGAGGCGGTAGAACAGGGTCTCGTTTCGGCCCTGGAGGCTCGAGAGGAAGATGTACTTGTCGAGTGGATCGGTCTTGCGGCGGAAGTTGGCGATGGCGCGCTGGAGCTGCTCCTTGAGCGGGAAGACCCGCGGCGGCAACAGGCCGCGCAGACCGAGGGCGTCGCGCTCGCGCTCGGAGAAGGCCGTCCCCTTGTTGAGGATCGGGTTCGCGAGCAATGCGGTGCCACGGGGAAGCATCGGACCTGCATAGGGTTGCAGGCCGCCAGCACGAGGTCTAAGAGCCATAAGTGGGTGAGTTAATGATGGCGCGTCCCTGGTTGAAAGACTGATTTTCCCCGCTTTGCATTAACGGCAGTCCGGGGACCCCGACCGGCGCGTTTTCGGCTCCGACGTGCAACGCTCGCTTGTCAGCGGCGGTTTTTTCCCCACGGTCGCTCATACGTAATGAGTGTCTCGCAATTCTCCGGCGTCACCATCCACACCAAGGCCAATGTCTACTTCGACGGCGGCGTCGTCTCGCACACCGTGCTCTTCGCCGACGGCACCAAGAAGACCATCGGGGTGATTCGCCCAGGCACGTATCACTTCGGCACCGCCGCCCCGGAACGCATGGAGATCGTCGCCGGCGCCTGCAAGGTGACGCTCGACGGCCAGTCCGAGGTCCAGACCTACGGCGCGGCGACCTATTTCGACGTCCCCGGCAAGAGCGGATTCACGATTGTGGTCGAAGCCGGACTTTGCGAATACGTGTGCTCGTTCCTCGCCTGAACGGGCGACGCCACGTTTGCTCTCCCACCGCCGGCAACCGACTCACCCGCGTGTCCTCAAACCCCTCCGCTTCCCGTCCGAACCCTGATCACGCCACTTGGCTGAAGGGTCCGGAATACCCGTGCGATCTCCCCGGCCCCGGCCCGCGCCGGCCCTGGCACATCGTCTTGCTCGGGCCCCCGGGCGTGGGCAAGGGCACCCAGGCCGACCTGATCGTGCAGACGTTCGGCGCGTGCCAGCTCTCCACCGGCGAAATCTTCCGCAACGCCATCGCGGCCGGCCTCGACCGCGCCTCGCCGGCGATGCGCCAGGCGCTCGTCGAGATGCAGCGCGGCGCCCTCGTGCCCGACGACCTCGTCGTCGAGATCGTGCGCGAACGCCTCCGCTGCCTGTCCTGCACGCAGGGCTTCCTGCTCGACGGCTTTCCGCGCACCCGTTCGCAGGCTGAGGCGCTCGACGGCATCCTCGCCGAAGCCGGGACTACGCTCGATGCCGCCGTCAATTTCATGGCGAACGACGCTGAGATCATCACCCGCATCTCCGGTCGCCGCGTCTGCCGCGCCTGCAAGGCCACGATCAACCTCGACATATCGCCGCCGCGCATCGCCGGCGTGTGCGACAAATGCGGCGGGGCGCTCTTCCAGCGGGATGACGACAAGCCCGAGGTCGTGCGCAACCGACTGGTCGCCTACCATGCGACGGCCAAGCCCGTGCTGGACTTCTACCGGTCCAAGGGATTGTTGCACGAGATCCCGGTCGGCAACACACCGCTGGATACGTTCGAGAAGACCCACAAAGTGCTGCTCGCCGTCTGAGGCGTGTCGAGACGCGGGTAGAGGAACAAGAGCTGCACCGTCGGTGGTACACGCCGCGGGGCTCCGCCGCTCCGGTTTCTCCTCGGTTTTCCGGCTCTCGTCGCTCGGCCGCTTCACGCTCGCCTGACTGATCAGGCCTGCGCGGCGGCGCGACCGCTCTGTTCTCGCGCCGGCCCCGCGTATCGCCCAGACGGATCCGCGGGCCACGGGAAACGCACCCCGCCCAACGGAGCACGCGCCTCCGAATTAGGGCGCGGGAGGGGGGCCGTTCCTTGGGCGGTCGCGGTCCGCCCGGGCGACCGAACCGGCCTCGCAATCGTCTCCGGGATCCAAGGAGAAGAATCACGACGGGCGCGCGATCGGCCGCGCCCCCCCTTCCGCCCCGCCAGCCAGGGGCCGCATTCCCAACGGCCCAATTCGTGTTACGATCGTAACACGAATTGGGCCGTTGATGCGTCCGGCGCCGCGCGGCTCTGCTTCACGCCGGTTGAACAACCGAACCTCTTCCCACGATGAAGCTCCACCTCCAGGGAGAGCCGGCGTCGCGGCCAGCCCAGCCCGCAAATCCGAGTCAACCGGCGGATGGGGCGCGACGATCGCCCCGCGCTTCCGGCAACTTGTTTGCCTCCGGCGGAGGCGCGGGGTCGCGACAGCTCAACAGAATGGTCCCGTTCAGAGCGTGAACCGCGCGAAGTTGCGCGCGTCCTCGCCCACTTCGACGGCCGTCAGCCACGCCCGCCCACCCGAGTTTTCACGCACGAGCGGGTCGAGGCTGCGGAACGCCCACTCGGCAAGCCCCTCGCAGGAGCAATTGGGGACGATGGTCGCCTTCCAGACCGTCGGCGCGGCCTCAAGCAGGACCTCACGCATGGGATCGTCGAAATTGAAGAGGCAGGCGTGGTCGAGGTTCTTGTCGATCCACTGGCGGATGTACTTGAGCCGGCCGAAATCGACCACGAAGCCGTTGGCGTCAGGCGCGGCGCAGGCGAACGTGAGGGTGAGGCTCCAGTTGTGCCCGTGGATGTTCGCGCAGTGCCCGTCGTGCAGGTGCTGGCGATGCGCGAACGGAATGTCGTTGTACGTCTTCGAGCAGGTGAGCATGGCGCGAACGAAAACGGCCACGCGGGCCGGGAAAAGCGAAAAGGCGGCGAGCCGGCGCTATTTGCGCTCGGGCTTCTTGTTGCCGCCCTTCTTCTGGTTGTCGAGGTCGGTGATGTCCCGCTGCTCGAAGCCCTTGCTCGGGAAGAACTGCGCGATCGGCTCGATGAACGGCGTCAGGAAGGCGGGCTCGTTGCGGTTATAGATCCAACTGAAGAGTACGATGCCGCAGGCCGCCGAGAGCAGAATCGACAGGAAGATCTTATTGGACCCTTGGTAGATTTTCACCACCACCACGATCACCAGAACCAACAACAGGAAGACGCCCGTCTTCATCAGAAACTGCGGGGGCAGTTTCTCGGTGACCTTCGACCATTCCAACGCAGCGAGCCAGATCATGACCGTACCTGTAGCGCATCCGACCGCCATTTCGAGTTCAAAGCCTGGTTCCGCGGGAGGTTGACCACCTCGTTACCGGCCCGGCGGCGACCGCCCCATCGTCCGGCGGTTGGTAGACGGTTACCGTTCAATCGTTCGCACGCCAAGGGGAGTGCCTGCAACTTCCGCCCCCTTTCGCTACCTTCCAGCCCATGAAAATGACCTTCCGTTGGTTCGGGGAACAAGACGACTGCATCCACCTCTGGCAGGTGCGGCAGATCCCCGGCGCGCCCGGCATCGTCGGCGCGCTCTTCGATGTCCCCGTCGGCGAGGTGTGGCCGGTCGAGAAGATCGCGCACCTGAAGTCCACCGTCGAGGCCTCCGGCCTCGCGCTCGAGGTCATCGAGAGCGTCAACGTCCACGATGACATCAAGCTCGGCGCGCCCTCGCGCGACCACTACATCGCCAACTACGCCGAGACCCTCCGCCGCCTCGGCCGCGCCGGCATCAAGGTCGTCTGCTACAACTTCATGCCGGTCTTCGACTGGCTCCGCACCGACCTCGCGCACCCGCTGCCCGACGGCTCCAACGCCCTCTTCTACGAGGCCGCCAAGGTCAAGGACCTCACCCCCGCGACCGTCCTCGACCTGTTCGCCAAGAGCTCCAACGGCTTCAAGCTCCCCGGCTGGGAACCCGAGCGCCTCGCCCAGCTCAAGGAGCTCTTCGTGAAGTATTCAGTTGTCGATGCCGACAAGCTCGTCGCCAACCTCAAGTACTTCATCGATGCGCTCATGCCCGTGTGCGAGGAGTTCGACATCCGTATGGCCATCCACCCCGACGATCCGCCGTGGCCCATGTTCGGCCTGCCGCGCATCGTCACCAACGAGGCCGACCTCGCCCGCGTCCTGTCGCTCAACCCGAGCCGCCACCACGGCCTCACGTTCTGCACCGGCTCGCTCGGCGCCAATCCCGCCAACAACCTCCCGGCCATGATCCGCCGCTTCGGCGCGATGGGCCGCATCCACTTCGCCCACTGCCGCAACATCCTGCGCTTCCCCAACGGCGACTTCACCGAGTCCTCCCACCTCTCCACCGACGGCTCCGTCGACATGTACGAGGTGATGAAGGCGTATCATGATGTCGGTTTCACCGGCTACATGCGCCCCGACCACGGCCGCATGATCTGGAACGAGACCGGCCGCCCCGGCTACGGCCTCTACGACCGCGCCCTCGGCATCGCCTACCTCAACGGCCTCTGGGAAGCCGTCGGCAAGAGCGTCGCCCTCGACGGCGCCCACGCCCGCACCTGATCGCCCGTGGGCCCACCCCCCGCCGCCGCTCCCTCGTCCGCAATCCGCATTCCGCAATCCGCATTTTCATGAACACCACCCGCACCTCTCCTCTCTCCGGCAAGGTCGCCGTCATCACCGGCGGCGGCGGCATCCTCTGCGGCGCCATGGCGCGCGCCCTCGGCGCCGACGGCGTGAAGGTCGCCATCCTCAACCGCACCGCCGCCAAGGGCGAGGCCGTGGCCCAGGCCATTCGCGACGCCGGCGGCGACGCCCTCTCGCTCGCCGCCAACGTCCTCGACCGCGCCTCCCTCGAGGCCGCGCGCGCCGAGATCCAGCAGCGCTGGGGCGGCGTCGACATCCTCCTCAACGGCGCCGGCGGCAACCACCCGCGCGGCACCACCGCCACCGAGACGTGGCAGGGCGCCTCGCCCACCGCCGTCACCACCGGCCCGGGCAGCTTCCTCGACCTCGACGAGGCCGGCTTCCGCGCCGTCTTCGATCTCAACTTCATGGGTACGCTCCTGCCCACGCAGGTGTTCCTCCCGCTCCTCCTCGGCCGCCCAGGCTCGACCGTCATCAACGTCTCCTCCATGGGCGCCTACCGCCCCATGACGAAAGTCCCCGCCTACTGCGCCGCCAAGGCCGCGCTCAACAACCTCACCAACTGGATGGCTGTGCACTTCGCCGAGGCCGGCCTGCGCGTCAACGCCATCGCCCCCGGCTTCTTCTCCACCGAGCAGAACAAGGCCCTGCTCTGGAACGCCGACGGCTCGCCCACGCCGCGCGCCAAGAAGATCGTCGACCACACACCCATGCGCCGCTTCGGTAAACCCGAGGAGCTCGTCGGCGCCCTGCGCTGGTTGTGCGACGACAAGGCCAGCGGTTTCGTCACCGGAGCTGTGATACCCGTCGACGGCGGCTTCTCCGCCTACGCCGGGGTCTGAGCGAACAACACTTTGCGTCAGTCTATGTGGGGCGCCGGGCGGGTCCGGCGCCCCTTTCTTTTCCCCTCGTAGGTCGTCCCTTCAGGGCGACCCGTGTAGTCCTACTTTCACGCCGGATGCGAGCGCATCGCCGCCCGGGCGGGCTGAAGCGCCGCCCCACGACGGAGAGAGACCCGCCCCTCGGACCCGCGGCTTACACCTCCGCGTTACGGCGCCGCAACCACCTTCAGCACATCCGCCGCCTGCTGCGCGGTGGATGCCTTGAGGTCGCGCCACACGAGCTTGCCGTCCTTGAAGAGGTACGCCTGCCGCCCGGCGAAGCCCAGCGTCGTGGGCACCCCGAACGCCGCCGTCACCTTCTTGTCCGCATCGGCCACCAGCGGGAACGGAAACGAGTACTTCGCGCGAAACGCCTTCTGCGCCGCCACGTCGTCGGTGCTCACACCGACGACCTTCACGCCCTTGGCGGTGAGCTCCGAATACGCATCACGCAGGCTGCACCCCTGCGCCGTGCAACCGGGGGTGTCGGCCTTGGGATAGAAATACACCAACGCGTACCCCTTGGCGCCGTACGCCGCGAAATCGAAGGGGCCACCGCTGTCGTCGAGCGCAGTCACCGCCGGCACGGCGGCGCCGATCGCGAGCGGCTCGGCCGCAGCGCGAAGACCGAGCAGGGAGAGAATCATGGCGGAGAGAAAAACGAAACGTTTCATGGGTTAGGGAAGAAGCGCAGAGGATAGCGAACATCCTCCGCCCCTCAAACGGCCCGGGCCGGTAGTAGCCCCGCGCATCCCGCCGCGATCCGTCGTAGGTCGTCCCTTCAGGGCGACTCGTCCGGTGCCGTTCCCCTCCCTCGCCTCCACCTCTTGAACCGCCCGGGCGGGTTAAACGCCCGACCGCCCTCCGCCCACCGGCCACAGTCTACCGTCCACCGTCGACTGTCCACCGAACCACTTTCTTCCGAAATCTTCTAAGAAAATCGCCGCTCGCGTGTCTTAGGAGGGTGGAGCCACTCCGGCTCCGCTTCCGCGCCATGCCCGCCCCGGCCTCCGCCAACGTTTGCTCGCCACCGCCCGGTAGTTCCGGTTTGGTGGCACCGCATACCCCACGCATGGATCCGGAGACGCCCAACTTGGTCGCGTTGTTCGAGGAGGAGGAGAGCGGACTGCTGCGCTACGCGCTCGGTCTCGCCGGCCGCCGCTCCGTGGCCGAGGAGCTCGTGCAGGAGGCGTTTCTCCGCCTCCACCAGTCGTGGGGCGAGGTCGAGAACCCGCGCGCCTGGCTCTACCGCACGGTCCGCAACCTCGCCCTCAACCACCTGCGCGACCACCCCCACGAGGCCGAGCTCGATCCCGACGCCGCCCCGGTCGACGAACGCCCCGCCGCCGAGCGGCTCGGGCGCGACGAGGCCGTCGGTGCCGTCCGCCTGCTGCTCGCCGAGCTGCCGGCGGGCGACCGCCAGCTCATCCACCTCAAGTACCACGAGGAACTCCAGTATCGGGAAATCGGACGCCGCACCGGCCTGAGCGCCGGCAACGTCGGTTTCCGTCTCCACCACCTCCTCAACACGCTGGCCGACGGCCTCCGCCGCGCCGGCTTCGAAGGAAGCGAGGGTTAAGCCATGAACCACGAGCACAACGCTCCCACTTCGCCCCCGCCCGCCGACCCCGAGCTGGAGGCGCGCATCGTCGCCTGGGTCCTCGGCGAAGCCGCCGCCGCCGAGATCGCCGCGCTCGAGCCCCTTGTCGCCGCCCGCCCCGAACTCGCCGTCTTCAAACGCCGGATCGAGGCCGTCCACGGTCTCGTCGCCGCAGCCGCCCGCCCCGACGCCGCACCGCTCCGCCTCGCCCCCGCCCGCCGCGCGAAACTCCTCGCCACCCTCGCCTCCGCCTCTGCTGTAGCCGGGGGCGCCGCCCCCGGCCAAAACACTCCCGCGCCGAAGAAATCCAACGTCCTCCCGATGCCGGACCTGAAGAAGGTACGTCGCAAGGACCGCCAATGGCTCTTCGCCATCGCCGCCTGCTTCGTGGTGATGCTGATGCTCGCGGGAATCCAATTGGGGACCGCGGAGAAGACCTTCTCGGGGTCGCAGGCGCAGATTTACCGGATCCGGCAGGAGGAGGAAGTGACTGCAAAGCGCCGACTTCAAATGACTGAGAGTGCCCGCGCTTCCCAGGTCGCTGCGATGGAATTGGCTGAGCTGAAAGCCGCCTCCGAGGCAGATGTGTCCCGTCTTCGGAGTATGGCGGAGGATTCGTCTGTTCTCCGCCGTGACGTTCGGAGCGAGGCCGGTTGGACTGACAGCGCCGTTCCTGCAGGTTCGCCCAACGAGCGCGTTTACGGAGCACTCAAATTCTCCCCTTCGGTTTCCCGCCAAGGTAAGGCCCGCGAGTTCTCAGCGGCGCCGGCGTCACCCGAAAAGCAGGAGGAAGAGGTCGTCACCCTCTCGCCATTCCAGGTCACTGCCTCCGAGACCGTAGGCTACTCTGCGTCCACCACCCTTGCCGGCATCCGCCTCAACACCGAGCTTAAGGATATCGGCTCCGCCATCACCGTCGTCACGCCCGAGTTCCTCAAGGACGTTGGCGCCACCGAAGCCAAGTCTGCGCTCCAGTACTCTGGCGGTGTGCCGCCCGCAGCCCAGCGCGACGATTTCCTCTCCAAACGCAAAGGTGGCCGCACCGCATCGGCTGCCCCCGTCGCGCTCGGCGGCCTCGGTGGCCTCGGTGGCGACAAAGCTACCGACAAAGACGAGGAGATCGTCGTCCTCTCGCCCTTCGAGGTCACCAAGGACACGAGCTTCCTGAAGGGCAACCGCCCCCTAAAGAAGCCCAAGCGCCCCGATCCTTCGGCGACCTCCTTCGGCATGGGGCCAGGCGGTCTCAACGCCGATCAGGCTCTCCAACCCGCCCCGTCCACCCCGTCCACCGCGTCCACCCCGTCCACTTCGTCCACCCTGTCCACAGGCGCCACCCCCGCCGCCGGCGACCAGCCTTTCGCCAAGAAACCCGCCGCGCCGCCGCCCACCGCCGACGAGGTCAGCGCCGCGCAGGAGCCCGTCTCCACGTTCTCCCTCCACGTGAGCGACGCCTCCTTCAAGCTCGCGCTCGCCGCCCTCAACTCCGGCAGCCTGCCCGAACCCGGCTCGATCCGCCCCGAGGAATTCTACAACGCCTTCGACTACGGCGATCCCGCGCCGGCCGCGGGCGAGCCGGTCTCCTGCCGCGTCGAGCAGGCCGCGCATCCCTTCGCCCAACAGCGCAACCTCGTGCGCCTCGCCGTGCGCGTGCCGGCCACCGGCCGCGGCGCCGGCACCCCGCTCCGCCTCACCGTGCTGCTCGACACCTCCGGCTCGATGGAGCGCCCCGACCGCCGCGCCGCCGTGCGCGCCGCGCTCGCCACGCTCGTCGGCCTGCTCGGCCCGAACGACCGCCTCACGCTCGTCGGTTTCGCCCGCCAGCCGCGCCTGCTCGCCGAGGCATTCGACGGCAACCACGCCAGCCAGGCGCTCGGCCTGCTCGACCGCACGCCCGCCGAGGGCGGCACCAACCTCGAGGAGGCGCTCAAGCTCGGCGGCGAGCTCGCCCGTCGCCATTTCGCGGCGACTGCGCAAAACCGTATCGTCCTCCTCACCGACGGCGCCGCCAACCTCGGCGACGCCGACCCCGAGCGCCTCGCCGCCGCCATCGAGTCGCTGCGCAGCCAGCGTATCGCCTTCGACGCCTGCGGCGTGGGCCTCGAGGGCATCGACGACGACATGCTCGAAGCGCTCACCCGCAAGGGCGACGGCCGCTACTACGTGCTCAACTCGCCCGAGGCCGCCGATGCCGGCTTCGCCCGCCAGCTCGCCGGCGCGTTCCGTCCCGCCGCCGAGAACGTGAAACTCCAAGTGCGTTTCAACCCCGCGCGCGTCGGCCGTTACCGTCTCGTGGGTTTCGAGAAACACCGCCTGCGCGAGGAGGATTTCCGCAACGACGCCGTCGACGCCGCCGAGATCTCCTCCGAGGAGGCCGCCGTGGCCGTGTACGAAATCGAGGCCCTCCCGCAGGGCGAAGGCGAACTCGGCGAAGTCTTCGTGCGTTTCCGCGATCCCAGCACGCGAACGATGGTCGAGCGCTCGTGGACGCTGCCCTACGAGCCCCGCGCCATCGCCTTCGACCGCGCCTCGCCCAGTCTCCAACTCGCCGGCACCGCCGCCGCGCTCGCCGTGAAACTCCGTGGCGGGCCCGCCGGCGACCGCGTCGACCTCGACGCCCTCGCCCCCGTCGTCAACGCCCTCCGCTCCCGCCGCCCCGACGACCAGCGCCTCCAGGATCTCGCGACACTGTTCGAGCACCTCCGGCGGATGAAGAAATGAATGCTCGCTCTCACACGCCTGCGGGTGGCCCCGGTTGCCCGCAAGCGCGCCACTCTCTCCCGTGGCGTGGCCACTCCGATATGACATTTCCCTGACAAACCCCTGACCCCCGCCTGACGACTTCGCACGCCGCTTGTGCGACAATCACGCACCGCTCCAGCTCCGTCGTTTCTTCCTCTTCGCCTCACGTCACCCGGACCGTCCTCGCCGCGGCCGGCACCAGCCCCAATCGCTTTCAATCCAAGGCATCCCATGCACGCCAACGCCTCGCTCGGTTCCTCCATCCTCCCGCGGTTCCGCCTCCTGCCCCTCGCCGCCGCGTTCCTCTTCGCCGGCGCGCTCGCCGCCGCGCCAAAACCGGCCGACTCCGCCAAAGCCTCCACCTCGCTCACCCCCGAGGGCGGCCGCATCGTCGTCGACGTGCAGGGCGTGCCGCCCGCGGTGCCGCTCTTCTTCTCCGCCGTCGCCGAGCAGACCGTGCGCCTCAGCTCCGCCGAGATCGCGGGCGAACTGCGCCTGAAACTCCACGTCGTGCAGGGCAAGCCCGAGGTGCTCTCGCTCGGCCTCAGCGGCGACGGCGAAGTGGTGGACGTCACCGGCGCCGGCCTCGCCTCGTGGGCCGTGCGCCAGTTGCCGGGCGGCAAACGCTTCCTCGACCTCCGGCCCGCGCTCGCGCCGGGCGCCGCGGCACCCAGTGATTTCGATCTCGTGGTGCGCACCCGGCTCAGCAAACCGGCCGTGCCCGGCACCACGTCCGTGCTCATCGCCGCACCCGGCGACGCCGTGGGTTTCGCATCCACGATCACCCTACAGGCCGATGCCGCCCTCGATCTCCGCGTGACCGGGGCGATCAGCCTTGTCGCTCTCGGCGAGCCGCGCGGCCCGCGCGATCCCGTGCGCTTCCAGACCACCGGCGCCGGCGCGCTGATCGTGCGGCTCACCGCGCGCGGCGCCGCTCCCGCCGAGGCCGAGCTCCTCGGCGCGCTGCTCACCGGCAGGATCAACGAGGCGGCCAAGAGCGCGGAGTTCCGCCTGCGCGGCCAGTTGCGCTCCACGAAGGTCGGCGCGCGCCTCCACCTGCTCACCGGTGCGGCCGCACCAAGCGAAAAGGCCACCGGCGACGGTTGGCACCTCGAACTCGCGCCGGCCGACAGCCCGTTCCGCGGCTACGAACTCGTCACCGAGCGCGAGGGCACGCTCGCCGTCGATCTTCCGTTCGCCGCCGCGATCCGCGAGACGGGCGAATGGCGCGTGCTTGATTTTTCGATGCCGGCCGGCGTGGTCGTGCCGCTCCAGCTTGAAGGACTGCCAGCCGGCGTGAGTTTCGACCCCGAACGCCCGGTGCTGCCCGTCGCCACCGCGCAGGGCTGGCAGGGCTTCCTGCCCGCCAACGGCGCCACCGCGCTCGCCTGGAAGCACCAAGCCAAGGCCGCCGAGGGCACGCTGTTCTTCACCAGCAGCGAGCAGACCGATTCGCGCCTCGGCGCCGGCTTGCTGCGCCAGGAGGCCAACCTCGAGTTGCGCATCCTCCAGGGGAAACTCACCGCCTTGCGCATCCGACTCGAAGGCCCGGGCGAAATCGTCGGCGTCGAGGGCGCCAACCTCGTGAACTGGAAGGTCCTGCCAGCCGACGGCGCCCGCGTGCTCGAGGTGCAGTTCAGCCGCCCGATCGAGCAGACCAGCTCGCTCACCGTGCGCAGCCAGACCGAGCTCGGCGGCTTCCCGATCCGCGTCGAGCCGCTACGGCTCGTGCCCGAGGGTGTGGTGCGCCACTCCGGCTTCGTGCGCGTCGCCAACGACGGCGCGGTGCGTCTCGAGGTGGCCGATGTCGCCGGCATGATGCAGCTCGCCCCCGAGCAGTTCCCCGCCGGCGAGCTCGACGACGAAGAGGTGCGGCAGACCTTCGTGTACCGTTTCCCGGCGGCGAACTACGGATACCGCCTGCTCGCCTCCCAGATCCAGCCGGAGGTCGGCGTCTCCGCCATCCTCACCTACGGCCTCGGCGAAACCGACCGCACCATCGCCGCCAGCCTCGAGCTCGACGTGCGCGAGGCGCCGTTGCGCGACTGGTCGTTGCAGATCCCGGCCGACTACACCGTCGTCGGCGTGACCGGCCAGGACGTCAGCGATTTCAACGCCGAGTCCACCGCCGTCGACGGCCACCGCACGCTCAAGGTGCTTTTCGGCGAACCCGTCGAGGGCCGCCAGTTGCTGCAGCTGCGCCTCGAGAAGAACCAGGCCGCCGCCGCGGGCGAATGGCGGTTGCCGGCGCTGCGGTTCCCCGGGGCGAAGTCGGTGCGCGGCCATATCGGGGCCGTGGCGACACCCGGTTACCGGCTCGTGCCCGCCGGCGTCGACCAGCTCGTCGAGGTGCCGTTGAGCTATTTTCCGCAGCAGACCACCGGCCTCCAGCAGGCATGGCGCCTGCGCGACGCCGAGTGGTCCGCCGCGCTCAAGGTCGAGGCGCTCGGCCAGAGCGTGCAGGCGGATGTGTTCCACCTCTACACCGTGAAGGAGGGCGTGGTCTACGGTAGCGTGCTGTTGAACTACTTCGTCGTCGGCGCGCCCGCCACCGAGTGGCGCCTCTCCGTGCCGGCCGAGGCGGGCAACATCGACGTCACCGGCCAGAACGTCCGCCGCGACTGGCGCCGCGAGGGCGACCAGATCGTCGTCTCGCTCCACCAGCCCGTGCTCGGCGCGGCGACATTGCTCGTGACCTTCGAGCAGCCGATGAGCGCCCGCGGCGGCGTGATCCAGCCCGGCCAGGTGCGCCCGCTCAACGTCCAGGCCGAGCGCGGCTACGTGCAGGTGGTGAGCCCGGCCCAGGTGAAGCACGAGATCCGCCAGGCCGAGGGCGGTCTCCTGAAACTGGAGCCACTGGAGCTGCCCGCCGAGTTTCGCCTGCTCGCCAGCGCGCCGTCGCTCGCCATCTACCAATACACCGCCCGGCCCTTCGCGCTCGAGGTCGGCGTGGAATGGTACGTCGCCGGCGAGACCGTCGACCAGGTCGTCGATTTCGCGAAGCTCTCCAGCCAGATCTCCCGCGACGGACAGGTCGTGACCGACGCCCAGTTCTTCGTGAAGACCCGCGGCCGCAAGGCCCTCCGCCTCGAGCTGCCCGCCGGCGCCAAGCTCTGGGAGGCCCGTGTCGACAACGAGATCGTCAACGCCCGCGCCGACGGCGGCCAGACCCTCGTGCCGCTGCCCGCGCGCCTCAATCCCAACGACCCGGTCGCCGTCGCCCTCCGGCTCGGCCAGCCCGCCACCGGCAGCGCGACCATCCGGCTCGTCGCGCCGCGCACCCTCGCCCCGAGCGTCATCAACGAGTGGTCGATTCATGGCGACACCGGCCGGCAGCTCGTCCCGCGCGGCGGCAACGCCGAGCTCGTCCGCCCCGCGCTCACCGAGACCGGCTTCGAGTGGATCGCCGAGCGCGGGCTGTTTTCCTCGGTGCTGCTCTTCGGGGTCACCGCACTCGCGGCGCTGCTGGCGCGCGGTTCCTCGCGCCGGCAGTTCTTCGCCGCGGTGCTCTTCGCCAACGTGTCGCTCGCGGCGCTGTTCGTCGCCGCGAGCTCGTTGGTCGAACGTCGCCCGAATCTCCAGTCGCTCACCTACGCCGCGACGATGGTGCCGACCGGCGAAAGCGTGACGATCAACGTCGCCAACCAACCCCCGCTGCTCGCGATGGTCTCCTGGTGGGGCGTGGTCGCCGCGTTGATCGGAGTGGCCGTGGCGCTGGTCGCGCACCTGCGGCGCTTCCCGGTCGCGCTTGCCGCTGGTGCGGCGCTGGCCGCAGGCGGGCTGCTCGCGCAACACGGCGGCGCCGCGCTCTTCTACGCCGCCGCCGGCATCGCGGTCTGGCTGCTCCTCCTCCTGCCCACCTTCAACCGCTGGAACGAGGACCGCCGCGCGGCCCAGCTCGCCTCCGCCGTGCCGCCTCCTCCGCCCTACGACGAACCCGCCCGCGCCGGCCCCGCCTCGGTGCTCCCGTTGCTCACGTTGGCCGGCCTGTGCGGCCTCGGCGGCTTCGCCCCGCCCGCCCACGCCCAGGACGCCGTGCAACAGTCCGCGCCACCCGCGCCCCACATCCAGTTTGTGGACAAGCCCGCCCAGTCCGCCGTGCAGACGTGGACGATCCGCGACGACCGCCTCTACGGCGAGTTGGAGCTCACCGTGCGCGGCGGCCCCGGCGACAGCTTCCTGCTGCTGCGCCCGCCGGCGGTGCTGACCGAGTTCAAGGCCGACGGTCTCCGCCTCGGCAAGGCCGAGAACAGCGGCCACCAGACCTCCTACTATGTCGCCCCCGAGCGCGACGGCCTGCTCACCGCCCGCGTGCGCTTCGAGCTGCCGGTGCCGAAGGGCACCAGCCAGCTCGCGCTGCCCACCGGCCCGGCGGCGACCCAGCGCGTGACGGTCGCCCTCGACCAGGGCGGCTGGGAGTTCTTCTCGCCCGCCGCGGTGCAGGTGCTTCCGACTCCGAATCTCGGAGACGGTCGCAGCGGTGCCACGCTCGTGCTCGCGCCGCAGAGCGACCCGGTCGTGCACCTGCTGCCGAAACGCCGCGACCTCGCGAACGAGGCGACGCAGTTCTTCGCCGAGACCACGCAACTCTTCCTCCCCGGCCCCGGCGTGGTGAACGCCCGCGTCGTCGTCTCGATCCGCCCGGTACAGGGCCGCGTGGGCTCGCTCACGCTCGACGTGCCCGCCGGCCTGACCATCGGCGAGGTGAAGGGCGAGGACACCGAAGTCTCCTCGTGGCGTTTCGACCCGGCGCAGCGCCGCCTGCAGATCACGCTCGCTTCGCCGCAGGAGCGCCAATTCCACGTCGGCATCGTCGCGCAGCTCGGCACCGGGGCGTTGCCGTTCGAGCTCACGCTCACGCCGTTGCGGGTGGTCGGCGCCGCCGGCGATGTTGGCATGGTCGCGCTCGCCTTCGGCGGCGACGCGCAGCCGGAAAGCGTGCGCGCCTCCGGTTTCTCCACCGTGAATACGGAGGACTTCGATTCCGACCTATTGCCCGAGGAGAACGACGACGAACCGGCCGCGACGCTGCAGCACGTGTGGCGCTTCGGCCAGGGCGGCGGCAGCGTTTCGCTGAAGATCGCGCCGGTCGCGCCCGAGGTGCGCGTCGTCGGCCGGCAGGTGATCTCGCTCGACGACGACCGCATGGTGATGGCCGTGGATCTCGCCACGGCGATCACGCGCGTCGGTCTGTTCAAACTCAGTTTCGCGCTGCCCGCCGGCCTCGAGGTCGAGGCCCTCAGCGGCGAGGCGCTCAGCCACTGGACCGAGGCGACCGAGGGTAACCAGCGCATCGTGACGCTGCACCTCAACGGCCGCACCATCGGCGACCAGCAGTTCGCCGTCACGCTCGCCGGCGCCGCGCCCCGCGCCCAGGACGCCTGGCCGATCCCGCACCTCCAGGTGCGCGAGGCCACGCGCCAGACCGGCGAGGCGCTCGTCGTGCCCGGCAAGGGCCTGCGCCTGCGCGCCGTCGAGCGCGAGAAGGTCACGCAACTCGACCCGCGGCAGGTGGGCGGCCTGCAGCCCGGCACGCTGGCGTTCCGGTTGTTGCAGGAGGACTGGTCGGTGAAGCTCGGTATCGAAGCGTTGGAGCCGTGGATCACCGTGCAGTCGCTGCAGGAGACCACCGTGCGCGAGGGCCAGACGCTCGTGCGCCTCGGCCTGCGCTACCGCGTGGAGAACGCCGCGGTGAAACAGTTCCGCGTGAAGCTGCCCGGCCTCGGCGAGGAACGCGCCCGCACCGTGCGCGCCACCGGCACGACCGTGAGCGACATGGTGCGCGTCGCCGGCAGCGACGACACCTGGGAGATCCGCCTGCAACGCGGCGTCGCCGGCGAGACCGATGTGCAGATCGAGTTCCAGGGACCGTCCTCGGGCGACCAGAAACTGGAGACGGTTGCGGTGCCGGAGTTCGTGGGCGCGCGGCAGGCGGTGCAGTTCGCCGTCGTGCGCGCCGGCGGCCGGCTCGAGCTCGAGACCGGGGCGCTGCCGCGCGGCTGGACGCGCGCCGACTGGAGCGCGGTGCCCGCGTTCCTCCAGAGCCGCACCGACCGCAGCGTGCCGGCGTTGTGCTTCCGCGTGGCCGAGGCCGAGGGCCCGCTGCCCGTGACCGTGCGCCGGCACGAGGTGGCCGAGGCGCTCAAGCTCCGCGTGACGCAGGGCGAACTCATGACGCTGTTCTCGCCAGTGGGCGAAAGCCTCACCGCGGTGGACCTGCGCGTCGACGTGCTCGAGAAGAGCACGCTGCGCGTGCGGTTGCCCGAGGGCGCGAAGCTCTTCAACACGTTCGTCAACGGCGAGAGCGTGGCGGTCGTGCGCGAGGGCGACGCGTTCCTCTTCCACGTCACGCCCGCCGCCGCCGGCGAGCGTTCGGCCGCGGTGCGGCTGGTGTACTCGGCCCCCGGAGACAAGGGCGGCGCGGTCGCGCTCGCCGGCCCGCGGCTCAACGTGCCGCTGGAGAACGTCTCGTGGCGGGTGGTCATCCCACCCGGCTACACGCTCGCCAGTTACGGCGGCGGACTGCGGCTCCAGGAGGCGCGTTCCGGCGGGTTCTTCGACGTCTCCGACTACCAGTCGTCGATCGTCTCGAAGCGTTCAGCCGACTCGAAGAAGGCCGTGGCGATGCTGCAGGAGGCGAATTCGCTGATGCAGAAGGGCGACCAGCAGAAGGCCAGCGAAGTGCTCACCCGCGCCTACAACACGCAGGCGCTCGACGAGGCCGCCAACGAGGACGCCCGCGTGCAGCTCCGGAATCTGAAGACGCAGCAGACCGTGCTCGGCCTCAACACCCGCCGCCAGCGCCTCTACCTCGACAACCGCAGCGACGCCGCGCGCAACGAGCAGCTCGAGCAGGCGGCCAGCCTGAATCCGTTCATGCAGGGCAAGGTCAACTTCGACCCCTCGCAGGTCGACCAGATGCTCATGGGCAACTCGGCCGACGAGAACACCGCCCTGCGCGGCATCGCCGACCGCCTCGTGGACCAGCAGCTCGCCGCCGAGCCCGCCCCGCGGGCGCTCGACGTGACGCTCTCCGAACGCGGCCGTGTGCTCACCTTCACCCGCAGCCTGCAAGTCGAGGGCGACAAGCCGCTCCAGCTCACGCTCGACGTCACCCGCACCGCCCGCCCGCCCTACGCCACCGCCGCGATGCTCCTGCTCGCCGTCGCCGGCATCGCCGCCATCCCCCTCGCCCGGCGGAGGTAAGCGAAGCGGCGAGTTCCGTTTGCGCGTCCCGCAGCGGCGCCAAAGGGATCATGTCAACCAATAGTTGACATGATCCGAGGGCGGGCGCCCTGCGGCGCCCCCGGGTTCGGGCTTACGCCTGCCACAAACGCCCCCTCAGTCCCGCCCGCCGCGGTCGACGAAGGCGACGCGCAGCACGGGTTGGCCCTCGACCGAAACGCCCTCGCACCCGACACTCGGGCGTACCCGCCGCGACACCGCTCGCCACTCAGGACGAGGTGACCGTGAGGGTCGGCTCCGGCACTTCCTCGGTGTAGATCGCTTGGAAGGGCTTCGTCTCCTCGGAGACGGGAATCAGCTGCGTCACTGGCACCCGGGGCGCCCGCGTTTTCACGCCCCGCGACGAGCCGCGCCCCTCCGTCGTCGAAGTCTCGCGACGCTCGTAGGTTGTGATCGTGACGGTTCCGCTCACCAGCCAGGGGCCGGCGTTGCCGTTCACCGGCTTGAAGTCGAGGATCTGCGCCAAGCAGCTGGTTTCCTGGATCCGGGAACGCGAGCGCTCGCGATAATGCCGCTCCACGCGGCGCGCGGCATCGGTCCACATCGCCTCGAGGCGCAGGAGCTCCGCGCTCTGCCGGGTGCGTTCGTCGGAGGCCAGGGCTTCAGCGGCCGCCGCTTGGCGGGCTTGCTCCTTCGCGGCCGCCGCAAGTTCCGCCGTAGCCGTCGCCGCCCGGCGCGCCGTCGCGGCGGCGGCTTGCTCGCGTTCGTCGGCCGCGCGGGCCGCGGCTTCGTCGATCGGGTATTGGCTGCGCAGGTCGGCCGGCAGGAGTTCCTTGCCGACCGCGGCAAGCCCGCCGGCGTGGGCGATCACCACGGTGCGCGGAGTCTGCGAGGCGATCCGCGCGTCGTGGAACACGCGGCCGTCGGAGAGGGCGATGTCGGCCGCGGAGAGAGCCGGAGCCAGAAGCGCCGCGCTCACCAGGATCAAAGCTAGTCTTTTCATGGAGGAGGTACGGGGTTGAGAACCAGTTACAGGCCCACTCACGCCCGGATTGCTGGATACGAGGGGCGCGAGTGGGGTCTGAAGTGCAACCCTGATGACGGAGCGGAGCTGGCGTCGGTTTCATCGTCCCCGCTCCGCGACGAGCAGCCGCCCGCCATGCCCCGGCGACGCACCGCACGCTCGCCACCGCCGCCGCCGTCGCCCATCCTGCGGCACCATGCGACTCCTCGTCCCCCTTCTGCTCGCCCTCTCGGCAACAGGTCTGCTTTGCGGCGAGAGCCCGCGGGTGCGCCCGACGACTTGGGCCGAACCGTTGATCGAAACCTCGCTGGGCAACTCCTACCGGGTGAGTCCCGAGCTCTATCGTTGCGAGCAACCCACCCCGGACGACGCCGCCGACTTGCGGGCGCTGGGCATTCGCTCGATCCTCAATCTGCGCAAGCATCACACCGATTCGGACAAACTCGCCGCGGCCGGCTTCGCCCTGCTCGCCGAGCCCATGAACGCCGGCGAGGTCACCGAAGACCTTCTCGTGGCAGCGCTTCGGAAGTTCCACGCCGCGCCCAAACCGGTGCTGGTGCACTGCTGGCACGGCAGCGACCGGACCGGCGTGTTCGTCGCCGCCTACAGAATCGTCTTTCAGGGGTGGACCCGTGAAGCGGCCTTGGACGAGTTCCGCAACGGCGGCTACGGGTTCCACAAGCGGTGGTACCCGAACCTGATCGAACTGCTCTCGAAGCTCGATCCCGCGGCGCTTCGCCAGCGGGTCCTGGCCGGCCCCACCGCAATACCGCCGGCGCCGGTCTCACCAGCCGCCACGCAAGCCCCAAGCCCGTCCTCCCAATAGGGGAGAAGGGCGAAGCGACTGCCTGCGCCACTCTCCGCGCGGCCGACACCGCCACTTCGCCAAACGCTTCGGCCAGGTAGGCCGTTGTGCGACAGACTCGCGATCCGCACGGTTGATCGCGACCTCTGAAAATGACTCCGGCCCGGACTTCTGTCCGGGCCGGAGGTGTATTACTCTTTAACGCTGTTGTAGTCGTAACCGGCGATCACGAAGATACCGGCAACGGCCACCCAGGCGATGATAAGGGCGATCATTATGTTAGATCCTCCTATGGTTTAAGGCCTCCACTCCGTGGGAGACACGGAGCTTTGGCGGTTTCTCTCACCCGGCGTTAACCGGGTTTGGGAAAATTGGTCTCGGGGATGACGCCTCATCGGGGACGCTTCCCACACAGCAGTAGTAAAGAACAGGGCCTAGAACACAGAGTAATACACACTAGTCAACAATCTGTTCGTAGGGGATTCCCTGAAAGTGCCACCCAACCCCACGCACGACCTTCTCCAGCAACACTTTACACGCAACGTGACGTTCCCAAGTCGACGTTGAAGAGCCGTTCCGCGAAACCCCTTCGGTAAACGCAGCCACCGGGAAGAGGAGCCCTTGCGCTGTGCTATTCATCGTTCCTCGAACGATCCTTCGCACGTCAACGCACTGGTCCGCAGCATCGCGCGGTTGGCCTGCGGCCTTGGGGAACCGCCGCACCCTGCCGTGCCGGCGCGGCGTGATGCCCCAATCTGCCGTGCACGGGGCACACCCGCAGGATTTTCACAAATTCCTCATTGTCTCCCGCGCCCCCCAAAAACACCATCACCCTCCCGGGTCAGCTCAATGATCCGGCCCAACCCACGCCATCCATGCAACTCTGGCATCGCCCAATCCTTGCCTCCGTCGCGCTCCTCGCCGCCGCCACCGCCTCGGCCCAAGATACGCCCGGCGCCGTCGTCTTCACCAAAGTCACCAGTACCACTGCGTGGACTAACAACAATAATGTTAACCTCGGTGCAGGCTCGAACCCCGCGGCCACCACGGTCAACTACAACGTCGCGTACGGCACTCCAAGCGTCACCTACAGCGCGCAGGTATCCGGCGGCTCCAACAACGCAGATGCGACGGTACTTCTGTCCAATCTCAGCCCGAACCTTCTCCAGTATACCGACTCCACTTGGTACACCAGACGCGTCTGGGTCAGCTTCTCGGCTGTCGCCAGTACGACCTCGGTTTGGAACAACGTGAAGCTCCTCGACGGCGGCTACACGAACTCATTCATCGTCGCCGGTGTGGGTGGCGTCGATGGCTGGGGGACCAACAGCACGCAGAATTGGGGCGTGGGTTACGGCCTCGAGAGCGGCACTAGCCCGGGCGGCAACGTGTTCGGGGATAGCGTCAGACTCGGGACCTCCAATGTGCCGATGACCACACGGTCCTATATTCTGATGCAGATCGATTTCATGGGTACCGGCAATACCAACTCCAATGCCGATGTCTTCACGATCTGGCGCTCGGAGAGCCCGTTCACCTCTCTGGGTACCAACGGAGCGCCGACCACCATCAGCAGCTTGGGTACAGCTCTCGACACCCAAGTAGGCGACTTCAACTTCGATCGCATCTCCGCCTACGCCGGTGCAGGCTCCAGACTCTACCTGACCGACATCACCATCACCGCCGAAATCCCCGAACCGTCCACCTACGCGTTCGCGCTCGGCACCGGGGTGCTCGCGCTGGTCGGCTACCGGCGGTATCGCAATCGCAAGGTCGCCTGATCCTTCCGCCCTCTCCCGCCGGAGCAGTTCGCTGCTCCGGCTTTTTTGCGCCCCCAACCGACCCGCGATCACGCCTCCGTTCGCGTGCCGCCCCCATCCGAGTCGATCCAATCCGGCTCCGCCTCGCGCAGCGATTGGAGGTCGGGGTCCTCGAGCGCGTTCTTCAGGAACGACCCGTCGAGGGAGATGGCCCGGACCACCCGGGCCTTCGCTTCGGCGAAGTCGCCAATGAGGCAGGCGTAGCAGCCGAGGTTGAACTGGATGGTCGCGTCCTGCGGGTGATGCTCGACCGCCTCGACCAGGATCTTTTGCGCGGCCACCACCGTCGTCGCCCGCCGGGCCGCGTACGCCCACATGATCCACCAGCCGGCCTCGGTGGGATCGGTCTCGACCAACCGCTTCGCATACCGGCGCAGCTCCCGCCACTGCTCGGTGGCCTGCAACATCCCGACCCGCAGCGCGACCACCTCCGGCAGGTGGGCATGCTCCGCCGGGACGGCGTCCAGCTCGGCCTTGGCCTCTTTGACCATGCCGAGTTCCAGATAGCCACGAACGTGCGAGAGACGCCACTTGAGATCCACGCCTCCCAACGAAACAGCCCGGCCCGCTTTGGCAATGCTGGCCGCAACCGGCGGCGCACACCACGCCGCACAAACCCGCGCTCCTCGTTGCCCGGGCTCACCCGATCCGCCGGAAAAAATCCGCCTCGGCCTCGCGCGATGCCGTCCCGTTCGTCCGCGGCTTCAGCGCATACGACGGATGCGGGTGCAAATGCTGCAGGATGTGCGGCCGCTCCAACCCGTGCGCCAGCATCAGTTCCTCGTTGCTGAGCAGGGCCACCGTCGGCCCGTCGGCCACCACCCGACCGCCATCGAGCAGGATCGACCGCGGGCAGAGCTCCACCACCAGCTCCAGGTCGTGCGAGGCGATCAGCTTCGTCGCCGCCACCTCGCGTAACAGCTTCTTGAACTCGCGCCGCCCCCGCGGATCCAGCCCGCTCGTCGGCTCGTCGAGCACGAGGATCGACGGCTCGTACGCCAGCACCCCCGCCAGACAGACGCGGCGCTTCTCGCCCTGGCTGAGGTGGTGCGGCGTGCGGCGTTCATAACCCGTCAGCCCCACCCGCGCGAGCGCCGAGCGTACCCGTTCATCCACCACGGCCGCGGCCAGCCCCAGCTGCTGCGGACCGAACGCCACATCGTCGGCCACGGTCCCGCAGAACAACTGGTCGTCGGGATCCTGGAACAGGACACCGACCTGGCGGCGCACCGCCTCGACGTTGCCCGCGGTCACGGGCAGGCCGTTGATGCGCACCGCGCTCTCCGCACCGGCCCGCTCGGGCAGGATGCCGTTGAGGTGCAGCAGCAGCGTCGATTTCCCCGAACCGTTGGCGCCGAGCAGGCCCACGCATTCGCCCGGCGCGAGCGACAACGTCACTTCCCGCAACGCCTCGGTGCCGTCCGGATAGCGGTAGCGCAGCCCGCGAACCTCGATCGCCGGAGTCATCGCCACCCCCTCGCGCACATCGCCAGAAAGATCCGCTCCGCCCGCTCCGAGGCGCGCACGAAAAGCCGTCCCAGCACCTCGGCCGGCATGCCCCAGGCGAACCGCCGCGGCCGGACCAGCGTCCGACTCAACCGCGCCCGCTGCATCCGCTGTGCCTCGTCGGCCAACACGAACAGGTAACGGTGCATGAGGGTCAGCGTCGTCACGAGCAGCGCCGGCACGCCCCACCGCCGCAGGACGCCGGGCAACGCGGCAAACGGCGTCACCGCGCCAAACACGATCACCGCCGTGAGGCAGAGGCCGCCGCGCAACGCGATCGCCCGCCACCCCGGGCCGGCCCCCTCGTGCCACGCGGCCGCGAACGCCGCGCCCGCCACGAACGGCGCAAAGCACACCAGCCGCCACGCCAGCCGGCGCAGCGGCACCCGTCCCACGATCACGGCCGTCGCGAGCAGGATCGCCACCGCCAGATGCCACCAAAGCCAGGATACCGGCACCACCGCCGTCCCCAGCACCAGTACGAGCAACGCGCCCAGTTTCACCGCCGGCGCCAGCCGCTGCAACGGCCCGTCCGCCCGCAGCGCCACGCGACGGTGGGCCGCGGTGGAATGGTCGGAGGATGCGCCGAGGTGGAAGCCGCTCATATGCCGTGCGCCGTAGCTATCCGCCAAACCCCCGCGCGCGGCAAAGCCCGAAATCGCCCCGCCGTGGTTTTCCAGCGCCACCATCCTTGCCTCCGCCCGGGGAACGCGCCAAACGGTTCAGCCGTGACCACGCAGTCGAGTGCCGCAACAGGGCGCGGCCTGCGTCGCCACCGCTCCGCCAACCGCGGCCCTCGTCCCTCGACGCCCGACCCTCGTCTCCCGCCAAACGGTTCCGCCCCTTCCTCTTCGCCGCCCGTCATGAGCGACCACCACGATCTCGCCGCTCCGCCGTCCCCCGGCGCCCACCCCGCGGTCGCGCCGCAGCGGGCCGCCCGGCCTTGGCGCAACGCACTGGTGCTCGCCGCACTGGCCGTCTTGGGCGTGCTCGCGGTGCGCTGGATCGGGCCGCGCCCGGCCTTCTGGTCGCCGCCCTGCCTCTTCCACTGGCTCACCAGCCTGCACTGCCCCGGCTGCGGCGGCACCCGCGCGGTGCACGCCCTCGTCCACGGCGACCTCACGCGCGCGTGGGCCTACAACCAACTTCTGGTGACAGCGCTGCCGCTCGCCGCGCTCTGGCTGCTGGCCTCGCTCGGCTGGTTCCTCGGCCGGGCCGCCCGGCCGGCGGCCATCCCGCGGGTGATCGCCCTCGCGTTGGCGCTCGCCGCCGCGGCATTCTTCCTCCTTCGCAACCTGCCCGGGTGGCCGTGGCCGCTGCCACCGGGTTGAGCGGGTCGATCCAAGGCGAGCCGATGCTTTGCCCATCGCTTTTTCTGGGCTCTCCTTCCGCCCCTGCTCTGCCTCTGTGACCTGTCCGGACTGCCGTCTCGCGGCTCAGTCCCCGGCCGCCAGCGAGAGCGGGACGGGCCAGATTCCCGTCGCCAGTTCCCGAGCACGCTCCGGCAGCCGCGGCATGATGTAGGTCCACGCCGTCACCGGCACGCCGTTGGCCCGTTCCACCCGGACGATCGCCCGCCGGAACAGCACCGGCCGGTCCGGCGCGGCATCCTCCCAGGCGTCGAGCGTCGGCCACGCCACGCGGTAGTCCGCAAGCGTGATCAGCTGGCCCGAGACCGGCCGCCACCCTTCGCGGGAAAACTCGGAGGGCGGCTGATGCAACAGTTCGCCCAGCCGCACGTGATCGGCCTCGGGTTCCATCGAGGCCTCCGCCAACACCGCGCCCACCGGCACCCGCAACGCCGGGCAGCCCGTCGGCAGTTCGTAGAGCCGGCCCCACAACTGCGCCGGGATCACCGAACACACGCCGCGACACAGCTGCGCGTGCACCGGCGAACCTTGTTTCAAGGTGCCGTAGGCGAAGAGACGAGTCTCCAGATTCATGGCGGTGGGGCGGCCGGGAACGGCGGGCGGGGTGCTGGCACCGTAACGAACAATCCCCCGATTTGAAGGTGAAACCGTGCCGGCCGGCCGTGGAGCGGGCCGCACCCCCGCCCGGTCAGGCCGCGCTGGCGTCGCAGCCGCGGGGCGGTTCCACCGGCGAGAAGCGTTCCCGGATGGATCACGACCGACCCCGCTTGCGTCCGGCCGCGCGCTGCGGCCCGCCCACCGGCCACGGCCCTCCATTTCCCGGACTCAACCCCGCCGCCCGCCGGCCGATGAGTAGCGCCAATGAAGCGATGGGGGAAACACCTTAAACCACGGTGCCGGCGGCACCGCGACATCCGACCAGCCGGTCCGCCTACCCAGACCCGGGCCTGATCCTCCCATGCCGCTGTCACGCCCAAACACGGCAGCTCCTGGTCGCTGCCTGCTCTGCCTCCTCGGCGACCTCTCATCCGAGATCGTGGCCGTGCTGGGAGCCGATCCGGCGTTCGTGCTCCATGAAGCCACCCCGGGCACTGCGGCCGCAGCCCCGCGCGCACTGGCCCGCTACAACTTGGTCCTGACCTCCGAGACCGTCGCGGAGACCCACCACGCGACCCTCGTCGGGCCCAACCACATGGTGCGGTTGATGATCCTATCCAGCCAGCCCGCCGTCGACCGGGCCGTGCGCTGGATTCGCGCCGGTGCCGCCGACTATTGCAGCACCACGGCCGAAGACCTCGCCGCCCTGCCCGGCCGCGTCCGCGCCATTCTGGCCGGCCAAAGCGCGGCAGATACCTCCGCCAAACAGCGCCGGACCACCCGCCTCGCCCACCAACTCGCCACCGTGGTCGAGAAGGTCGGCGACGGCCTCACCCTCGTCGACGAACACGGGCGGTTCATCCTCTTCAATCGGGAGATGCGTCGCATCACCGGCCTCAGCCGGTCCACCGCCGGCGGACTCACCACTTTTCTCCACACGATCCATCCCGACCCGGCCGAATTCCGCCGCGCCCAGGAACGGGTCCGCGAAGCCCTGGCCACCCGGGAAAGCCGCGCGGGCGAGGTCGTCGCGTGCAACCGCACCGGCGCCACGCTGCTGCTCAGTGTCGTGGTTTCGCCCGTGCAGGTCGGCGATTCGCTCTGGGCCCTCAGCGCGTACAAGGACATCACGGCGCGCCGGCGGGCCGAGGTGGCCGTCGAGCTGCGCGAGAGCCGCGCCCAGACGTTCAACCAGGTCCTCCTTCAGCTCGCGCGCAACGAGCTCCTCTTCCGCGGGGACCGCACCGCCGCCCTCCACCTGCTCACCGAAACCGCCGCGCGCTCGCTCGGCGCCGCGCGCGTCGGCGTGTGGTTCTACGAAGCCGGCCGTACCGACCTCCACTGCGTCGATCTCTTCGAGCAGGACCCGCCGCGCCACAGCTCCGACCTGCATCTGGCCGCCGCCGACTACCCCGCCTACTTCGCCGCGGTTGAAAAACAGGAGATCATCGCCGCCGGTGATGCCGCACACGACCCGGCGACGCGCTGCTTCGCCGCCACCTATCTCCAACCGCTGGGGATCGGCGCGATGCTCGATGTCCCCGTGCGTGTCGCCGGGCGCATCGTCGGCGTGGTCTGCCACGAACACGTCGGCCCGCCGCGCACGTGGAGCGCCGCCGAACAGGCCTTCGCCTCCGCGATCGGCAGCTGCGTCTCCCTCGCCCTCGAGGCCGAGGCCCGCCACCAGGCCGAGGCGGCGCTGCACGCCGCGCATGACCGGCTCAACGAGATCGTCGAGTTCCTGCCCGACGCCACCTTCGTCATCGACGCCGCCGGCACGGTCACCGCCTGGAACCGGGCCATGGAGGAGATGACCGGCGTGCCGAAAGCCGAGATGCTCGGGCGGGGCCACCATGAATACGCCCTGCCGTTCTACGGCGAACGCCGCCCGATGCTCATCGACCTCGCGCTCCGGCGGATCGAGGGCGACAGCCGCCTCTACGAGACGCTGTCCACCGAGGGCCGCACCCTCTTCGGCGAGGCCCACGTCCCCTGCCTCGGCGGCGGCCGCGGCGCCTACGTCTGGGGCAGCGCCCGCCCGCTCTTCGACCAGCACGGCCGCCTCACCGGCGCGCTCGAGAGCATCCGCGATGTCACCCAACGCAAGCAGGCCGAGAACGAGATCGTCGCCTGGAAACGCCGCTACGAGCTCGTCGCCGCCGCCTCCGGCCAGATCACCTACGAGTACAACCTCGAGACCGGCTTCATTCTCTGGAGCGACAGCGTCGAGCGGGTGCTCGGCTATCCTCTCGCGGAGCTCGGCGGCACCCTCCTGCGCTGGCTCCGCCTGATCCACCCCGCGGACCGGCGCCGCACCGCCGCGTGCCTGCACCGCAGCGTCCGCGCCTACACCCCCTTCGACGTGGAATACCGGATGCGGCACCACGACGGCAGCCACCTCTGGTTCCGCGACCGCGGCTACTACATCATCACCGCCGACCGCGCCCGCTGCATGATCGGCATGCTCACCGACATCACCGCCGGCAAGCAGGCCGCCGAGGCCCTCCAGCGCGCCCATGCCCACCTCGAGGAGCGCGTCCGCGAACGCACCGCGGAACTGGCCACCGCCAACTCCCGTCTGCGCGGCGAGATCGCCGAACGCGAGCGCATCCAGCAGGCCCTCACCGCCAGCGAGCAGAAGTACCGCCTGATGGTCGACTCCCTCCCGCAGGTCGTCTACGAGCTCGACCTCCACGGCAACGTGCTCGTGCTCAACCGCGAGGGCGTTCAGGCCGCCCGCGTCTCCCCCGAGGAGCTCGCCCGCGGCGTCAACCTCTTCTCCCTCGTCCACCCCGAGGACCACGGGCGCCTGCGCGCCAACTGGACCCGGCTGCTCGCCGGCCACCACCTCGGCGGCGAGGAGTACCGTTTCCTCCGCCGCGACGGCTCCACCTTCCACGGCTCCAGCTACGCCCACCTCATTGTCCGCGACGAGCGCCCCGTCGGCGTGACGGGCTTCCTCATCGACGAGACCCACCGCAAGCAGGCCGAGGAGGCGCTGCGCCGCGCCCATGCCGATCTCGAGGACCGCGTCATCCAGCGCACCGCCGAGCTCGCGGAGAGCAACGCCTCCCTGCGCCAGCTCCTCGAGAAGCAGGAGATGAACATCGGTCTCGCCCACCAGGTGCTCCTGCTCGTCAACGCCGAGCAGCCCCGCAACAGCGCGCTGCCCGGCGGATGCGGCCTGTTCGCCGCCGGCCAGTCCATCCCGCGCTGCCTCGAGGGCGGCGACCACTTCTTCGTCCGCCGCCTCGCCGCGCCCGCCGGCCTCCGCACCCTCGTCAGCCTCAAGGACCAGTCCGGCCACGAGGTCGGCTGTATCCTGCGGAGCATCATCACCGACCTCCTCCACAACGCCCTCGTCGGCGCCGGCGGCGCCTACCCGCCCGGGGCCGAGGTCATCACCCGCCTCAACCGCGAGATCTGCCGCTCCCATCTTTTCCAGGACGGCGACTTCTTCACCTCGATCAACCTGGAGATCGACCACGCCACGCTGCAGATGACCTACGTCGTCGCCGGCCACCCGCCCTTCCTGCTCGTGCGCGACGGCGCCGTCCTCCTCCTGCCCGACCTCCACGGCAGCGGCACCAACCTCCCGGTCGGCATGCTCGACCACCACGAGTACGGCGCCGCCGCCCTGCAGCTCCAGCCCGGCGACCAGCTCATCCTCTACACCGACGGCCTGCTCGAGGCGCCCGCCGCCCGCCAACGACCCCATCTCTCCTCCGCCGCGCTCGCCGACCTGCTGCGGGCCATCGTCGCCCGCCAGCCCGAGGCCCGGGTCGTGACCCTCGCCAACCTCCTGTTCCGCGAGGTCGCCGGCTGCACCTGCGACGAAGCCGTCTCCGCCCACGGGCTGCCCGACGATGTCGCCCTCGTGGCCCTCGAGATCGAGCGCCCCGCCCCCACCTTCGAGGACTGCCTCCGTCCCGCCAGCCTCGCCGAACTGCGCGCCCAGCGCGTGCGCCTTGCCGAGAAGATCACCGCGGAGTGGCGCAGCCACGGCGTCACCACTGCGCCGATGCGGCTGCACGTCGTGCTCGAGGAGGCGCTCTACAACGCCTGGCACCACGGCAACCGCGAGGACCCCGCCAAGTCGATCGTCGTGCGCCGCCGCTACGGCAACGACGCCTGCCTCGAGATCCTCGACGAGGGCGCCGGCTTCGGCCTCGACCAGGTCGGCGACCCCACCGCCCACGAGAACCGCACCAAGCCCTCCGGCCGCGGCCTCTTCCTCATCCGCCGTTTCGCCGACGAGGCCCGGTGGTCGGACTCCGGCCGCCACCTCACCATGCACTTCGGCGACGAGCGGACCTTCACCCCCTCCGCCGGCCGCAGCCCGCTCCCGCGACTCGATCTTTGGAATACGCCTCGCCTTTCAACCGCCAACCAACCCAGACCATGAACATCGCCATCACCCGCGAAAACCACACCGTGCGCCTCGTCCTCCAGGGCGAGATCGACGAACTCGCCGCCGAAGAGCTCAAGAAACGCCTGCGCGACATCTCCCTCACCGTGCCGCAACGCGTGGAGATCGACTTCGCGGGCGTCTCCCACATCGGCAGCGCCGGCATCGGCAAGCTGCTCGTCTTCTACAAGGACCTCGCGATCCACGGCGCCGTGCTCGCCCTCGTGCGCGTGCCCTCCCCGATCTACCACCTCTTCCGCGAGATGAAGCTCGACTCGATCTTCTCCATCACGGAAGGCCGCTGAGCGCCCGCCATGAACGTCTTCTCCCGCCTCTCGTTGCGCAGCCGCATGCTCTGCGCCGGGCTCGCCCTCACCGCCGGACCGCTCCTCGTCATCGCCGCACTCGTCTACCGACAGAACGGCCGCATGACGGCCGTCGCCGTCGAGGAAAGCCAGGCGCTCGCGCACGCCGACCTCGATCACATCACGAAGGGCGTCGTCGCGCTGTGTACCGCGCAACAGGAGACGCTCGAACAGATGCTCGCCGTCTCTCTCAAGATAGCCCAGGCCACGATCGCCCGCGCCGGCGAGCCCGCCCTCGGGTCGACCACGGTCGAGTGGCAGGCCGTCGACCAGTTCACCAAGCAGGCCACCACCGCCACGCTGCCCCGGTTCGAGCTCGGCGGCCAGTGGCTCGGGCAGAACGCCGACCCCGCCACCCTCGCGCCCGTGATCGACGAGATCGCCGCGCAGGCCGGCTGCGCCGTCACCGTCTTCCAGCGGATGAACGCCGCCGGTGACATGCTGCGCGTGGCCACCACCGTCCAGAGCGCGGGCCGCCGCGCCGTGGGTACCTACATCCCCGCCCGCGCCGCCGACGGCCAGGCCAACCCGGTCGTCGCCGCGATCCTCGGCGGCCAGCGCTACACCGGCCGCGCCTTCGTCGTCGACGCCTGGTACCTCACCGCGTACGCCCCCCTCGCCGACCGCAACGGCCAGCTGCTTGGCATGGTCTTCGTCGGCATCAAGGAGCAGAGCGTCGCCAGCCTGCGCCAGCAGATCCTCGCCACCAAGGTCGGCGCCACCGGCTACGTCTTCGTCCTCGATTCAAAGGGCAACTACATCGTCTCGCAGAACGGCGCCCGCGACGGCCAGAACATCTGGGACACCCAGGATGCCGACGGCCGCTTCACCACCCGCGAAATCATCGCAGCCGCCAAGGCCGCGCCCGCCGGACACACCGGGGAGATCGCCTACAACTGGAAGAACCCCAACGACCCCGCACCGCGCAAGAAGATCGCCCGCGTCGCCTACTTCCCCGCCTGGGACTGGGTGATCGGCGCCGGTTCCTACGAGGATGAGTTCATGGCCGCGCCGGCCAAACTCGGCGCCATCGGCCGCGCCGGCACCCGCACCATCCTCCTGGTCCTCGTAGGCACCACGATCCTCGCCGCCCTCTTCTGGCTCGCCACCGCCCGCGCACTCTCCCGGCAGCTCATCCGCATCGCCGATGCGCTCCAGGCCGGCTCCTCGCAGGTGTTGAGCGCCGCCGGCCTGATCGCCGATGCCGGCCAGCAGGTCGCCGACGGAGCGAGCAGCCAGGCCGCCGCCCTCTCCAGCACCGCGCAGAGTCTCCAGGGAATGACTACGCGCGGCACCGAGGTCGTCCACCTCACCAACGGGGCCGACACGCTGATGAAGCAGAACATCGAGAAGACCGGCCAGTCCCTGCGCGCCATTGTCGAGATGACGCAGGCCATGAACCGGATCGTCGCCGAGAGCGGCGAGATGGGGAAGATCATCAAGACCATCGACGAGATCGCCTTCCAGACCAACATCCTCGCCCTCAACGCCGCCGTCGAGGCCGCCCGCGCGGGCGAGGCCGGCAAGGGTTTCGCGGTCGTCGCCGAGGAGGTGCGCAACCTCGCCGGCCGCGCCGCCGAGGCCGCCCGCACCACCCAGGTGAAGCTCGATTCCAACATCGGTCTCGTCCGCCAGGCCGGCAGCGGTATCCAAGGGGTGAACGACAACTTCGAGGCCATCGTCGAGACCGCCACCGTGATCGGCGAGAAGGTCCAGGCCATCACCACCGCCACCGAGCACCTCACCAAGGAGATCGGCACCATCTCCGACTCCACCGGCCAGCTCGAGTCGGTCGTCCAGGGCAACGCCGCCAACGCCGAGGAGTCCGCCAGCGCCGCCGAGGAGCTCTCCGCCCAGGCCCACGAGATCGCCGCCCTCGTCACCGCTCTGGTCGGCGTCGTCCGCGGGGAGGGCGCACCTGCGCCCGCCGTCGACCGGCCACATCTTGTCTCCGCCGATCGGCGACACGCCGCCCGCCCCCTCGCTGCGCCCGATCCCGCCGCCCAGCCCGCCCCGGCCGGCAGCCGGCATGACTGATTCCGCCCTCCGCTCAGGTCGCCGTTCCTGATTTCCTGAGTCCCCGATTGCCTCCCTCCGGGATTCCTCGCTGCCGCTCACCGGGTCAGCTCGTACATCGCATACCCGGCGCGCAGATTCGGGAGAAAATCACACGGTCGTTCCCAGTCGCCGCGCAGCAGCGCGCGGCGGGCGACCTTGATGCCCTCCTTCGCGCAGAACGCCTCGAAGTCGGCCACCGAAAGCGGGTTGGTCGGACGCGTATCCGCCCAGTCGGTCGTGTAGACCTCGTTGCGCAGCCGGCCGCCGTGGCGCAGCGCGCCGATGCGGTTCTTCCAATACCCATGGTTCACAAACGCCACGGTCACGCACTTGCCCGCGCGCAGCGCCTCGCGCAACACCTCGGCCGGCTGCGCCAGCTCCTCGATCGTGCGCGAGAAGATCACCCGGTCGAAATACGCGTCCGGTAACGCCCGCAGGAACTTCGTCATGTCGCCCTGGTAGGCCGTCACCCCGCGTTTCACGCACGCGGCCACCTTGTCGACATCGAGGTCCACGCCCACGGCGAAGACCTGCCGGGTCTGCATGAGATACTCGAGCAGCACGCCGCGGCCGCAGCCCAGCTCGCACACGCGGCTGCCCGCCTCGACCCATTCGCCGAGGAGGCGCATGTCGACCGTGCGACGTTCCGCGAGTTTTCCGGTGCTGGCCATCGCGCAACCTCTGGCAGGCCCGCCGCAGCGCGGCGAGAAAAACGTGCGGGCCTCCGCTGTAGGCCACCGCGCCGAGGTGGCCCGACGGAAAAGCCGGCTCAGCTCTCGTCCCTCGGCGCCCGGCTCTCGACCGATTTCGCCGTCCGCCGCGTCACCGCTCAGTACTGGCGCTGGCCGTCGGCGTCGTAGGCGCGGGGCGGGCCGGCCGTCGGGTGCGCGAGCTCAAACCCGCCCTCCGCTGTCAGCTCCGTCGGGAACGTCGTGTAGCCCTTGGCCAGCTGTTTGATGTATTCGGCGAGCGGACCGCTCACCGCGCCCGTCGCGGAGTCGTAGCCGATCTCCACGCGCTTCAGGTCGTTCTCCAGGAAATACTGCTGCGCCGCGGCCGCGATCTGCCGGGCATCGTTGTTCATCGTCGCGTTGATGGAATTCATCCGCACCTTCTGAAACGCCGGGACCGCCATCACCGCCATCAGCCCCGCCACCGGGACGACCGCGACGCCCATGTAGCCCATGATCAGGCCGGCGAGCGCCATCCCGCCGCCGACCAGCGCCCCCTTGGCCTTCTTGATCCGCGACTGCGCCACGTGGCCGCAAACGATCGCCGGAATCATGAAGACGAAGAAGAGCGGAAAGAGCACGAACGTGCAGATGCCGCACACAAGGCTGACGGTCGCCAGTCCGCACCGCTTCGGGGTGCCGGTGAATGGATTGGCCGCACCGACCGCCGGCGCCAGCGGCGGAGGAACCGCGCCGGCGGCGGAAGGAAACGCCGCATCGACCCGCTTCCACTCCGCCCAGCCTTCGCGCCAGCACAGATCTGTCGGTTGCAGTTCGCCGCGCGCGATCTTCTCGCGCACCTCGGCTTCGCTCACGGGGCCCTGCTGCACTCCTTTGACGGCAATATGGTACATGGTGGAAACGAATCGGGGTTGTTCGGGTTGCGGCCCGATGCAGCCAGTCGCCCCCAACGCTGGCGAATCCAATCTTCCGTGCCACGCTCACACCGCACCGAGATCTGCACTGTTCCAAGGTCTGGCCACCGAGCCGCGGCTCACCCGTTCTACCTGCGGACGAATCTTCGCGAGGGTGTGCCCTGCCCCCGGCCCACCGCCCACCGTCAACAGTCCACCGTCCACTGTCTACGGCCCACCGTTCACTGCACCCAGCGCCACACCGCGGCCGTCGCCGCGCACAACGCCGCGCCGATCGCGATCGGCAGCAGCGCCGAGACCGCCGTCCACTTCGCGCTGCGCGTCTCCTTGTAGATCGTCCACAGCGTCGTCGAACATGGGTTGTGGCAGAGGCTGAAGAGCATGAGGCACACGGCCGTGAGCGTCGTCCAACCGCCGGCCACGAGCAGGTCGCGCAGCGCGTTGTTCTCCGCCTCGAACATCACGCCGGCCCCCGCGCCGGCTGCGCCGACCACGAGCGACGTGAGCATGGCCACCGTCGGGATCACGATCTCGTTGGCCGGGATCGCGACGATGTAGGCGAGCAGGATCACGCCGTTGAGCCCGAGCGCGAGTCCCACCGGATCCATGCCCTCGATCAGCCACAACGCGAACGGTCGGCCGCCGGCATCCACGTTGCCGACGAGCCAGATCGCCGCGCCGGCCGGGGCGGCGAACACGATCGCGCGCCAGAGCACGAACAGCGTGCGGTCGATCAACGAGGTGTAGAGCGTGCGCCAGATCTGCGGCGGACGGTACGGCGGCAGCTCGAGGTTGAAGAAGCTCGCCTCGCCGCGCAGCACCGTGCGGCTCAGCAGCCACGACGTCGCCAACGACAGGAAGAACCCGAGCATCATCACCGCGGCGACGGTCCCCGCCGCGACCAGCCCGCTCCAGCGCGCCGGCGCGAGGGCGCCGATGAACACCGTCGCTAGCATGATCTGCGTGGGCCAGCGGCCGTTGCAGAGCGCGAAGTTGTTCGTGACGATCGCGATCAACCGCTCGCGCGGCGAGTCGATGATCCGCGCCGCCACGACACCGGCGGCGTTGCAGCCGTAGCCCATCGCCAGCGTGAGCGACTGTTTGCCGTGCGCGCCCGCCGCCTGGAACATCCGGTCGAGGTTGAACGACACGCGCGGCAGGTAACCAAGATCCTCCAACAGCGTGAACGCCGGGAAGAAGATCGCCATCGGCGGCAGCATCACGCTGATGACCCACGCCGTCGCGAGGTAGATGCCGTCCGCGAAGAGCCCCACGAGCCACCCCGGCAACGCCAGCGCGAGCAGCGTCTCGCGCAGCCACGCGTGCCCCTGGTCCACCAGCAGCGTCGCCAGCCAGGCCGAAGGGACGTTCGCGCCCGCGATCGTGAGCCACAGGATCGCCGCGAAGAGCGCCATCATGAGCGGGAAACCGGTCCACGCGCCGGTGAGCCAGCGGTCCATCCGGCTCTGCCAGACCAGCCGCGCCGAGCGGCCCTCGCGCCGCACGCAGCCGTCGGCGATGCGTCCGGCCTGGCCGTAGATCGCCTCCGTCAAGGTGTCATGGAGATTCGGAGGCAACCGCCAGCGCAACCGCTCCACCTCCGCGAGCGCGGCCGCGACGGTGGGCGCCAGCTCCGCTGCCGGCGCCGTCACCGCTTCGGAGCCACGCGCCGTGACTTCGCCGAGCGCGGCATCGCCGCCGGCGGCGAGTTCGGCCAGGCGGCCGTCGGCCGCGGCCTCGAGCAGGCCGCGTTCGCCCGCGAGCATACGCAGCGCAATCCAGTCGCGTTGCGGCAGACCGGGGAACGCCGCGGAGAGTTTGGCGGCGACAGCGGTGATCGCCTTCTCCAGCTCCGGCAACGCCAGCCGCAGCGCAGGCGGGCGGCACTTCGTCTCGCCCAGCGCCACCTGCGCCACCGCCTCGAGCAGCTCGGGCAGGCCCTCGCCCTGCCGCGCGGCGCACGGTACGACGGGCACGCCGAGTTCGCGGGCGAGCTGGCGCGCGTCGATCTCCAGGCGATGCGCGCGCGCCTCGTCGATGAGGTTGAGCGCCACGACCACGCGGTCGGAGATCTGCAGCACCTGCAGCAACAAGTTCAGGTTTCGCTCCAGCGCCGTGGCGTCGACGACGACCACCGTCACATCGGGCCGGCCGAAGAGGATGAAGTTGCGCGTCACCTCCTCGTCGGCCGAGGCACTGAGAAGCGAATACGTGCCGGGCAGGTCGACTAGCCGGTAGCGTTTGTCGCGGAAGGCGAACGCGCCCTCGGCACGCGCGATGGTCTTGCCCGGCCAGTTGCCGGTGTGCTGCCGCAGGCCGGTCAGGGCGTTGAAGACGGTGCTCTTGCCCGTGTTCGGGTTGCCCGCGAGCGCGACCACGAAGTCCGCCTCGCCCGGCTGCACGCCGAGCCGCTTCAGCGCCGTGCGCCGCGACGGGCACACCTCGCACGCGGGGGAGAGTTTCGGCGCGGCTGCGGGAGTGTTCGGTTCGGTGCTCATGCCTTCGCCTCGATGAGGACCTGCTCGGTTTGTTCGCGGCGCAACGCCACGAGTGTGCCACGCACGCGAAACGCGATCGGGCTGCGCAGCGCCGCGGTGAACTCGCGCCCGATCCGCGTGCCGGGCACCAACCCGAGATCGAGCAGCCGTTGCCGCGCCCGGCCCCGGATCACCGGCGACAGGCCCGCAATCACCGCAATGCCGCCCGGCGGCAGATCCGCCAGACGGCGACGCGAGACGCTACTGCGCTCCGCGGCCGTGGGCGCCACGTGCACGAGTTCCGCCTCGGCTGGGCTGAGCGCCAGCCAACGGCCATCGACCTCCAGTTCCACGCGATCGGGGTGTCGCCGCACCGCGCGCACCACCATTCCGGGTGCGAGGCCGACGCGATGGACCGCCGCGTAGAGCGCCGCCGGCTCGTCCTCAAGGTGGACGATCATCGCCGGCTCCGCCTCCGACCAGTCGAGCAGCGTAGGCGCTTCCTCAGTCGAGAAGTTGCCGTCGCGGTCGGGGATCGGATCGCCGTGCGGGTCGAAACGCGGGTTTCCGAGATGATCGGCCAGAGTGTTCGCCTCGGCGGGCGAAAGCGCGTGCTCGGCGCGGTCGGCGCGCGCGTGCCACTTCTCCGGGGCCAACCCCGATTCGCGGGCGAAGCGCGTCTCGAGCAGGCGGTGCGAACGCAGCAGATGCCGTCCCCGCGTGCGCCCGACCGTGGTGAGCTCGTGGTGCGACCCGGCCCGCACCACCCAGCCGTCGCGCGCCAGCTGCTCGATCGCGCGGGCCAGGCGGTCGCGGGGCACCTCGAGCAGTCCGGCCATCGACTCCAGGTCGTCGGTACGTCCCTGCGCTTCGCGCTCGGCCAGGCGCTTGAGCACGTCGTCGCCCAGGGCCTCCGGCAGGTGGTTCGGCAGATTTGTAGCGGGCGCCATATCGTGTAGCTAGTGCTACATTTTTCCGCTTGGTCAAGCGCCGTTCGTCTGTTCTAGTTTGCGGGCATGCCCGCCGCACCCCGTTCCGCCCGCGCCACCACCGCGCGCGCGAAAGTCCGTCCGAGCCCGACCGTCGAAGCCCTGCGCCAGACGCGCGCCGCGCACGCCAACGAGTTGGCGGAGGACTATGTCGAGGCGATCGCGGCGCTGGCGGCGCGCTGCGGCGAGGCGCGGCTGGTCGATCTCGCGCGCGAGCTCGGCGTGACGCACGTGACCGTGCACCGCGCGATCCTGCGGCTGGCCCGCGCTGGATTAGTGACGAGCGAGCCGTACCGCGCGATCTTCCTCACCGACCGGGGCCGCGCGCTGGCGGAGACCTGCCGCACGCGCCACGAGACAGTTTTCGCGTTTCTGCGCAGCCTCGGCGTGCCCGAGGCGGTGGCCCGCCGCGACGCCGAGGGCATCGAGCACCACGTGAGCCCGGAGACGCTCGCGGCCTTTGCGAAGGCACTGCCGAAGGGCTGACCGATCTCCGACTCGCCGTGGAGTTTTCGGCCGTACGCGCAGCGGTCTTCCGCTGCGCAGGTTCGGACGCATTCGCCCTCGCGGGCTTTTGCCCTGCGCAAACTCCAAGGGAGTGCTCGCTGGGTCATGTCAACTATTGGTTGACATGACCCAGCGTGCGGCCCCGGCGGCCGCAACCGTCCAACGCTGCGGTCCCCTCCGCGCAAAAAAGGCGCGCCGGAAATCGGCGCGCCTCGGGAAAACGAAACTCGAACGGCGTCAGCTCACCGGTTCCTCGCCCGCCGCGATACGCCGCGCCTTCAACTCCTCGCCGATGGCGGCGACCTTCGCCTCGTTGAGCGGATAGAGGCACACCAGCGCGATCGAGAAGATGCCCAACCCGGCCGGGATAAGGCTCACCAGCAGAACCAGCCCGTGTTTGACGTCGTCGGTCTGCTCCACGTTCGGGATGAAACCCACGCCGGAGAGCATCCAGCCGGCAATCGCCGAACCGAGAGCCCAACCGACCTTCTGACCGAAGGTCGAGGCGGAGAAGACCAGCCCGGTGGCGCGGCGCCCGTTCTTCCATTCACCGTAGTCGGCGGTGTCGGCGTACATCGACCAGATCAGCGCGCTGAGCGGACCGCCCGTGATCGAGCCGAAGACCTGCAGGGTGAAGAGCAACACGACCTGATCGGGCTTCACCACGAAGAACGCCGCGGTGCTCACCACCGCGATGACGAACATGATGATGAAGGCGGTCTTCTTGCCCACCATCCGCGTGAACGGGGTGAGAATCAGAACGCCGGCGATCGCCGCGGCCTGGCCGACGCCGTTGAACACCGAAACCATCCACTCGTAGCCGACCATCTTGGTGCCAAGGAACGGCAGCGACAGCTCCTGCGTGCCGACGAAGTATTTGAAGTAGTGCGCGGTGGCGGTGCTGCGGGTGGCGACGAAGAGGATGAAGGTCAGGGTGGTCGCGAGCAGGATCAGCCACGGCCGGTTGGTGACGAGGTCCTTCAGGTCGGCCCCGAGCGCCGGGCGTTGCGCCTTCGGCGGCTTCACCCGCTCGCGGGTGAAGAGGAACGTGATCATGAAGCAGGCCATCGCGATCACGCCGATGACCATGAAGGACAACTGCCAGCCGCGGGCGTCATTGCCCTGCCCGAGCGTCTTGACCACGGGCAGCAGGAAGAGCGAGACGACGGTGCCCGCCGAATACGCGAAGAGGAACTTGATCGACGCCACCGCCGTGCGATCGACCGGATTCGACGAGATGACCCCGAGCAGCGCGGTGTACGGAATGTTCACCGCCGTGTAGAGCATCATCAGGAGGTTGAAGGTGACGTAGGCCCAGACGATCTTGCCCGTCTCCCCGAAGCCCGGGGTGGTGAAGGTGAGCACGCCCATGATGACGAACGGGAGGGAGAACCACAGGATGTACGGCCGGAACTTGCCCCAGCGGGTCTCCGTGCGGTCGGCCAACACGCCGATCATCGGGTCGTTGATGCCGTCCCAGAGGCGGCTGATGAGGAACATCGTGCCCGCGGTCGCGGCCGAGATCCCGAACACATCGGTGTAAAAGAGCAGCAGATACGCCATGAACGTCTGCCAGTAGAGCACGGAGGCGAAGTCGCCGAAGCCATAGCTCACCTTTTCGAGGAAGGGTACTTTTTTCTCGGACATGTTGTTCTCCCGATGGGGGTCTTGAGGGGATTGATTGCTGGGGGGCGAAAGGCGGGACAGTGAGAGCCCGCCCGGTGGAAATCCACCCCGTTCTCCCGCCGCCGCTGCCGCGGCTCCGCGGAATGATGCATCCGCCGCTCGCCGCATCCGAGGCTGGCCAAGCCGGCCGCGCCCGCCCTCAATGGTGCGCGCATGACCGCTCCCGCCCACCGCTCCAACGACCCGCTGCACGGCCTCACGCTCGAGACGATCGTCACCCGGCTGGAGAAATGGTACGGCTGGCCGGAGCTCGGCGAACGCATCCCGATCCGCTGCTTCCTCTTCGACCCGAGCGTGGCCTCCAGCCTGAAGTTCCTCCGCAAAACCCCGTGGGCGCGCCAGAAGGTCGAGGAACTCTACCTCGCGACCGTCCCGCCGAAGGAGTGAACGCGCGGCGATTCTGAAAGGTGACGCCGTTCACAAGAGCGGCGCTATTCGCTGCCGTCAGCGGGCACAGTTCCCACCGGCCCCGCCGCAGGGTGCTCGCCGTAGGCCACCTCGCTGCGGTGGCCCGCCCGAGCAGCCGGGTCGGCGCCCCGGCCGACAGACGCTGCCGCAGGCGAGAACCTTCGTGACGAGCCGGATCCGCTCCTGCGCCGGATGTCTCGGGTTGCCGCGGCGGCGCTCCGCGTTCTCTCTGTGCCTCCCGTGGCCAAGAAGCGCTTCAACGACCATCCGTTCCCGTATCACGCCGAACTCGAGCTGGAGATCTCCACGCTCACCAACCTCGGCATCGGCCTCGGGCGCGTCGCGCTGCCGAACGCGGACTGCGGATTGCGGATTGCGGAATCCCCAAAGGCACCGGCCGCTCCAACCGCAACCGGAGTTCCGCCCGCCAATCCGCAATCCGAAATCCGCGATCCGCAATCTCCGGCGGCCGCCGGCGGCTCCGGCTGGGTGGTGATGGTGCCCTTCGCCCTGCCGGGCGAACGCGTGCGCGTGCGGATCTTCCGCAACCACAAGAACTACTCCGAGGCCGACCTCGTCGCCGTCCTCACGCCCGCGCCCGAGCGCATCGCGCCGCGCTGCCCGCTCTTCGGCACCTGCGGCGGCTGCCAGTACCAGAATCTCGCCTACACCGAACAGCTCCGCTGGAAGCAGCGCCATGTCGCCGAACTGCTCCGCCACATGGCGAAGATCGAGTTCCCGGTGAACGCGGTGATCCCCTCGCCCCGCGAGTTCGGCTACCGCTCGAAGCTCACGCCGCACTTCGAATGCGGAGCGCGGAATGCGGATTGCGGATCGCCCCAACCCGCGAACGCCCAGGCTGCTGCCGGAGGGGGTTCGTCCGCACCGGATGCACCGAGCGGAGTTTCAAATACAAGCGCCGCCGCCGGCCCCTCCGCCCAATCCGCATTCCGCAATCCGCATTCCGCATTTCCGATCGGCTTTCTCAAGGCGGGCTCACGTTTCACGTTGGTCGATGTTCCGCACTGCCCCATCGCGACCGAGGCCATCAACGCCCGCCTGCCCGCCCTGCGCGCCAGCATCCGCGAAAAGGCCGCCGCGGGCGGCTACCAACGCGGGGCCACCGTCCTCCTGCGCGACGCGCTCGAAGGCGTCACCTCCGACTACGAGGCCACCATCACCGAGGAGATCCCCTTCGCCGCCCCTGTAGCCGGCCGCGTCGAGGCCGGCCCATCCGCAACAATCGTTGCGCCGAGTTCGCCGCCCCCAGCTACAGCGACCGCCTCCGCCCCAATCGCAAATCGGCAATCGACAATCGAAAATCCGCCGCTCCGCCTCCGCTTCCTCGCCCGCGACTTCTTCCAGAACAACCCGTTCATCCTGCCCGCCTTCACCGGCTACGTGCGCGAGCAGGCCGCGGCCTCCGGCGCGCGCTTCCTCGTCGACGCCTACTGCGGCAGCGGCCTCTTCGCGCTCAGCGCCGCGCACCGCTTCGCCCGCGTGGCCGGCGTCGAGCTCAGCGCATCCTCCGTGCGCTGGGCGCAGGACAACGCCGCCGCCAACGGCATCGCCAACGCCTCCTTCCTCGCCGCCGACGCCGCCGCGATCTTCGCCGGGCTCGACTTCCCCGCCGCCGATACCGCCGTCGTGATCGATCCACCACGCCGCGGCTGCGACGAGCTCTTCCTGCGCCAGCTCGTCGCCTACGGTCCGCGCGCGATCGTCTACGTGTCGTGCGACCCGGCCACGCAGATGCGCGACCTCGCGCTGCTCCAGCCCGCCGGCTACGCGCTCACCGCCGTGCAGCCCTTCGACCTCTTCCCGCAGACCCGCCACCTCGAGTGTGTGATCACGTTGCAGAAAACCTGAGCCGTCTCCACCTTCCCCGCCATGTCCAGCGACGCCGCGCCCCCGCCGCCCCCCGCTCCCCCGCCCGAGGAGGGCATCGAGCTCCGCAGCCACTTCATCCGCTCGCGCAACGCTGTCATCATCCGCGCCACGCTCTCCGAGCTCTACGTCGACTACTTCCTCCATCTCGCCGCGCACCAGCTCAAGCCCGACCCCGCCCACGTCGCGCTTTTCAAGGACGCCCTCGCCGCCTTCGTCCTGCACTGCACCGCCCGCCCGCGCTATGAGATGATCGCGTGGACGCTGCATTTCGAGGCGCCGATGGTGAACCTCTTCCTCACCGCCGACACCGAGGAGGAATCCGTCACCGGCCGCATCCTCGCCGACAACGTCCGCACGATGGGCGGCAACCACCTCTACGCCGATGTCGTCGCGCAGAACAAACCGCCGCGCCGCAGCGCGGTGCCCTTCGCCGGCGCCGACGCCTTCCGCGCCGCCGAGGCGTTCTACCTCCAGAGCGAGCAACGCCCCGCGCGCTTCTTCGCCGTCGCGCCCGAAGAGTTCGTGATGGTCTGTTCGCACCCCGACTACGACCCCGCCTGGTTCGAGGCGCTCACCGTCGAAACCGTGCGTGATCTCGACAAAACGGAGACGCTCGCCCTCCTCGAACGCCGCCGCTACGTGTGGCGCTGCGGCTGCAACCAGCGGAAGCTCCTCCGCGTGCTCGCCCCCCTGGCGCGGGAAGATGCCGCCGGGCTTTTCGGCGACGACCCCTCCGCCAAGGTCACCTGCCCGCGCTGCGCCGCCCAGCACATCATCACCCGCGAAGCCATGGAAGCCTTCCTCGCCGAGCACCCGGCGTGAGCGCCGTCCCCTCGACCCCTTCTGTCGTCCGCCCTCCGCTCCGCTCCTCATTCCGCAATCCGCATTCCGCGCTCCCACCATCCGCCATCGGGAACCCCGCCCCCTCGCCCCGGTCCCACGCCCCCTGAACACTCGACCGCGCCGCGGCACCCACCCGCGGCCTCCGGGCCCGGAACCGACCTCCTCGCCCCGCTCATGACACCGTTTCTCCGCCTGCTCCTCATCGCCCTCTGCCTGCTCGGCTCCACCGCGCCCAGCGTGCGCGCCGCACCCGAGCCGGCCAACGCCCCCAAGGTCAAACTCACCTTCGTCAACGCCGAGAAGTTCACCGACGTCGTCGTCGACGGCATGACGTCCAAGAGCGGCACCGATCTCCTCTTCAGCGAGCTCAACCGCCACCTCGCCACCCTCGCCCGGCGCCACCTCGCCCCCGGCCAGACGCTGGTGCTCTCCGTGCGCGACATCGATCTCGCCGGCGTCGTCGAGCCGTGGCGCGGTCCCGATTTCGGCCGGGTCCGCTATCTGCGCGACACCCACCCGCCGCGCCTCGCCTTCGACTACCAGCTCCTCGGGGCCGATGGCACCGTCGCCCAGGAGGGGGCGGAACGGCTCACCAACCTCACCTTCCGTTACCAGCTTTCAACGACGACCACGCGCGACACCACCCACTACGAGCAGCAGCTGCTCACCGACTGGATGGGCGCCACCTTCGCCACGCCGAAGCAGGCGAAGACGAAACCCTGACCTTCGCTTCGACCGTCGCGGCGCGGCATTCACCCACGCCTCCCCGGTTGTCTCAGGCCGGCACCCGCAAGGGTGCCGGCTCTTTTGTCTTCAGCCCTACCAGCGCCCCTTGCCCGAGAATTTCACACCGCGAGCAGAGCGAGCGACGAACCGCCGTGGCGGAATTCGTGAGAATTTCGCGGGGTGTCCCGGACGAAAGCCCTACCGCTTCCGCTACGGGGTGAAATCGGCGCGCCTTGCACCGCCCCGCCCCTTTTCCGGATTTCCACCGGCCGCGTTCTTCGCCCACGCTGCGCCCCGTGGCCGGAATCCTCCCGCTTCTGCTCCTACTCGCTCCGATCTTCGCGCTCATCGCGCTCGGGGCCGTGCTGCGCCGCGCGGGCTGGCTCACGCCCGAAGCCGACAGCAGCCTGCTGCGCCTCGGCGTGAACCTCTTTTTCCCGGCGCTGATCTTCAACTCCGTCGTCGGCAACGCCGCGCTGCACGACCCGCGCAATCTCCTCTGGCCGCCGCTGCTCGGCTTCGGCTCGATCTGCCTCGGGTGGCTCGCGTCCTGGGGCGGCGGACGCCTCATCGGCCTCGAACGCGGCCGCGGGCTGCGCACCTTCGCGTTCACGACGGGGTTTCCCAACTACGCCTACCTCGCGATCCCGCTCGTGAGCGCGCTCTTCCCCCCGGCCACCCTCGGCGTGCTCTTCGTCTTCAACGTCGGCGTGGAGTTCGCGATCTGGACGGTCGGCATCCTCCTGCTGGCCGGCGGCTCGTTGCGCGAGGGCTGGCGCAAGCTCCTCAGCCCGCCCGTGCTCGCCCTGCTCGCCGCGGTCGCGCTCAACGCCCTCCGCCTCGTCCCGCCGGCGCCCATCGGCCAGACCATCGCCGCGCTCGGCCACTGCGCCGTGCCGCTCGGCCTGCTGCTCATCGGCGCCTTCTTGGAGGAACACCTCCATCAACCCCGCGCGCTGCTCGACGCCCGCGTCAACCTCGCCTCCTGCGCGCTGCGCCTCGGGCTGCTGCCGCTCGCCCTGCTCGCCGCCACGAAAGCGCTGCCCGTCTCCGCCGAGCTCAAACAGGTCGCCGTCGTCCAGGCGGCGATGCCCGCCGGCGTGTTCACCATCGTCCTGGCTAAACACTACGGCGGCCAGCCGCTCACCGCCGCCCAGGTCGTCTTCGCCACCACCGCCGGCTCGCTCGTCTCGATCCCCCTCTGGATGCAGTTCGGCCGCTGGTGGCTCGGGGTGTAGGCGCGACGCCGCAGACGAGAGTCAAACCGACAGCAGCGGTAGGGACGGCGCGCCTGACCTGAGCTTGTCGAAGGTCCGCCGCCGTCCGTTCGCTCGGCAAATCCCTCGGTTCTGTTGAGGACGCGCCCGTCAGTCTGTTGGGCGCGGCTCCCGCAAAAACGCTCCTGCAATTGCGACTTCTTGTGCCTTATCATGGCCAAGGTTTGGTTGCCGCCGCGCCGCCCCAAGTCCACTGCCTCTTTGTTCTCTTCGTTACCCTCCGTCGTCTGCGCTTGCAGCGTGGACCGACCGGCAACGCCACGGGTTTCCCCGCCCGCACCGCGAGGCAAAAACTCTGCAACCTCGGGATGGACGAGCGCCGGCGAACCCTCTAGCGTCGCCGCCCGAATGAAGTTGCGACCCCTCTTGCCCCTCCTCGCCCTGTCGGTTTTTGCGACCGCCGGCGTGGCGCAGACCACCGACTCCGTCGCCCAACTCCGCCGCGATTTTGCCACCGTGCAACAGCAGCGCGACACCTTCGCCGAACAGCTCGCCCAGCTGCGCCGCGACAACGAGGCCCTCCAGGCCGAGCGCGATGCGCTCCGCGCCCAGGAGGAGGTCGCCAAGGCCAAGCTCACCGCCGCCGAGACCAGCGCCGTCGAGGCCACCGAGGCCGTCCGCGCGCAGAAGGAGGCCGAGATGACCGTCGACATGACCGTGCGCGCCTACGCCATCAAGGAGCAGGAAGCCGCCGACGCCGTCGAGGCCGCCAAGCTCGCCGCCGAACAGCAGCTCGCCGCCGAACAGGTTCGCGATGGCGCCCTCGCCGAAGCCGCGCGCCTCACCGCCGAACGCGACGCCGCCCAGCAGGCGGAGGCCGCCGCCCTCGCCACCAAGGCCGCGATGCAGAACGAACTCTACGCTGCCCAGATCCGGATCGAGAATCTCGGCCGCGCCCTCGCCGCCCGCAGCGGCGTGCCCTTCACCTCGCCCGCCCTCCTCGCCCCGACGCCCGTCGCCACCGAGGAGCCCGCCGCCCCGAAGGCCGCGGTCGCCGCCGCGGAGACCGCGTCCACCCCGCCGCCCGCCACGAGCTCGCTGCGCACCCACACCGTCACCGAGGGCGAAAACCTCTCGGTCATCGCGTTCAAGTACTACCAGTCGCCAAACAAGTGGGACAGGATCGTCGCCGCCAACCGCGCGAAGCTCAAGAACCCCGACTCCCTCCGCCCCGGCATGGTGCTCATCATCCCCTGAGCCCGGCCCGCCCCGGACCACTCCCCCCGCCCCGGCTTTCCGCCGGGGCTTTTTTGTCGCCGATTTTCCGCCACAAACGCGCCGCCCGCCGCCTGCGCGTGGGGCGGTGCTTCAGCCCGCCCTTGCCGGTGCCGCGCTCGCACCCCGCGCGAGAACACCACCCGCCGCCCACCGCCTGTGGCGCCGCTCCGACCGCTCCCGCCTCTTCGCTCTCTGTTGTAGCGGAAGCGCTGCGCTTCCGTCTGCCCGATTCGCCCTTTGCTCGTAGCGGAGCCCGTGAGGGCTTCGATCCGCTCCGCCTCTGCCGTAGCGGAACGTTTCACGTTCCACCTTCACCGCCTACCAATCACCGGCAACTGGCCACCGGCCAACCCCTCACGCGCAGCTTGCGCGCGAGCTGCTCTTCGAGGATGTCGCGCACGCTGATCGGGAACGTGCTCACCTTGTGAGCACATTTTAGGAAACGGTCGATTGCGGTGAGCGCATCCGCGCTGCGCTGCAAAACCATCCCAAGGGGCGTAGCCGCAAGCCGCACCCCTTTTTGTCCGAGGTAGGGACGTTCCCCCGAAACGTCCCTACCCCGGAGGGCGGAAGGGCCACCCCGGCGCGGAGGCCAAGAAGCGGATCTACGCTCTCACGAGCCTCGCTCCGACGGAGTCTTTGCGGACGACGGACTGCGGCCGGTAACCAGTAGCCGGTGGCCGACGCTCCTGCGGGGGTGTGTTGCGTCTGCAACTCTCCGATGCCCCTTTGTGCCCTTCGTCGCCTTCTGTCGTCTGCGGGCTTCCGACCGCGGCGTCACACCAACGCCAGCACCACGCTGAGCGACACGATCGAGAGCGCGGTGCTCACGACCACGCTGCTCGCCGCCAGCGCCTCGTCGCCCCCGAGCTTACCGGCGAGCGTGTAGCTCGCCGCCGCCGTGGGTGTGGCGAGGAAGAGCAACGCGACCAGCGTCTCCTCGGGCGACAGTCCCATCCAACGCGCGAGCGGCCAGCCGAGCAGCGGCGTCACGCCCACCTTCAGCACCGACGCGAGCAACGCCTGCGTGCGTTTCCCCCGCAGCGGCATCGTCACCAGCGCACCGCCGATGCAAAGCAGCGCCAGCGGCAACGCCATCTGGCCCGTCACGGCGATCGCTTGCGCCAGCCATGCCGGCAACGTGAAACCCGCGGCGGCGACCGCGGCCCCGGCGAGGCTGGAGAGCAGCAGCGGATTGGTGGCGAGTTGCCAGCCCAACGTCCGCAGCGCCCCGGGCGCGGGCCGGCCGTGGCCGACGAGCAGAAGCAGGACACCGAGCGCGTTGGCGACGACGGTCAGCGGCGCCATCGCGAGCGGCGCGAGCGGCCAGTGCGCCCCGGCGCCGCGCGCGGCCAGCGCCAGCGAGATCACCGGCAGGCCCACGTAGGCGAGGTTGCCGCGCACGGCCGCGTGCAGGAACGAGCCCATCGAGTCCGGCGAGACGCCCCGCACCTTCGCCACGACATAGGCGACGCCGAGCGCGAGCAGCGTGGCGCCGCCCATCACGCCGAACACCGTCGCCGCCCGCCCGCCGCCGACCGTCGCCCCGGCGATACTGGAAAACAGATACGCGGGCAGCCCCACGAAATAGGTGAGCCGGTTCAGCTCAGCCAACAGCGCGGGCGAGAGGAAGCGCGTACGCGTGAGCACCGCGCCGAGCGCGATGACGAGGAATACCGGCAAAACGATGACAACGACAGCCACGCGCCGACGTTGCGGAAGGCCGCCGCGCTTGGCAAACGGCCGTTGGCGCGATCGCTGTAGGCCGGGGCGACGACCGGGCGATTTCGGGCATAGCCACCTCAACGCGGTGGCCTACCACCGCCACCAACCGCCGTCGGCGCGACACACCGCCGCGCTTGCCTTCCCCCGGGACCACCGCCCACGCTGCGCACCCATGACCGCTCCCGCTCTCACCGGCGCCCAAAAATCGCACCTCCGCAGCCTCGGCCAGACGATGGATTGCCAACTCATCATCGGCCGCGAAGGCATCACCGCGTCCGTCGTCACCGAGCTGGAGAAACTTTTCGCGCGGCACGAGCTGGTCAAAGTGAAGCTGCTCGCCGAGCGCGACGAGCGCCCCGCGCTCTGCGCCGCCATCGAGGCAAAGACCCGGGCCGCCGAGGCGGGCGCCGTGGGCAAGACCGCGCTCTTCTACCGCCAGCACGCCGAGCCGGCGAAGCGCAGCATCGAACTCCCCGAGTCCAAAACCCGCTCCGGGGTCTGAGGCGGCGGCAAGCGCTGGATTCGTCGTCTCCCGTATGGGTTCTTCCTCCGTATTCGACGATCTGCGTGCCGCGTTGGCGCAGGCCTTCCGCCACTTCCGGCCGCATCCGCCCCGACCGCACACCGCCGCCGCTGCGGCACCCGATCGTCACGGAGAGGACGCTGTCGACTGTTCGCTTCGCGCGGAGTGGCTCGAGCCCGGTTCGCCGTTTCCGCTTCCCGACTGGAATCAGGTCGGCACCTGGATCGCGTCGTTCCCACCGGCCCGGCATCAGGATCTCTGGTGCGGTGTCACCCGCCAGTGGGCCCTCGGCATCGCCAAGGCGTTCGGCGGCGGCTGCAACGTCTTCGAGACCGCGCAGGTGCTCGCCGTGCTCCCCGGCGACCTCGGCCGCGGCAAACGCGCGGTGAAACACTATGACGAAGTTTTGGCGACGCTGCGTGCCACGCTCCACGGGATGCTTCGCGCCGAATACCTCGGGAAATGCACCCTCTTCATCGCCCCCGACCAGGACACCTACTACCGCTACCTCTCGCTCTACACCGCGCCCGGTGAGCACATCCAGTCCGGTGGCGTTTATCTGAATCGTGGCAACTCGCACATCGCGCTGCCCTCCCCGGAATCGATGTTCCAGACCCGGGTGATCGCCCACGAGATGTGCCACGACCTGCTCGGCCACCACCGACTGCCGCTGTGGCTCAACGAGGGCGTGACCCAGATCGCCGAAGCCGCGATCGCCGGCCGCCCGTTCGTCGAAGGCCAAAGCAAGACCATCAAGGAGCACCGCGCGTTCTGGACCCCGGACAACATCGCGCTTCTCTGGGGCGGCAAAGGGTTCGACACCCCCGGCGAAACCGCCGCCCTCAGCTACGATCTCGCCTACCTGATCGTGCAGGCGTTCCTCGCGCTGGATCGCGCGCGCATGGCCGCCGTCGTGTGCCGCGCCGAGCCCGCGGACGCCGGCTTCGCGGCCTTCCGCGAAATCTACCACCAGACTCCCGCGGACCTGCTCGAGGAAATGTTTGGCCCCGGCGACTGGAAAAACGGATACTCCGGCGACGCGGAGCTCCCGCCTTCCGCAAGCTAGCGCGCAACCGTCGGCGCTGCGGGCCGGCGAGGCCCCTCACGCGGGCCGGGACTTCGCCTGATCCTCAGTCGAGCCCGAGCTCCCGCCCCACAAGCGCCAGCCTCTCGCGCTCGAACCCCACCGAGCCACACCACCCATCGCCCTGCCGCTCATCGACTTGCCGGCGTCGAACCGCGCCTCACCCACCGCGGCACCGTGGTCAAAACCGACCCTCCGAAAAAAACTTTCGCGCAGGCCTTGAAGAAAAACGGGCTTGTTCCGATCTGTTTCAGCGTCCACACATCGTTGGCACACTTCCCGCAATAACGAATTCCATGAACTGCTCGCTGCACACTATGACCGCTCCGGCCGCCCACCAGGGTTGCCCGCGAGCCTTTGTGCGCCTGCAGGCCGTCTCTTCCTGGCAGATCAACCAGGTAACGATGACGAAACGCGACGCCAACGCGTACGGGAAGTGGAAAAACTGAGGAGCAATTAGCACCCGCATCCGAAGCCCACTTCCACCCGGAAGTGGGTTTTTAGTTTTTCGGAACCCAAGGCCCCTTCCGGGAAAACCGAGCGAAACGCTCGGGTTCTTTCCCAGAAAACAACCGCGGTTCCGCCCACGGGAACCGCACCGGCCGCCGAGGCCTGCGCCGTCGGGATGACGACGCCTCGCCAACCTCGGCACCGCACTCCGGCCGCATCCTTCCGCTGGTTGCGCTCAGCCATCCCTCCCGGCTTGTCCCGGTGAGTGCAGGACCCGCTCCTGCCCCACCGTCCAAGCCGTCTGCGACGGGACGCGGGGCACGCCAGTCCCACCTCTGGGATGCGTGGCCGGAACCGCCCGCGGAGCCCGTCCGCCGTTTGAAACCTCTGCAGCGCAAAAACACGCTGCACGGCGACGGGCTCCCGGCGGACGCGGGGTTTCACCTCCGCACCGCCCGCGCAAATCGCGCCCCACGGCCATCCGCCGTCCCTTTCCTTCCGTTCACCACATTTCCATCACCAATCACATGACCACCAAACACGCTTCTTCCGCCATGAAAACCAACCCGTCGACCATTGCCTCCCGAGCTTCCAGCCGCACCGCTTCCGCCGCCGCCGCGCGAGTTACGCGCCGCGCCGCGGGCTGGCCCTACTGCCTTCAGCCGGGTCGACCCAATTACGCCTTCGGTCCGCTCACCAATTCCGAGCTGCCTTTTTACGTCCACCTTCCGCGCCCTGCCTACCGGGCCCCCTCTTTGTGCAGTGAACAGCGGCTGAACGCCGCACCGCCCTCATGAACGCCGCACCTGCCGTTCCCGTTCTTTCCAACGTCCTTGATGTTCTCGATGTCGTCGATGCCGCGTTAGCCGGCCTCGATCGCCGCCTGCCGCTCCACGTGTCGCGTGAGGATCTCGCCTCCGCCGGCCGCGCCGCCCTGGTCGCTTCGTTCCGCCAGGCCTCCGGTCCGCTCCACGAGATCCGCGCGTACTGCTTCGCCCGCGTCCGCGGTGCGATGTTCGACGAGCTCCGCCGGCTGGATCCGCTCTCGCGGCGCACCCGCGCCAAGGTGAGCGAGGTCCGCCGCGCGGCCGCCGAACTGGAGCAGGCGCTCGGCCGCTCGCCCAACGACGACGAACTGGCGACCTTCACCGGCCTCGCCCCGAGCGCCCTGCGCCAAGCGCTGCGCCTCGGGATCGCGGCCGACAGTCACGAGACCGACGGCGAGGCCTTGGCCGGATTGGCCGACCACGCCGCCGTCTCCCCGGCCGCCCTGGCCGAGTCGCTGGATCTGATCGAGAACGTGCGGGCGGCCCTGGGCCGCCTGCCCGAGAGACACGCCTTCGTGGTCCAGCGGTACCACCTCGAGGAAGCCACCCTCGAGGAGATCTCCGGACAACTGGGCGTCTCGATCGAACGGGTTCGGCAGCTGCGCGCTGCGGGCGAGAAGATGCTTCGCGAGGACCTCGAGGTCCTCGCTGTGTGAGACAGGGGAAAAGAAGCCAAAGAACGCGGGCTGGGGCCGCTCCACCTCGGAGCCCCTCCGCCCGCGCAACCTCCAAACGGAAAAACACCATGAACAACACTCGTCTCGTGTATCCGCCCTCTCCTTCGCCTTCGGCCTCCACGCCTTCCGCCCATCCTCGCTCCGTGACCCGAAGCACCGGGTCCGCCGTCTACCAGACACCGTGGCGGAGTCCGGCCGCGCTCGTCGACCACCCGAGCGACGCACCGCCCGCCTGAGCGCGGGCAAACCAAGCCGCACGGTGGATCCATGACTCCCGTCGTGCGGTGGTCGAGCGGCTGAGCCGTTCGCGCCCGGGGCCGTGCTGCCAAAGCGCAGCGCGGCCTTTTTGTTTTCCACGCCCGCGCCCTCCGTATTCGGTGCCCCACGCGCCCTCCGTCGTAGCTGGACGGCGCAGCCGTTCAGACGCCCGCGTGGCCTCCCGTTTTCTTCTTGGGCCACAGCGCGTGCGCTGGTCCGCTCGAAACGGTGCATCGCCTTCCCGCTCCTCGTTTCCTCGCCGCCATCGACCTCGACGGCACGCTCTTCGACCACGACGGCCAAGTCGGCGCCGAGAATTTGGCCGCGCTCGATCGGTTGGTCGGTCGTGGCTACGGCGTCGTGCTGGCCTCCGGGCGACACCCGCAAAACATGGCCGGCATCGCCGCCGCGCTGCCGCACGTGCGCGCGATCGTGGCCTGCCAGGGCGGCGAAGTCTGCGACCGCACGCGCGGCCGGATTCTCGCGCAACATTTCATGCAGGCCGCCGATGTGGCGCTCGTGGTCGCGGCCGGATTGAGTGCGGGCTTCGGCGTCGTGGCGTACACGGAGCACGGCGAACACGCGCCGCGGGAATGCCCGGATGTCGAGCGCTACCGGCGGATCGCGAAGACCGTGGTCGAGTGCGTGTCGCCCGCGGTGTTTGCGGCGGAGCGCGTTTTCAAAGTCATGTGGATCGCGGAGGAGGCGCGACTGGAGGCGTTCCTGGCCGCGGGCGGTGCGGCGGGCTGTCGGCCAGCGGCGGCCGACTCGGTGCGTTCGCACCGCGAGGTTTTCGAATACGGTCCGCGCTGGGTCACGAAGGCGACCGGCACCGCGGTTGTCGCGCGGGAGCTCGGCATCGCGGCCGCGGACGTCGCGGCGTTCGGCGATGCCGACAACGACGTGCCGCTGTTTACTTGGGCGGGCTTCTCCGCGGCGATGCCGCACGCCCGGCCCGAGGTGCGGCGCCGCGCCACGGTCACCGCGCCGGCCGGCCCGGCCGAGTCGGCCTTCGCGCGTGCCGTCGACCTTCTGCTCGCTACTCCTTCTCCTGCTCCAGCGACGCCTGCGCGGCCTTGAGCTTCTTCCGCTCGGCGGCGGGCATGGTCGGGAACGTCGGATCGAGTTCCTTCAGGCGCGCAGCGATCGTCTCGGCGATCACCAGGCGCGTGAACCATTTGTGGTCCGCGGGCACCACGTGCCACGGGGCGTCGGGAGTCGCGGTGTGGCGGATCGTCTCCTCGTAGGCGGCCATGTAGTCGTCCCAGCGTGCGCGCTCGGCGAGGTCCGCGGCGGAGAACTTCCAATGCTTCTCGGGCTGCTCGAGCCGCTCGAGGAAACGCCGGCGCTGTTCGGCGCGCGAGACGTGCAGGAAGAACTTCAGGACCACCGTGCCGCTGCGCGCGAGGTGGCGCTCGAAGGCGCGGATGTCCTCGAAGCGTTGTTTCCAGATCTCGTCGGTCACCAGCGTTGTCGGCAGTTTCTGGACACCGAGCAGCTCGGGATGCACGCGGACCACGAGCGTCTCCTCGTAGTACGAGCGGTTGAAGATGCCGATCTGCCCGCGCCGCGGCAGCCGGCAGGTGCCGCGCCAGAGGAAGTCGTGGTCGAGCTCCTCGCTGTTCGGCGCCTTGAACGAGTGCACGGCGCAGCCCTGCGGGTTGAGGCCGGACATCACGTGCTTGATCGCGCTGTCCTTCCCGGCGGCGTCCATCGCCTGAAGGATGATCAGCACGCTCCAGCGGTTCTGCGCGTAGAGCCGCTCCTGCAGCTCGGCGAGCCGCTCCACGGTCTTCTCCAGCGCCTCGACGGCGTCCTTCTTCGAGGCGAGCCCGTCGGTGTCGGCGGGATCGTAGTCGGCGAGGCGGAAACGGCGGCCGTGGGCGACACGGTAGGTGCGGGGCAGAGTGGAGGTTTTCATGCGGCAGGGCGGTGCGCGCAATCAATCCGGTTGCCCCGTTTCCGCCACGACAAACCGCGCCGCCCGTCCGTCGCGCTGTCATACCGGAAACGGCACGCGCGTGAGGGGGCGGACGGCGAGGGCGAGCAACGCGCGTTCGTCGTCGTCGCCGGCCACGCGGTTGAGGTGGATCGTGCGGCAGGTGCCGCAACGGTGCAGCACGTGCCATTCGCCGCGCGGATCGACGGACACGGCGATCGGCTCCATGCCGCCGCGGCACAGCGAGGCGCGGTCGCCGGGCGTGTCGTCGAGGTGCACGCTCCAGAGGCAGTGCGGGCAGTGGTTGCGGTGGCGCGTGCCGGGGGCATCGAGCGAGAACTCCAGGCCGCAGTGGCGGCATTTCAGATAGGAAGGGCGGGCGGAGCGACGGGGCTCGCGAAACGGGCTGCAGGAATCGTCAGACGGTCCGTCGTCGGACCGAAACGAGGAATGCGACATCGGGAAAACACAGTCGGAAGTGGTCTTCCCCGGTGGTGGAACGCGCGGGACGCGCGGCAGGAGAACAAACGCGGACACCTCGTTCCCGCACCATCGGCGCAAGACGGATGGGCGGACGAGCAACGATGCGGCGGGCGACGGACAGAGCTGACCGACCGGGAGCGGAGAGCAGGCGTGTCGCTACGCCGCTTCGCCCACAGTGGCCCGACCGAAGTTCGACAGGTTGGATTGGCGCGGTTGTGTCTGCATCAATTAAGCCGGCGGTCCGGCTTCGACTAGAACGGCGCACCTCCGGCGGCCTTCAAGGCCCGGCCGTTCGCAGCCGCTCGCCCCGGCTCTCGTCCGTGGACTCTCGACCCTCGCCTTCCGCCCCGCCTTCAGCCCCGCGTATCCTGCGCTTCGGCGCACACGGTGCGCCTACTACCCGCCGCCCGCACCCGCCAAAACTTTGACCGCCCCTCCGGCGCGCCCTTTGCTGGCGGAAACGTCCTTTCCTGCTACTCCTTTCGTCACCATGTCCGCGGCACCAACCATTATCTACACCAAGACCGACGAGGCTCCTGCTCTCGCCACGTACTCGCTGCTCCCGATCGTCCAGGCGTTCACGAAGCACGCCGGCCTCGACGTCGTCACGCGCGACATCTCTCTCGCGGGCCGCATCCTCGCGGTGTTCGCCGACCTGCTGCCGCCCGCGCAACGCGTCCCCGACGCCCTTGCCGAACTGGGCGCTCTCACGCTCAAGCCCGAGGCGAACATCATCAAGCTGCCCAACATCTCCGCCTCCGTCCCGCAGTTGAAGGAGGCCATCGCCGAGCTCCAGGCCCGCGGCTACGCGTTGCCCGACTATCCGGAGACGCCGAAGACCGATGCCGAGAAGGACGCCAAGGCCCGCTACGACAAGGTCAAGGGTTCCGCCGTGAACCCCGTCCTGCGCGAGGGCAATTCCGATCGCCGCGCGCCCAAGGCCGTGAAGGACTACGCGCGCAAACACCCGCACTCGATGGGTGCCTGGACCTCCGCCTCGAAGACCGCTGTCGCCACGATGGGCGCCAACGACTTCTTCGCCAACGAGCGCTCCGTCTGCGTCCCCGCCGCCACGACCGTCCGCATCGAGTTTGTGCCCGCTGTAGCCGGGGGCGGTGACCCCGGTCCGGCCTCGACGCAGCCGGCTACAGTCGTGCTGAAGGACAAGCTCGCGCTGAAGGCCGGCGAGATCCTCGACGCCACGTTCATGAGCCGCCGCGCGCTCGTCGCCTTCTATGGCGAACAGGTCGCCCGCGCGCGCGCCGAGGGCGTGCTCTTCTCGCTCCACCTCAAGGCCACGATGATGAAGGTCTCCGACCCGATCCTCTTCGGCCACGCGGTGCGCGTGTTCTTCGCCGCGTTTTTCGAGAAACACGCCGCGGTGTTCGCGCAGCTCGGCGTCGATGCCAACAACGGCCTCGGTGATCTCCTCGCCAAAGTCGCCACGCTGCCCGCCGACCAGCGCGCGGTGATCGAGGCCGACTATCAGGCCGCGCTCGCCGCCGGCCCGGCCGTCGAGATGGTCAACTCCGACCAGGGCATCACCAATCTCCACGTCCCGTCCGATGTGATCGTCGACGCCTCCATGCCCGCGATGATCCGCGCCGGCGGCAAGATGTACGACGCGAAGGGGAAAACTCAGGACGCCCTCGCCGTCATCCCCGACAGCTCCTACGCCGGGATCTACTCCGCCACGATCGACTTCTGCAAGAAGCACGGCGCGCTCGACCCGAAGACGATGGGCTCCGTGCCCAACGTCGGCCTCATGGCCCAGGCCGCCGAGGAGTACGGCTCGCACAACAAGACTTTCCTCGTTCCCGCCGCCGGCACCGTGCGCGTGGTCGACGCCGCGGGCGCGGTTCTCCTCTCGCACTCCGTGGAGCAGGGCGACATCTGGCGCGCCTGCCAGACCAAGGACGCCCCGGTGCAGGACTGGGTGAAGCTGGCGGTCAACCGTGCCCGACTTTCCAACACGCCCGCCGTGTTCTGGCTCGACGCCAAGCGCGCGCACGACGCCCAGCTCATCGCGAAGGTCCAGACCTACCTCAAGCAGCACGACACCGCCGGGCTCGACCTGCGCATCCTCGCGCCGGCCGAAGCGTGCGCGTTCAGCCTCGAGCGCATCGCCAAGGGCCTCGATACCATCAGCGTCACCGGCAACGTCCTGCGCGACTACCTCACCGACCTCTTCCCGATCCTCGAAGTCGGCACGAGCGCGAAGATGCTCTCGATCGTCCCGCTCATGAACGGTGGCGGCCTCTTCGAAACCGGCGCGGGCGGCTCGGCGCCGAAACACGTCGAGCAGTTCCTCCAGGAAAACTATCTGCGCTGGGACAGCCTCGGCGAGTTCTTCGCCCTCGCGGCGTCGTTCGAGCACACCGCGATCGTCTTCAAGCACGCATCCGCGAAGGTCCTCGCCGACACGCTCGACACCGCCACCGGCAAGTTCCTCGAGAACGACCGTTCGCCCGGCCGCAAGCTCGGCACGATCGACAACCGCGGCTCGCACTTCTACCTCGCGCTCTACTGGGCGCAGGCGCTCGCCGCGCAGACGGCCGACGCGAAGCTGCAGGCCGTCTTCACGCCGGTGGCCGAGAAACTGACCGCTGCCGAAAAGCAGATCGTGCAGGAGCTCGTCGCCGTGCAGGGCAAGCCGGTCGACGTCGGCGGCTACTACGCGCCGGACGACGCCAAGGCCGACGCGGCCCTGCGGCCGAGCGCGACGTTCAACCAGATTCTGGCGACGCTCTGAGGCGCCAACGCCAAAACAAAAAGCCCCGGACCGCGGCGCGGTCCGGGGCTTTTGCTAGACGAAAATCGGAATCACTCGAACGTCGTCGCGAACCACTTCGCGAAGTGCTCGCCCACGACCGGCACCAGCTTCTGCTCGCCGTTGATGGCCGCGATCAGGCCCATGATCCAGAGGACGAACAAGGCGAGGCCGGCCAGCGGCGCGACGATCCAGCCGAGGAACGGCACAAACGAAAGCACGAAGCACGCCGCAAAGCCGATCGTGAGGCCCAGCGCCTGGCGCAGATGGAAGGCGCCCAGCTTGGTCTTGGCCTTGTTGTGCATCACGATCGCGATGACGATGCCCACGTAGCAAAGGATCGGCGTCACGTACGCGAGGATCGCCACGGTCTTGTCTTCGCCGGCGGGCGCAACGGGAGCAGGAGGAGGAGCAGAGATGTCCGACATGGTGGTGTTTGGTTTAAGGGATTGGCGGCCGACGGGGCCGACGGGAGCTGAGCCTACGGACCGCTTCGTATCAGGCAAACCGGTTCTGCGCCCTTACTTCGCCGCCGCGGCGAGCGCCTCCGGCGTCCACGCTGCCGGCCGCACCACGATCCGGTAATGAAGGTCGAGCGACTCCCCGGTGGCGAAATGCGGCTTCCCCTCCTTCGGATCGAAGGAGAACTTCCACACCACGGCGCCGTCGCGGGTCCACGCGAGGGAACCGAACTCGCGTTGCCATTCGGCGCGCAACGAGGAGGCCAACACCAGACAGAGGACCAGCACGGGGCGGAGGGGCGACATGGACGAAGATTAGGCGTTTGCCCCGTTTTCGCGGATTATTCGGCCGTCTTGTTGTTGACCGGGGCCCCCGAAAAAACCGTCGCCCGCCGGGCCGTTTCCTGAAAACCTCCTCCTTTCTCATGCCATTCAAAGCTCTCGGCCTCTCGCCGAACATCCTCCGTGGCGTCCAAGCCATGGGTTATACCGACCCGACTCCGATCCAGTTGCGCGCGATCCCGACCGTGCTCGCCGGCAAGGATCTCATCGGCTCGGCGCAGACCGGAACCGGCAAGACCGCCGCGTTCGCTCTGCCCATCCTCACCAAGCTCGACAAGCACTCCTCCCGCGGCGCCCGCGTGCTCATCCTCGAGCCCACCCGCGAACTCGCCGCCCAGGTCGAAACCTCCTTCCGCGACCTCGCCCGCTTCACCGACATCCGCCCGCTCGTCGTCCACGGCGGCGTCGGCTACGGCCACCAGCGCAGCGAACTGCGCGCCGGCGTCGATGTCATCGCCGCCACCCCCGGCCGCCTGCTCGATTTCATCAAGGAAGGCCTGAAACTCGACTCAATCGAGATCCTCGTGCTCGACGAGGTCGACCGCATGCTCGACATGGGCTTCCTGCCCGATTTGAAGCGCATCATCCTCGCCTGCCCGGATGCGCGGCAGACGTTGTTCTTCTCCGCCACCGTGCCGCCTGAGATCGCCGCCGTCGCCGCGTTCGCGCTACGCGATCCGGTGCGCATCGAGGTGGGCGCCAACCGCGCCACCGCCCAGACCGTCTCGCACGCGATGTACCCGGTGGCGCAGGTGCAGAAATTCGAGCTGCTGCTCGCCCTGCTCGAGCGCACCGATTTCGACAGCGTGCTGATCTTTTCCCGCACCAAACACGGCGCCGACCGCATCGCGCGCCGGCTGAAGGCCGCCAACCACTCCGTCGCCGTCCTCCACGCGAACCGCTCGCAAAACCAGCGCGTCGAAGCGCTCGAGGGCTTCAAGAGCGGCCGCTACGAGGTCATGGTCGCCACCGACATCGCCGCCCGCGGCATCGACGTGGCCGGCGTCTCGCACGTCATCAACTACGACGTGCCGAAGAATCCCGAGGACTACGTCCACCGCATCGGCCGCACCGGCCGCGCGCAGGCCGTGGGTGACGCGTTCACGCTGATGGCCCCCGAGGACGAGGGCGATGTGCGCGACATCGAGCGCTTCGTCGGCAAACCGATCGAACGCCTCAAGGTCGAAGGTTTCAACTACGCCCCGTACGAGGCGCGCCCGCCGCGCCCGGAGAACCAGGGCTCCGGCGGCAAGGGCCGCTTCGCCCGCGGCGGCCAACAGGGGCGCCAGGGTGGCGGCCGGTTCGGCGGCGGTGGCGGCGGTCACCAAGGCGGCGGTCGCAGTCACGGCGGCGGCCAAAGCGGTGGCGGCTTCGGCAAATCGTCCCACGGACAGGGAGGCCAAGGCGGCCAGGGCCCGCGCCCGGCCCAGCAGCAGCCCAAGCCGAAGAAGCAAGGCTACGGCACCTCCCGCCACGAAGGCAGCGGCGCCGGTCCGGCTCCCGCCGAGTCCCCCTCGCGCCAACCCGCGGCCTCGCCGAGCGGCGTCCGCGGTTTCCTCTCACGCCTTCGCGGGCGGTAGGTCGCCCCTTCGCCTTTAGCTGCAACAAAACGGCCCTCTCTTCCGAGAGGGCCGCTGCTTGTCTGTAGTCGTAGCCGTATACTACGAAAATCGGGAGTGGCGGAATCCCTGCGCCACGCGCCGGGGCGGACCGCTTTGATGGTGCGATCCTGCCGCCGGCATCGCGCTCCTTCAACTGTGGTCCCACGAACGGTCGAAACCCGCCCTCAGCGGTCCACCGTTCGGGCCAACGGCGCTCGCGGCGGTTCAGCTAGGAAGGCAGTTTGAACAGATCACAGAAGCGGGGGAGAGACGGAAGGAGAGCACAGAGAAATGCTTGGCGAGTCTGAGCCGCGCCTTGGCGCGCCCACCAGAGGGTGAACGCGATCTTCTCTCCGAACTCTCTGCGCTCGCTTGCCTTGTCTCAGTGACCTCTGTGTCCAACTGCCTTGTTCCGCTTCAGTGGAACCCTCTGTTCTGGGCACGGTTCTCCTCGGTCCTTCCGTTTCCTCTCAAGTAAATAGCCCGAAATTGAACCACAGAGGACACCGAGAGGCGGAAGAGTCCCGAACTCACGCTCCTGTTCCGAACTCCGTGCACTCGGTGCTCTCTGTGGTGAACTTCCGCTCCTGATCTCCGTTCAAAGCAGCCACCAGCCCATTCCCCGCTCAGACCGAAGTATTTGCTTCCCCACAAGGCCGCGCCTCTGCCACGCCAGCTCTTGTCCCTCGGCCCTCGCCCCTCGTCCGCAACCAACCGCCTCAGCGCCCGTACTCGTCGGCCACGCGGTGGGCCTTTGTCGTCAGTTCGCCCTGACACTCGGGCGAACCGCGCCGGAGATCGCGGCAGATCTGCGGGCGCTTCTCATAGATCTCGCAGAAGAACACCGGCAGTTGTCCCCGTTTTGTCGTGATCTGGAGCGCGATGCAGTGGCCGTCCTCCATGCGCATGTACGCGCGTTGCCCCACAAACCGCGCCACCCGTTCGGCGTCGTCGCCAAGGCGCGTCCAGTCGTCGCCGCTCACCCGGATGTAGGTGGCGGATTTCGAGAAGCAGCAGACGCCGCAGTTGAGGCAATCGGCAGGGATCTCCATGGGCTCCGCCGCATCCAACCAGCCGAGCGCCGAGTGTCGAGCATCGAGGGCCGGACCTGCGGAGTGCCCGAATCCTCACGGTGCAATCGGGCTTGCCGTGGTAGGGACGCCGCCTCGTGTTCTTCGCGGCGAAGAACACTGGGCCGGCGTCCGCGGCGGGCGCGGAGCGCCGGCCCTACCCAAGGACACCTGCACCTTTTGTGCAGTGCAGCCAGTGCATCGTGAGGATTAGGGTGGAGTGCCAATCCCACCGCCTGCGGCGCCATCGACACATTCAGAAGTCCGAACTGGTCACAGAGGCAGAGGAGCGACGGAAAGAGATCACAGAGGGGGACTTGGGTAGACGAGTGCTGGTCCCGCCTACGCAGCCAAACAGGGAGCCTCTCCGGTCTTCAGGATCTCTCCGATCTCTCTGTGCCCTCTTGCTTTGTCTCCGTGCCCTCTGTGTCCAACTGCTTCGTTCTGGCTCAGCGGATCGCTTCGACCCAGAGCGTCCGCGTCGGTTTCTTCGGATCGACGAGCACAAACATCGGCTGACGGCTCTCCAGCCGCTCCAGAGCGAACCGCACCGCCCGACCATCGGAGCGACGCTCCACCCGCGGTTCCGCTCCCAGCGCATCAACCCGCGCCAACGTGATGCGGTAGAGCGGGCGCTTGTTCACCTGCACGCCGGTCGACTCCACCGCCGTCACACGCAACTCGGCGACCGCGCCATGGATCAGCATCCGCTCCGCCCTCCAGCGCTCCAGCAGCGAGTAGCCCGCCACGGCGAGCCCAATCGCCGGGAAGAGCAGAACCAACAAGGCGACCAAGCCGCCCTCGCTCAGCCGCGCCCCTTCGAGGCACGCCACGTTCGGGTCGCCCGCCACGTATCGGACCGTCGCCACCGCGCCCTCCGACCAGCGTTGCCCGGTCGTGTAGCAACGTCCGCGCACCTGCGCCCCGTCCGGAGTGGAGAAGAGGAAATCGTAGCCGCGCACCCGCACCTTGTTGATTGAGGAGTTCATCCCCTCCACCCGTTCGATCCGCGCCTCCGCCGTGCGCACATCCGGCAGTTTCAACCGCAGCTCGAACGGCAGCTGCCAGGGAAAGAAAAACGCCACGAAGACCATTCCGAACGCCGCGAAACAGAGCCCGAAGCCGACCGCAAACAGCGAGCCCGCCTCGCGCTTCACACGCTCCAGCAGCTCCGGCGGCGGGCGCCGCGGCACCGGAGCAGCCAGCACAGCCGCCAGTTGGTCGAGACGGGAGGTATCCGCAGAGTCAGGGTTCACGCCCCGAGCGTCGTCACCGTCCCGCCCGCAACAAGCGTTTTCCCCTTCGCGGAGAAACGGCGCGCCGCCGTGTATTCGGCAGGCCTGTGGCGGGGAACCGACCGAGCACCGCTATCTAGAACCGTCTACGACTCTCACATCGATGGAATCAACCCACCCAAAATACGCATCAAAAATGCCGAGAGGTTCGGCATGAAAGACTCCCACAACCTCAACACAGACGTCCTTGGGGAACTCCAGCTTGGGATCGCGCGAAGCGCCCAGCCAAAGAACTGCACCATCGGCCTCGGCCGGCCAACTTCTCATCTCAAAGCCATCTGAAACTCCTCTCACACGGACACTTCGCCCATCAAAGACCGTCGCATTCCGCGCGAGCTCGTCGACGGACAGAACCATCTCCGACATCACTACGGCTCCATGCGGTACTGCACGCTGGTGAACGCAGCCACAAGTTCCCACGAAGGACACTGCCGTTATGCAGATCACAGCACACGGAATGGTCCTCAAGAAAGCTGAGAAGGGTGGCGGGAGCCTTTTCACCCACCCTGCGGCATTCACCCAGGTTCTGGGCAGATTGGCCCGATCCACGGGTCGAGACATTGAAAGATGAAGCGGGGGCAACATGCGTGTTTTTCGTCGACCAAGGTGCGGCCTCAGCCAAGGAAAACAGCGCCCCGGCCGCAACGCACAATCCGCTACAGAAGCGCCGCCGCGCCGCCCCCGGCTTGCCCCGCCTCTCCTATTCGCCAACCTCCCCGCCGTGGACTGCTACCAACACGCCCGCTCGCTCATCGACACCGCCCACGCCGCCGACCCGAAACGCACTGCCGACGGCCGGCCCGCCGAACTCGTCTACGCCGACCGCATGGAGTCCTGGGTCGCGCGCCTCGTGCCCGACGCCGCGCCACTGCTGCGCCTCGCCGCGCGTTGCCAGCACCTCGAACGCTGGTCGGTGCCGCGCGACACGTTCCCCCTCGACAAACCGGGCTACCACGCGTGGCGAAAATCCCTCTACGTGAAGCAGGCCGAGCGCGCCCGCGAGCTGCTGCTCCAGGCCGGCGTGCCCGCCACCGAGGCGGCCGACGTCGCCACCTGGGTGTCGAAGACCGGCCTCAAGACCAACGCCGGCACCCAGGCCCTCGAGGACGCCGCCTGCCTCGTCTTCCTCGAGAACGAGATCGCCGATTTCGCCGCCCAGCACGCCGACTACCCGCAGGAGAAGTTCGTGGGCATCCTCCAGCGCACCTGGAAGAAGATGAGCGCCCCCGCCCAGCACTTCGCCCTCGCGCTCGACCTCCCGCCCGCCATCGCGGCATTGGTGCGCACGGCCCTCGGCGGCGCCTGATTCGCGCCTTCCGTCTGTAGGCCACCGCGGTGAGCCTTGTAGCCGGGGGCGATGAACCCGGTAGGCGGATCGAAACGCTCACGCGTTTCGCTACGGGCGGCCGGCCTCACCGCGGCCGGCTACAACGATCCCGACACCGACTCCAGCGGCGCCGAGCCCCGCCGTTGACGCACTGTCAGCGGCATCCCAACCTGCGGCATGCCCACCCGCCGCCGCCCCACGGTCCGTTTCGTCGCCCGCGAGGACAGCCGCGATGCCATCGTCGTCGCGGCCACCCGGCTCTTCGCCGAACACGGCCTCGAGAACATCACCTTCGGTCAGATCGCCAAGGCCGCGAAGATCAGCCGCCCGCTGGTCTACTTCCATTTCAGCGACCAGCGCACGCTCTTCCTCGAGTGCGTCTTCCGCGCCACCCAGGAGCTGCGCGACCGGTTCATCCGCCAGATCGATCCGGCCGACTGCGGGCTCGACCAGCTCGAGACGATGGGCCGCGTCTACTTCGGGCTGCACGAGGACAATCCGGCCCAGTTCCAGATCCTCGCGATGTACGAGGCGCAAACCCCCGCCGGCGGCGTCGCCCGCGCCCTCTACGAGCGCATCGAGGTCCTGCACGCCGAGATCAACGAAATGAAAACGGGCTTCGTCCGGCGCGGCATGAAGGACGGCTCGATCCGCCGCGACGTGGGCGACCCGCAGGTGGTCGGGACCTGCCTGTGGGCCTTCAGCCACGGCCTGGCCCAACTGCTCGCCGTAAAAGGCACCCACCTCTGCGAGTGCTTCGGCCTCGACCTCCGCAGCACCGTCTCGACCGGCTTCGCCCTGCTCCGCCGCTCCCTCGCCGGGAAACGGGGTTGACGGTTCGATACGGCGCTGACACTGTGTCAGCCCGTGATCGTTCACCGCCTCGCTCTCGTCGCCTCGCTCCTGCTGCTTTCGGCCTGCGGCCGCCCGGTCAAGACCGAGGCCAACCTCGCTCCGCCGGCCCGCGTCCAGGTCGCGCCCGTCGTCGTCTCGACCCGCGCCATCCCGGTGCGCGTCCCGGCCGTCGTGTCCCGCCGCGCCGAGTCGGCGTTGGCCTTCAAGGTCGCCGGCATCGTCCGCGAGGTCACGGTGCGCGCGGGCGACACGGTCACCGGCGGGCAGGTGCTCGCCAGCCTCGACCTCGCCGAGACCGACGCCCAGCTCGCCCAGGCGCGCAGCGCCGTCGAGAAGGCCCGGCGCGACCACGCCCGCGCCCTCGAACTGCGGGAACGCGAGGTCGTCTCCACCGAGCTCGCACAAAACGCCGCCACCGGCCTCGAGCAGGCCGAGGCGGCGCTGCGCATCGCCGAGTTCAACCGCAGCCACGCCGTTGTGGTGGCGCCCTCCGCCGGCCACATCCTCAAGCGGCTCGTCGAGCCCAATGACATGGTCGCGGCCAACAAGGTCGCCATCCTCTTCGCCTCCGAGGCCGAGGGTTGGATCGCGCGCGCCGGCGTGCCGGAGTCCGAGGCGGCCCGCCTCCAGCTCGGCAATACGGCCACCATCACCGCCCCCGGCCAACCGCCACTCACCGGTGAGCTCGCCCAGATCTCCGAGGCGGCAGATCCCGTCACCCGCACCATCGAGGTCGAGGTGCGCCTCGCCGCCACGCCGGCGGCCCTGCGCTCCGGCTCGGTCGTCGACCTCGAGCTCCAGCCCGGCGCTGTGGCCGGCCGGCCCGCGGTCCCCGTCTCCGCCCTCGTCGAGGGCGACGGACGGCTCGCCCACGTGTTTCTCGCCGCAGCGGACGGCCGCTCGGTGCAACGCCAGAGGGTGACGGTCCAGGCGGTCGACTCCGGCCAGGCGTTTCTCGCCACCGGATTGCCCGCCGGCGCGCGCGTCGTCGTGTCCGGGGCGGAGTTTCTGCGGGACGGCGCGGCGATCGAGATCGTGCCCTGAACCGCCGCCCCCTCCGCCACGCGCGCCATGAAGCTCACCTCGTTCTCCGTCCACAACCACCAGTTCACGATCCTGGTGTTCCTCTGCCTCGCGGCGGTGGGGTTCAACTCGTTCCGCGAGATCCCGCGCTCGGAGGACCCGAAGCTGCTCATCCCGGCCTCGACCGTCATCGTCGTCTGCCCCGGCGCCAACGCCGTGGAGATGGAGCGGCTCGTCGCCCGCCCGCTGGAGAACGCCGTGAAGGAGCTCGACGATCTCCACAAGTTGAACACCTCGGTCGAGGACGGCGTGGCGGTGCTCGGCGTCGAGTTCTACTACGGCAACGACCCCGACACGAAGTACAACGACGTGCTGCGCCAGGTGAACGCCGTGCGCGGCAGCCTCCCGGCCAACACCGCCTCCGTCGAGGTGCGCCGGTGGCAGACCAACAACGTCGCCACGCTCCAGCTCGCCCTCGTCTCGCCCGACGCCAGCTACGCCCGCCTCCAGGATCTCGCCGAGCGGCTGCGGGAGCGGCTCGAGGCCGTGCCCGGCGTGCGCGATGTGCAGAAATGGGCGTATCCGGAGAAGCAGGTGCGCGTGTCGCTCGATCTCCCGAAGCTCGCGCAGATGCACCTGCCGCTCAGCCAGGTGATCGCCGCGATTCAGGGCGCCAACACCAACATCCCCGGCGGCGCGGTCGAGAGCGGCGCGCGCCGGTTCAACCTCAAGACCACCGGCGCCTACGCCGACCTCGACGAAGTGCGCCAGACCCCGCTCGCCGGGGCCGGCAACGCCGTCGTGCGGCTGGGCGACGTGGCCGAGGTCGCGTGGGCGACCGAGGAGCTGGAGCAGTTCGGCCGGTTCAACGGCGAGCGCGCGGTGTTCGTCACCGTGCGCCAGCTCAACGACCAGAACATCCTCGCGCTGCGCGACAAGGTGACGGCGCGCATCGAGACCTTCCGCGCGGAGCTGCCCGGCGACGTGCGGCTCGAGCTCGCCTTCGACCAGGCCGAGAACGTCGCGCGCCGTATCGGCGGTCTGGAGCGGGACTTCCTCATCGCGATCGGGCTCGTGCTGATCACCATCCTGCCGCTCGGGTTCCGCGCCTCGCTCCTCGTCGCGCTCTCGATCCCGCTGTCGCTCGCGATGGGGGTCACGCTGCTGCATTTCACCGGCCACGGCCTCAACCAGCTCACGATCGTCGGCATGGTCATCGCCCTCGGCCTGCTCGTGGACGACTCGATCGTCGTGGCCGAGAACATCGCGCGCTTCCGCCGCCTCGGCCACCCGCCGATCGAGGCCGCCATCGCCGCGACCGAGCAGATCGCCGTGGCGGTCGTCGGCACGACGGCCACCGTGCTCTTCGCGTTCCTGCCGCTGGCGCTGATGCCGGGCGATTCCGGGCAGTTCATCCGCGGACTGCCGTTGTCGGTGATGTACACGGTGGTGGCCTCGATGTTCGTCGCGCTCACGATCATCCCGTTCCTCGCCAGCCGGATGCTGAGCGGCCACGAGGACGCCGAGGGCAACGCGATCCTGCGCGGCCTGATGCGCGTGATCCACCGGACCTACCGGCCGCTGCTCCACTGGTGCATGCAGCACCGGATCAAGACCCTCTTCGCCGCCGCCGCGCTGCTCGGCGCGTCCCTGCTGCTCATCCCGCAGATCGGCTTCAGTCTTTTCCCGAAGGCGGGCCTGCCGCAATTCCTCGTGAAGATCCGCGCGACCGAGAGCACCAACGTCGGCGCCAGCGACGCGCTCGCCCGCCGGGTCGAGGCCATTCTCGCGCGCACGCCGGAGATCGCCTGGTACTTCACGACCGTCGGCAAAGGGAATCCACAAGTCTACTACAACGAGGCCAACGAGCAGCAGAAGGCCAACTTCGCCGAGGTCTTCGCTTCCCTGCACCGCTTCGACCCGTCGACCAGCCCGGCCCTGCTCGACCGGTTGCGCGCGGAGTTCGAGCTGATCCCCGGCGCGCAGATCCAGCTCAAGGAGTTCGAGAACGGTCCGCCCATCGCCGCGCCGATCGCCATCCGCGTGCTCGGACCCGAACTCGACGGCCTGCGCGAGCTCGGCGGACGCGTCGAGGCCCTGCTCGGCGAGATCGACGGCACCGAGAACATCGACAACCCGCTGCGCACCTCGCGCACCGACCTGCGCCTGCGCCTCAACCGCGCCGCCGCCGCCCTCGCCGGCGCGTCCGAGGCGGAGATCGATCGCGCCGTGCGCCTGGCCTTCGCCGGATTGAACATCGCCCGCTTCCGCGAGGCCGACGGCGACGAATACAACCTCCAGCTCGTCCTGCCACGCGGCGACCGCGCCTCGCTCGACACTTGGCGCCACATCCTCGTGCCCACCGTCTCCGGCGCTTACGTGCCGATCGGCCAGGTCGCCACGTTGGAGTTCGAATCGGCGCCGCCGGTCATCCAACGCTTCAACCGTGAGCGCTCGGTCACCGTCAAGGCGTGGGTGCGTAATGGCTACAACACCGACCGGCTCACCGAGGAGGCCGTGCGTCGGCTCGGCGGCCTCCAGCTGCCCCAGGGCTACCGCTGGGAACTCGGGGGCCAGGCCGAGAGCCGCGCCGAGACCTTCGGCGGTTTCGGCACCGCCGTCCTCGTGGCGCTGTTCGGCGTGCTGGCCGTGATCGTACTCGAGTTCCGCAGTTTCCGCGGCACCGCGATCGTCGCCTCCGTGATCCCCCTGGGCGTGATTGGCGGTCTCGTCGGGCTCTGGCTCACGGGCTACACGCTCTCCTTCACCGCCACGATCGGCTTCATCGCGCTCATCGGCATCGAGATCAAGAACAGCATCCTGCTCGTCGATTTCACGAACCAGCTCCGCGAGAAAGGAGTGCCGTTGAAGGACGCGATTGAGCAGGCCGGCGAAACCCGGTTCCTGCCCGTGGTGCTCACGACCGCCACCGCCGTCGGCGCGCTGATGCCCCTCGCGCTGCAGCGCTCCGAGCTGTTCTCGCCGCTGGCCATCGTGATCCTCGGCGGGTTGATCAGCTCGCTGCTGCTCTCCCGCCTCGTCACGCCGGTGATGTATTCGCTGATTCCGCCCCCCGGCCCCGCCAAAGCTGTTTGAGCACCGGCCGCATCCCGCCCACGCGCGTGACCGGCTCCGTCGCATCACCCGATGCGCGGCTGGCTGCGCTCACCGCGGACGCACCAACAGCAGCGTACGGTCATCGGCGGCCGGGGCGTTGAAGGCGAAGCTGCAGAGCGCCCGATCGACCTGCTGGCGGATCTCCGCCAACGGCAGATGCCGCGATTCGCGCAACACGGCCGCCAGCCGCTCCCGGCCGAATTCGTCCCCGTCGGGCCCCGCGGTCTCGGTGATGCCGTCGGTGTAGAGCACGAGCAGATCCTGCGGCGCGAGGGTCACGACCGACTCCTCGAGGCACTCGTCGAACAGGGTCCCGGGATCGAGGCCGAGCGCCATGCCCGCCGGGCACAGCTCCAGCACCTCGCCGGTCGCCGCTCGGACCACCAGCCCCGGCTCGTGGCCGGCCCGGCAGAACCGGAAGACGTTGGTCTCCAAATCGAGGATTCCGTACACCGCCGAGATGAACATCGCCTTCGGCATGTCCGGCTGGACGATGAAATTGACCATGCGCAGCACCGTCGCCGGATCCCAACCACCCTGCGCCTTCACCCGCAGTGCGGTGCGGCACGAGGCCATCATCAGCGCCGCCGCCGTGCCCTTGCCCGACACGTCCGCCACCGCGAAGCCCCAGCACCGCTCCTTCACCTCGAAGAAATCGTAGTAGTCCCCGCCGACGAGCCGCGACGGCGTGTAGAGCGTGTCGGTCTCGACCGCTCCGATGTCCGGATACACGTTGGGGAGCAGGTGCTGCTGCACCTCGTGGGCGATGCGCAGGTCGCGCTCCCGGCCGCTCCGTTCGCGTTCCTCGGCCTCCTTGCGCGCGGTGACATCCGTCAGGATGCCCTCGTGGTGCGTCGCCTTGCCCGCGGCATCGAGCCGCACCGCCGTGCGGTCGTCCACCCAGCGCACCTGGCCGTCCTTGCGCACGATGCGGTATTCCTGCCGGTACTCGCTGTGGCCGGCGAGGGTGTGCGCCCGGACCTCGTCCATCACCCGGGCCGCGTCGTCGGGATGGAGCAGGTCGAGGTAGCGCACCCGGCCGCCGACCAGATCCTGGACGGTGTATCCAAACTGCGAAATGCTCTGGGAGACGAACTGCACCGGCCAGCCCTCGTCGGCGCTCCAAAGAACGGCGACGGAGGGCGAGCGGTCGATGATCCGCTCCAGCTCCTCACGGCGCTCGAGCGACGCCCGCAGTTCCATCTGCGCCTCGCGGCGGCGCGAGACATCGCGCCCGATCCCGAAGAACGTCGCCGCCCCCTGGTCGTCGCGGATCACCGAGCCGGTCGAGGCGTGCCAGCGCCATTCGCCCTCGATGTTCCGAATGCGGTATTCAAATGATCGACTCGAAAGACCGCTTTCGAGCACTTCCCGGAAGAAGGCGTCGCAGGCCGGCACGTCCTCGGGGTGCACAAAGTCGGTGAAACGGCGGCCCACGACGTCGCCGAGCGCGTGGCCGAGCTTGAGCGTCCACGCCGGCGAGACGAAGGTGCAGACGCCGTGCGCATCGAGCGAGTAGAGGATCTCGCTCGCGTTCTCGAAATACCGGCGCAGCCGCAGTTCGTTGGCCCGCGCCTCGTGCTCGGCCCGGACGCGGTCGGTGATGTCGACGAGCATCGCAAAATGCTGCGTGATGAAACCGGTCTCGTCGCGCAGGACCGCGACGGTGAGCTGGCCCCAGACGATCCGCCCGTCCTTGTGCACGTAGCGCTTCTCGAGGCAGAAGCTGTCCATCTCGCCCCGGCGCAGCCGCGCCATGAGGTCCTCCTGATCCTCCCGATCGTCGGGATGCGTCGCCTTCACGATGTTCTCGTAGCTGCGGGCCTCCCGGTAGCTCAGGCCGATGATCTGGCAGAACCGGTCGTTGAGGTGGTAGATGTCGGGGTTGCCGCGCTCCACCCAGCTGATGCCGACCGGCGCATGCTCGAACAGCACACGCAGCTGGTCATGCGCCGCCTTCAGCTGGGCCGTGCGCTCGACCACCCGCTGCTCCAGGTTCTGGGCCAGCTGTTGCACCTCGAGCTGGGCCCGTTTCTCCTCGGTGACATCAGTCAGGATACCGTCGTAGAAGACCACCCGGCCCGTATGGTCCCGCCGGACCACCACCCGGTCGCGGATCCAGCGAATCTGGCCGTCCTTGCGCATGATCCGGTGCTCCAGCGGGGCAAGGCCGCGGCCTTCGAGGGCGGCCCGGGCATGTTCGAGGACCGCCGGGCGGTCCTCCTCCGGCACCATCGTCAGCCAGAGGTTCGGATTCTGGTTGAACTCCTCCATGGCATAGCCGGTCACGGCGAGGCAGGAAGGGGTATGGGTCGTCGCCACCGCCCGGCCGTCGCGGACTTCGACCGTGTAGTGATAGTCTGTTACGGAGGCGAGCAGGAGCCGGTAGAGCCGCTCGCTCTGCTGCACCTGCTCGGTGCGTTCCCGCACGTGGCGCTCCAGGTCGTGCGTGAGCCGGCTGAGCTCCTCCTCCACGCGCTTGAGCCGCGTGACATCGGTGTGGATGGTGAGGAACGCCTGCGGCTTTCCGTCGTCGCCAGGCACCGGCGTGATGGTGGTCTCCACCCAGAAGCAGCTCCCGTCCTTCGCGCGGTTGCGGATGACGCCCCGCCAGATCCGGCCGGCAAGCACCGTCGCCCACAGCTCGCGCCAGAACTCCGCGGGATGCAGGCCCGAATTCACGATCCGGTACGCCTGGCCCAGCAGCTCCCCGCGCGGATAACGGCTGATCTCGCAGAACCGGTCGTTGGCGAAGCGGATCACGCCCTGCGGGTCCGAGACGCTCACGATCGAGTGTGCGTCGATCGCCGTGCGCAGTCGTCCCAGGAACTGGTCCGGCAGCACGCCGGTCGCGAGCAGTTCCCCGGACGGGACCGGGTGAGGTGGGGATTCGAGATCCATGGGAAGCGGGCGCTTACCATGCACCAACTACGCCGCGGCGCCAGCAGCCGCAGGATACTTTCCCCGGCCGGGCCGCCCCATCAGGCCCCCGGGGCGCGCCACTGCCGCACATAGGCCGCCAACGCCGCCACCACCTCGCGCGCCGCCCGCTCCTGCGCGGCCGCCCGGTCGCAACCCGCCAAGGACAGGAAACCTTCCCGTCGGCCTTCGCCCCCGTCCGGCCGCCGGTGGTGGAGCGCCCAGTACACGCCCGGTTCGCCGAAGCCGCGGGCCGGCGCCGGCTCGGCATAGCCCGTCGTCGCCACGGCGATGTCCGCCTCGAACAACGCGCAGGCCCCCCGCGCCATCTGCCGGGCAACCTCCGCCGAGACGCCGTCGACCGCCTCGGCCGCGCGCCGCTCGACCCCGAGGTGCCGCACCTTCTGGGCGAGCGCGTACGCGGTGATACCGCCGAGGAAAAACTCCGAGGCGCCCGCCTCCGCGGTGAGCAAGGCCTGCACCCGCCCGCCGGTCATGCTTTCGGCCACAGCGAGCCTGAGGGGCGGCGGGCCGGCGAGGAGTTGTCTCAGCATGCGCCCAGCCTCCGCGATCCCGGGGCGTTCGGCAACTTCGGGCTCGGCTGAACCCAGCCAGTCGAGGGACGAGCGGACGAGCGTCGAGAGCCAGAAAATGAAGGGCAAACCCGAGGCGGCCGAGCGACTCGGATCGTGCCGACAACGGCCGGCGCTCGCGCTCTCGACGGTCGACGCTCGTCTGCCGCAACACAACTCGGCCGAACTGCTCCGCATTTCGCCGCACCTCGGGAAATGCGGCCAGATGCTCCCGCGATCGCTGTGCCGGGGAGGCTCCGTGCGCGGGCCGCACGGCGGCGGCCTCGGCCTCGGTGGGATTTCGACCGCCGCACCTCGTGCGGCGGACGGGCTGCGTTCAGGACCGGCGCCGCCGGTGCCTCACGCGAGCTGCCGGTACTTCACCGGCGGGATCTTGAAACGATGGCCGGAATCCAGATCGGTGAAGATGTGCCAGAGCGGATCGTCCGCACCGTGCACATACACCTCCAGAACCTGCCCTTGGTCGTAGTGATATTCTTCCGCCTCGATCAGGTGGTCCTCGTGCCGAATGGCTTCGCCGAGTTCCCCGCTGTGGTTCTCCAGAATCTCGATTTTCCAATTCATGGGAGTAAGGGGTTTCACTGCAGTGCGCCAGGGGTTGGCGCAGCCCGCAGCATGGCCCGCGACCTCCGACGGTCAAGCGGCCACCACGGCGGGGCGGACCTAGAAGAAATTTTCGCGCTCAGCGTTCGCCGTTCTTCTCAGCGCGAGCTTTGAGCGCCCCGAGCCCCCGCTCCATGTCGCTCCCCTCGGCCCGGCGCACCAGCAGGCCGAACCAGCGCGCCAGCGGGCTCCAGCCCAGCCGCGCCTCGCTCGTCCACGTCACGTGGACCCCGTGCCCGCCGCCCGTGCCGACGAGATCGAAGGCCCCCTCGGTCACGACCGGCAGGCCCGTGAAGCTCATGCGATAGCGCAGGTGCTCCGGTGCGCGCGCAGCGATCACCTCGGCCCGACCGCCGCCCTGGCGGGCGCTGCTCCATTCCGTCCACGCGCCGACCCCGGCCGTCGCGGCGGAGAACCGCGTTTCCATGTGCGGGTCGCGGGCAAACGACGGGCTCCAGTCGCGCCAGCGGGCCAGGTCGCCGACCAGCGGGTAGACCGCCTCCGGAGCAGCGGCCACGGTCACGGCACGCTCCACCCGATACGAACGCGGCAGGACCAGCCCCGCCAGCGCGAGCACGACGGTGAGGAGGGCGAAGGCCAGGCTGAAGCGGAGCAGGTAGCGCATGGCGGGGCGGTTCGCTCGCGCGGCTTCAGGCCAGCTCCACACCCACCGGGCAGTGGTCCGAGCCGGTCACGGTAGGCTGGATGAAGGCGCTCGTCAGCCGCGGCCGCAGCGCCGCCGAGAGGCCGAAGTAGTCGATGCGCCACCCGATGTTGCGGGCGCGGGCGTTGCTCATGTGGCTCCACCACGAATAGTGCCCGCCCTGTCCGGGATGCAGCGCGCGAAACGTATCCACAAACCCGGCCGCGACGAGGTTCGAGAAACCCTCGCGCTCCTCCCAGGTGAAACCGTGCGTGCGCTCGTTGCTCTTCGGGTTGGCGAGGTCGATCGGCGTGTGCGCGACGTTGAGGTCGCCGCAGAACACCACCGGCTTTGTCGCCTCGAGCTGCTTCAGGAATTTCAGGAACGCCGGGTCCCACTCCTTGTGCCGGTAGGCGAGCCGCTCGAGCTCGCGCTTCGAGTTCGGCGTGTAGACGTTCACGAGGAAGAAGTCGTCGAACTCCGTGGTCAGGACGCGTCCCTCCTTGTCCTCGAGCAGACCGCCGAGCCCGCGCTGCACGCCGTGCGTCCGGCGCCGGGTGAGGGTGAGCGTGCCGCTGTAGCCGGGTTTCTCCGCGCTGTTCCAGTGCGCCGCATAGCCCTCCGGCCAGAGCACATCGACCTGCTCCTCGCGGGCCTTCGTCTCCTGGAAACAGACGACATCGGCCTGCTCGCGCTCGAGCCAGTCGAGCAATCCCTTGTTCAAGGTGGCGCGCACGCCGTTGACGTTCCAGCTGACGAGCTTCATGCGCCGCCGAGCCAAGCCGCATCGCCGCCGCCGCGGCGAGCGAAAACCGGCGGCCCTCCGCGGTCAGTTCACCGTTTCCTGTGCGCCCGCATCACCGCCGCCCGCAGCCGCGCCACCGCCTTCGCGTTGGCCTCGTCCGCCCGCCACCGCCGCACGAACTGGCTCACGCTCGCCGGTGTGCCCATGCCCAGCCGCTTGCACAGCCAGGCGTTGCTCACCGCCGTCTCCGCCCGCAACGCCGCCGCCAGCAGCACCTTCGCCGGCTCCGATTTGCGCGGCCCGAGCCGGGCCAGATCGATCTTCGCCGCGACGGCCATTTGCTGGAGCCTCGCCTCCCACGCCGTCTCGCGCAGCTCGCGCCAGTCCTCCTCGGTCTCGCCGTGCAGGGTCGCCTGCTCCAGCCGCGCCCCCTGCTGCTGAAAGTCGGCCATCAGGCTCTGTTTGAACTCCGCCGAGCCCAGCGCCCACCCCCGGCTGAGCTTCCCGTAGCGCTCAGTGCGCTTGGTCGGCTCCGCTTCGTCGAGGAAACCGAGGTATGCGCCGTACTTGCGCCAGCCGGCCGGCGTGTCGTTCAGCCCGCCCGCTTCGGCCAACACCGTCTCGGCGCACAACCACGCCGGACGTTCCTTGCGCTGCGGGAACCACCAGAAGCTGCTCCACCGAAACTCGCCGAGCTTCTCGGACTCCACGACCTTCGCCCGCACCGGATTGAGGTGGATGTAGTTCGCCACCTGCGCCAGCGCCGCGCCGGGCTCCACGTGCAACGCCTTGTACCGTCCCTGGAACGGCCGGCCCACCAGCCCGCGGTACCGGTTGAACCGGTTCGCCCACGTGCCCTGCAACCACTTCATCCCCACGCTCAGGTTCGGCTCCGGTGTCTCCACCGCCAGGTGGAAATGGTTGCGCATGATCACATACGCGTGGAGCACCCACCCGAAACGCTCACACGCCTCCCCCAGCACCCGCTCGAACGCCTCCGCCGCTCCTTGCGACTCGAACACGTTCTGCCGGTAGTTCCCACGGTTGATCACGTGGTACGTCGCCCCGGCATACTCCAACCTCAGCTTGCGCGCCATGCCCCCACACCACGCCAGCAGCCGTCCGCCTTGTCAATTGTTAAGACATGACCCCTTCTGCCCGGCCTCGAACGCGAGGTGGTTCGATCCGGTGATAGGTGACACTCTGACCGGGGTGATAGGTAACACATAGAGCGGTGTTGGGAGTTGAGTTATAGAGCGAGAATAAA
>JAHFTC010000074.1 GCA_023269585.1 Opitutaceae bacterium
AACTTCTCGATCAACTCCCGCCGGAGTGAATGACTCCGTCATTCAGCTACGACGGGCGCACGGCACAGATCGCCCGGCCCTCGGGGGCCGGGCGATCATTCCCCGGTCCTCCCCAAAAGGGGACCGGTCTTCCCAGGAACTCAGCGGACGTAGTCGGCGAGCCGCAGCGGCACCACGCTCTCGACCGGCTTGCCCGCGGCCAGGGCCGGGTTGTAGCGGAACTTCCGGACAGCGGCGTCCACATACGGGTCGGCCGCCGCACTGCGGTCCGCCGCCGCGGAGACGCCCTGCACCGTGCCGTCGACCCCGACCTTCACGTAGAGCGGGCGCTCCAACTGCTCCGCGGAGACCTGCGCCTTGAAATCGGCGGGCACGCCCATCTTGAGCGGAGTCGCGACCAGGGTGTCCTTCGGGTGGGCCGCCACGTAGCAGATAACCAGATAGCGGAGCGCATCGTCGGCCGTGAGGTCGACCCGCTGCTCGGAGAGGTTGGTCGCCAGTTCCTGGCCGTCGGCGTAGACGTGCACGTCGACGCGGCCGAGGATGAAGCCGACAGGAAGGCCCGCCTGGGTCATGGTCAGTCGCTGGGGCTTGGGCCCGAGGTCGCGGAGCGGCTGGACGTGAACTTTGTACTGCGGTTGGTCCCGCGAGTTTATCCGATACTCGGTGACCAGCAGCACGTAGGCGTCGCGCGTGGCTCGCGGCGCGGCCACTGAGCAGGAGACATCCACGGCGTTGGCCGTTCCGTCGACCGGCAGGAGGCTCGACACCGAACTGGTCCAGGCGGTGTTGCTCGACATCTCCTTGTTCAAGGACTCGATTGTGTCACGGAGGTGCTGCTCCGATGCGGCCTTCGAGAATCCAGTGGCCGTATCCACCATCCGCGACGCGGTCTCCATGGATTGGATGGCGCCGTCCATCCGTTCCGCACTCCGGTCGACCATGCTGTTCATGAGGATGTACATGCGATCGGAGGCAAAGCGGTCACCCGAGGGCGAAGCATTCACCGGTGTGGTACGAAGGTCGTCGATCTGTGCGACCAGGCTGCTGAGCTTGAGGCCCGGCTCGATCCGGACCGCGCCGACCCCATTGCGCGGCAGAGTCCGCGCTTTGCCGTCGGCGAGCACGGTCACGGTGTTGGAGTCGGCGGCGACGAGCTCGTGAAAGGTCTCACCGTCCTTGATCTGCAGGCTGGTGCCGACGAAGAGCGCATGGTCCTTCGGCGGGGCGTCCGGCGCGGGCGCCGCGAGGGCCGAGAGCGAGAAGAGCACGGGGAGGAAAACGGAAAACGGCAGACGAGTGCCGGGGCGCCGCGGGGCGGCTTCAGTGGTGGGTCGTGTTTTCATCGGAAGAAGCGATGGCTTTGATCTTGGCGAGGTACTGCTGGATGGCGGGCGAGCGCTGCAGCGCGAGCGCCTGCTCCAGGTGATTGATACAGGGGGCAAAATGGCGCGCCCGCAGCGCGAGGTCGGCCAGCTCGAGGTGGGCCTGGTAGGCGCCCTCCGGCCGGCGGGCCGCGGCGAGGAGCATCTGCTCGGCGGCGACCGCGGAGTCGGATTCCTTCAAGACCTGGCCGAGCCGCAGCAGCACAAGACCGTCGAGCGGCCGGCGGCTGAGGGCCTCCTCGAGGTCGCGCCGCGCCGGAGCCCAGTCCTTGCGCGCCACGGCCAGCTCGGCCCGGGCCTGGAGGAAGGGCACGCGCGCGTCGGCGGGCAGGGATTTTTCCACGGTGGCGAGCAACTCGGCCGCCGCGGCCGGCTGGCCTTCCTCGGCGAACATCCGCGCCATGACGATCAGGCGTTGCGCGCCCGCCTCGGAGCCGCGCTGGAGGACTTCGCGATAGGCGGCCAATGCCTCGGCGTTGAACTTCTGTTGCGCGTAGAGATCGCCCAGCTCGAGCAGCATCTCGTCGCTTGCCAGCCGCAGGGCGCGGGCCGATTCGAGCACGATGATCGCCTCCACGCGGCGCTCCTGGGACAGGAGCAGGCCGGCATAGTGCTGCCAATGCCGCGGCTCATGCGGCTGGAGTTTCACGAGCTGCCGCGCCAACGGCTCCGCCCGGCCGTACTGCTTCGACTCGATGTACAGGCCGCACAGCCCGTCGAGCCAGTCGGGATTGTCCGGCGCGGCGGAGAGCGCGCGCAGGTACGCCATCTCGGCCGCCACGCCGTTGCCGGCCCGCTGCAACGAATAGGCAAGCATGCCGAGCGTGTCGGAGGTGGCGTCGCCGAGCTCCACCGCCCGCCGGAAGGACGCGACGGCCTGGTCGTAGCGCCCCTCGCCGTAGTGCACCACCCCGAGGTTGGCCCACGCGCGCAGGTACTCGGGGAAACGTTCGACGGCCCGCCGGTAGTGCGCCTCCGCGAGGTCGCGGCGGCCGGCATTGTACTGGGCGTTGCCGAGCACGAACTCGAAGGCGGCGCTGGGCCGCTCCTTGCCCGCCATCATCTGTTGCAGCAGCTGCATGGCGAACTCGGGCTGGATGGCCAGCATCGCCACGACCTTCTCGTAGAGCGCGAACTCGCCGGCCGTCATCTCCGGCTCGCGGTTGCGCAGGAAGTTCGCGGACTCGTTGATGATCCGGTTGAGGTCCTCCTTGGTCGCCGGGCGCTTGGCCCCGGCGACGACCGGCGCGAGGAGCAACATCCCGGCGAGGAGCGCGTGCAGCAGAGTTCGGGTGTAACGCATGGATACGATGGGCTAGTAGGCTTCGAAAAGTGACCCGCCGGTGACGCGCACCGTGACGGCCTGCTCCACCCAGCAGCGGACCTTGCGGCCCTTGCGGACGGCCGGGCTGAACCGCCATTCGCGGATCATCGCGATGATCGTCTCGTCGAACTCGCGGTCCTGGGAGCTGTCGACCAGCCGCACCTCGCCCACCGAGCCGTCGATGTTGACCACCAGCAGCATGGTGACGCGGGGGGTGGCCATGTTGCGCACCTTCACGTAGTTGATAACAGGGTTCACCCGCTGCAGCACCATGGGCCGCTGGTCGACGTCGGTGCGGCTGAAGACCCGGCGTTGCTCGAGCTCCGGGTCCTCCTGCACCGGCCGCACGGCGGAACGGGCGAGGTCGAACCGCGCCACCACGGAGGGCCGCGCCACGGGGGGCGGCGCATCGGCGGTGAGCAGCGGCACCTCCGGCACCCGCAGGCGCACCGGGCTGGACGAGCCGGCGATCTCGAGCTGGATCGGGCTGGCGAACGGCACCGCGACCAGCGGCGTCGGCGCGCTGGGCGGCGGCGGCACATCGAGGGGGAACACCGCCTGCCGCGCGACATGGATCTCCGGCGGGGGCTCGCCGCCCCCGGGCGTGCGCGAGAGGGAAAGCGCCCCCAGAATCAGGCCCGCGCAGGCGAGCCCGCCCAGCGCGCTCAGCACCCGCGCCCCGCCGGTCTGGGGCGGGAAGATCTCGGGCAGCTGGCCTGGCGGCGCGCGGTGCATTGTCGTCTCAGGGCTGTTCGGAGCGCGCGGTGGCGAACTGGACGTTGGGAATCCCGGCCTTCTTCCCCTCGGCGTAGACGCGCGCGAACATCCCGTGGCTCGTGCGTTTGTCGGCCTGGATGATCAGCGACTGGTCCTGGGTGAACGCCGCCTGCTTCACCAGCGGCGCCACCTGCTCGAGCTGAATCTCCTGCCCGTCGAAGAAGATCCGGTCGTCGGCGGTGATCGCGAGCAGCAGGAAATTCCGGTCCGCCACCTCGCCCCCGCTCACGTCCGGCCGGTCGACCTCCACCCCGGGCGCGGCGACGAACACGCTGCTCACCATCAGGAAGATCACGAGCACGAGCATGCAGTCGACCATCGGGACGACGTCGACATGCACGCTCTCGTAGTGCCGGCCCTGTCCGTGTCGGCGCGCCATGTCAGGTTTCCTCCCGGGCACGGGCCTCGAGCAACACGAGGTCGCGCAGGCCCTTTTGGACGAGACGATGGGCGTAGTAGAGGAGCAACACCGCGGGGATCGCCACCGCCAGCCCGGCCTCGGTGTTGAGCAGCGCCTCGGAGATGCCGCTCGCCAGGCCCTCGACCGAGCGCGCGCTGCGGCCGGCGAGGTGCTCGAACGTCCGGATCATGCCCGCGACCGTGCCGAGCAGTCCGAGCAGCGGCGCCGCCGCGATCATCGCACCGATCAGGATACGCTGGCGACGGAAGAGGTCCTGGAGCTCCTCCTGCCAGCGGCGGAGCGTCGCGACCTGGCGCGGCGAGACCTCGCGGATCAGCGCGAGCGTGCCGCGGGCGCGCCGCAGCTCCAGCAGCAGACCGCAGCAGCGCGCGTAGAGCACGGCCGCCAGCACCAGATTGGCCACCAGCACCGGCCCACCCTCCTGCAGGATTTTGCCCGGGTCGAAGATCATACCGTCACGCCCTCCTCCGCCGGCTTGCCCCGACGGCTCTCCTCGCACGCGGTCACAATCTCGAGCGCGTACCGGTCGAGCATCGCCAGATGTTTTTGGATGCGCTGCGAAAGAAAGCCGTGCACCACCAGCGCCGGGATCGCGACCATCAGTCCGAACTTCGTCGCGATCAGCGCCTCCGAAATGCCCACTGAGAGCTTGCCCGCACTGCCGGCCCCGAAGACGGAGATCGCCGTGAAGGTCTTGATCATGCCCGCCACCGTGCCGAGGAGCCCGAGCAACGGGCCCGCCGTCGCCACCACCGCGAGCAGCGGCAGCCGGCGTTCCTGGAGCATGCGCTGTTCGAGCACGAAACTCTCGAGGTGTTCCTCGAGAATCGCCTTGGGCTTGTATCTATGTTTCAACGCCAGAGCGAAGAGCGCCCGGGTGGTCGCCTTCAGCGCGGGCACCGCTCGTTCGGCCCCCGCCTGGTCTCCGCTCGCGAGCAGCGCGAGCACCCGGCGAACCGCCGGCGGCTCGTCGACGGCGAGGCGGCGGAAATCGAGCACCTTCTGGATCGCGATGACGAGCGCGAGCACTCCCACCGCCAGAATCACCGCGCCCACCACGCCGCCCTTGCGCACCTCGTCGAGGAACCCGTCCGCCGACTCCTCCAGCGCGAGCGCCTTGCCGCCCGAGGCGTCGAGCGCGACCGTGCCGAGGCCGAGCTTGAAGACGGTGTCGGCCGCCGCGGCATTCCAGCCCTCGATCGGCTCCACCATCGGCCATTCGCCACCCGGGCGCAGCCGCACCGTCCCCAGAATGTCGGGCTGTTGGCCTTGGAAAAACGCCTCCGGACCGAGAAACAGGAAGGTGCCCGGCACGATCCGGTTGTCGCCCCGGGCCACGGCCTGCCCCGGGGCGGTGAAGCCGCCGAGTTGCCGGGCGATCCGGTCGGCCGCGAGCTCGGCGGTCGCCAGCGCCGCCGGCACGCTCGCCGGCGCACTCGCGTTGGCGAACTGCCGCTGCAGGGGCTCCACCCGCTCTTGCCAGACCGCCTGTTCGCCCGGCAGCAGCGACTCCTCGAGCGCCTTCAGCGTCTCCTGCGCCTGGTTGAGCACATAGCCGAGATTGCGTTTCGCTTCGTCGGTCTCGCGGCGCAGCTGGTGCCGCTGCTCCGCGCCGGTGTCCTGCTGCATCTGCAGCCGCAGGAGTTCCCCCTCCAGGACCACCAAGCGCGCCTCCGCGGCCTGGGCGGCGGTGGCGAGCGGCGCGCGGGCGGCGTCGATGCGGGCCCGGGTGGCCGCGAGTTCGGCCGTGGCGGTCTTCAGCCGCTCGGCGTATTCAGTGGAAGCACGCGCGGCGGCGTCGGCCAGCGGGTCGGCGCCCCGCGCGACCGGGGCGATCAGGAGCAGAAAGAGCGTCAGGGTGCGGCAGTTCATGGGGCGGGTCAGCGCTGCGGTTCGAGGGCGGCCGGGTCGCTGGCCCGCACGGGCGCCACGACAAACTCCGGCTCGGTCTTGTCGGCGGCGACGGCAATCAGCCGCGCCACCGCCTTCGCCAGTTCGGGGGCCGGCACCCACTCCCAGCCGTTGGCGTCCGGCGCTCCGGCGTAGGCCACGCCGGCGGCGCGATCAAGGGCGTAACCGTGGCTGAGCCCCCAATACACGACCTCCATCAGCTTCGCCTCGCCTCCCGCGGCGACAATCACCTCCTCGCCTCCGGCCACCGTCCGATTGAAATGAACACAGCGGTTCAGGATCGCGGCCGTGTGCTGCATGCGTTCGCCGAGGCTGAGCTCCGGCGCCGCGAGGCTGCGGTAGGGCAGCTCGAGCGCGGCCGAGAGGCGCGGCGGCAACCACGGGCGCAGGCGCGCCAGCCGCTCGTTCAGCGCGAGCAACCGCTGCGTGGCCTCGACGGTCGCCTCCGCCAACGCCTGGCGTCGCCCCACGAGCTCCTCGGTCTCGCGCCGGCCGCCGGAGTTCTTCACCTCCAGCGCCGCCCGGCGCTCCTCGAGCTGGCGCACCCGTTCCTGCAGCGCGCCGAGCGTCGATTCCAGCAGCGTCTTCTGGGACGCCCAGTCGGCTTCGAGGCCGATCGTCTCGGTCCGGACCTGCGCCCAGGCGGTCGCGGCCTTCTGCACGTCGTCGAGCAGCGCGCCGGGCAGCGCCGGCCCGGCGAGGCTGCCACTAGAAAGTACCAACGCGGCCAGGAGCCGGCCACTTGTTCGGATGTTTCGTTCCATCGGGGTCAGGGTTGTTGGGCTGCACACGCGCCGGGCACGCACCCGGCGGAAAACCGGGGCGATTTTCGCGCCCGACGGCTCTGGGAGCGAGCGGGAACTCGCAACGGGAGCGACAGGCACTGGAACTCGAGGGGCAGACGCATGCGGGGTTTGGTGGGTATCGACTTTGCAAAGTCCGTGCCAGCGCGCCGGCGGCCCGTGCCGATCCCGGCTTTCGCGGGAGATTCCCCGGAACGCACCGCGGGCCGGCGGCGCCGGGCCACCCCGCGGGTGGTTGCCTGCAACCAGCGCGCCCCCGCCCGCCGGTTGCTGCGGCACACCGGCCGCCGCCCACCCGCGCGCGAAACGCGCCTGAACGCACGAGGTTTGCGGCCGCCCGCCGGGAAAAGTGTTGAAGAATCCACCGCCTTGGCCCGCAGTATCGCTCCGATGGATGTCGACACCGCACTCCCCCCCGGTTGCGAAGTACTCCTCCTTGAGGACGACTCGGCCCTGCGCCGCCGCCTCGCCGCCCATCTCCGCGCGCTCGGCGCCCAGCCCACCGAGGCGGGCAACCTCGCCGAGGCCCGCCGCCTCGCCGCCGCGCTGCGTTTCGACTTCGCCCTCGTCGACCTCCACCTGCCCGACGGCGAGGCGCTCGAGCTCCTGCGCGAGCAGGTCTTTTCGGAGACAACCGGTGTCGTCGTGATGACGGCGTTCGGCGGCGTGAAGGAGGCGGTCGAGGCGATGCGCCTCGGCGCCGGCGACTACCTCACCAAACCCTTCGAGCCCGACCAGCTCGCCATCGCCTTCCTGCGCTGCCGCGCCCAGCACACCGCGGCCCGGCGCGAGGAACACCGGGCGCCGCAGTCGCCCACCGAACCGGAGTTTTTCTTCGGCGGCGCCCTCGGCCGGCTGCGCGCCCGGCTCGAGCAGATCCTCGCCGCCGAACGGCGGATCGCCCACCACCCGCCCCCCGTGCTCATCGAGGGCGAGACGGGCACCGGCAAAAGCCTGCTCGCCCGCTGGCTGCACCGCGCCGGCCCGCGCAGCGCGCGCCCCTTCGTCACCATCAACTGCGCCGCCCTGCCGGAGAACCTCGCCGAATCCGAACTCTTCGGACACGAACGCGGCGCCTTCACCGACGCCAAGCAGGCCCGTATCGGTCTCTTTGAGGCAGCCGACGGCGGCACGCTCTTCCTCGACGAGATCGGCACCCTCTCCGCCTCCACCCAGGCCAAGGTGCTCACCGCCGTCGAGGAGGGCGTGGTCCGCCGGCTGGGCGGCACGAAGGAACTTCGCATCGACGTCCGCCTGGTCGCCGCGACCAACCGGCCCCTCGCGGACCTCGTCGCCGCGGGCACGTTTCGCGAGGACCTGTTCCACCGCCTCCACCTCCTTCATCTGGCCTTGCCGCCGCTGCGCGAACGCTGCGGGGATCTCGTCGAGCTCGCCGAACATCTGCTCCGGCGCATCGCGCAACGGCATCGGCTCAAGGAGCTCTCGATCACGCCCGAGGGCGCCGCCCGCCTGCGCGCCCAGCCCTGGCGCGGCAACGCCCGCGAGCTCGCCCACGAGCTCGAGCGCGCCGTCATCTTCGGCGCCGGGCCGCAACTCGACTTCGCCCACCTCGCCACCCCGTCCGGCGGCACCGCCCCCGCCTGGCGCAATCCCGCCTGGCAACTACCCGAAGAGGGCTTCTCCATCGACGGGGTCGTTGCCGACCTGATCGCCCAGGCGCTCCGCGAAACAAACCACAACGTCACCGCCGCCGCCCGTCGCCTTGGCGTCACCCGCGAGTTTCTTCGCTACCGGCTCAACCACGGAGCCGAGCCCACGCCACCACCCGACGCCCCGCCGGCGGGCTGAGGCGGTGGCGCACAACCACCCCGCCCCGCCAAATCGGTTGGCCGCAACCCGCCACCTCGACCCGCCTCACCCGCCGCCCCGTCCTCCCCGCTGGCATCGCAACTGCATCCGGACGCCAAACTTCTGCGTCCTTCCCATGCCGCCCGCCCGTCCCTCCCGTCTCCGCCGCTTCGCCACCTCCGCGCTGTGGCTTGCCCTGGCGTCCACCCTGACCGCGGAGGACCAGGCCGTGTCCTCGGATCCGGCGTCCCTCGACCGCACCGCGCCCACCGCCCCCTTCGAACTCGGCCGGTTCGTCACGCCCGGCGGCTCGTATTACTATTTCAACCTGCCGCCGCCGGCCGCCGCCCCGCTCGTCTTCCTGCCGCCGGATCCGCTCCCGCTCGACACGCCCGTGCCGTTGCGCAGCCCGCTCGACACGGGGGTCGCGCCACCGGCCGAGCTCGCCGCCCACGTCCACGACCTCTTCTACCCCCAGCTCGCGTCGCGCCTGGCCGAGGACAACCTCCCGCGCCGCCAGCGCCTGAAACTGGACGACTACCGTGCGCTGAAACTCGCGCTTCTCGAGGAACTGCACAGCGCGCTCGCCGCCTCCGCCGGCGTGGAGGCGAGTGCCCGTCACGCGGCCCTGGCCGCCTGCGCGGTCCGCCAAGCCAGCCGCCTGCAGGAACTCGAGGCGACCGCCGAGCAGCTGCGCACCGAGCTCGGGCGGTTGCGCGACGAATGGCTTTCCGCCTCACCGCCCGCCCGCCCCTCCGCTCCCGCCCCCGGCCGCGACACCGACTTCACCCTGCTCCGGATCGCGGCGTATCAAGCCGACGGACTCTCGCTCGAGCAACGGCGGCTGCTGCTCTCCCTCGCCGTCGAGGGGGAGATGCGCCCGTCGCCCGCGGCGCCGGGCACGTTGTTCTTCTTCTCCCCCGAAGGCGCCAGCCTGCGCCTGCCCGCCACGGTCTCACCCCAACTCGCCGGCCGCATCGCCGCCTACACCACGGCGCGCCGCGCCCTCGGCGACGAGCTTCTGGCCGTCCTGGGCCAGGCCTCGTTCAGCGATCCTGCCGGCCTCCGCCAGCTCGCCGGCCGGCAGGCGCCCGGCTTCGCCGCCCTCGAAACCCTCGCCGCCTCGCTCCGTGAGGATCTTCGTAATACACCCGGGGTGGACGGCGTGCCGCCCGCGCCCGCGGCGCCGCCCGCGCTCGCCGCCCGCCTCAACGCCTACCGCGACCGCAAACAGGCGCTCCTGCGCCAGCTCAACACCACCCTCAACCAGACCGTGCGCGCGGCCGGCGCCGCCACGCCGGCGGGGTTGGCCGTGCCCGTATCCGCCTTCACCGCCGACCAACAGGCCGAGATCGCCGTCCTCAACCGCGAGAAGAACGAACTCCGCCTCGCCCTCGCCGAGCACCACCGGGCCAACGCCGCGGTCCAGGATCGCAAATCCGTCGACAACCTCCTCGAGGAGTTCGAACGCGCCCGCTTCGCCCAGGAACTCCAGGAGAAGTACCGCGACTACCGCGCCGCCCTCCTCGAGCCCGGCCTCTCCCCCGCGCAACGCCGCCTGCTGCTCGACGCCGCCCTTCAGGCCCTCGCCATTCCCCTGCCCTCGGGCGAATCGATCCACCGCCCGTGACCGGCCCGCTCCACTCCCGCCGCCCCGCACTCGTGCTCGCGCTGGCCGCGCTGGGCACCGGCGGGCTGTTGTTCGCCGCCTTCGCCGTGATGGTGCTGCGCTCGCGCGCGGAACTCGTCGGCGAACTGCACCGCCGCATCATCGAACGCGAGGCCGCCGTGCTCCGCCCCTTCGCCCTCCAGCAGGTCGCCGATGAAAACAGCCCGGACCGGCCCACGCTCACCGGCCTCCTGCGCAGCGCCCGACAGGAGGGCATGATCGCCGTCGCCGTCTTCGACGGCGCCGGCTCCACGATCGGCACCGTCCCTGCCGACCAGCTCTTCGTGGAGTTGCCGATCGACGACTACGTGCGGCTTCAGTCCACGGGCGCCATCTCGCGCTACCATCCCGAGTTCCCGCTCGACCAGTATTTCACCGGCGTCGCCCCCGGGCAGTCCCGCGTCCCCGTCCTGGAAGTCCTGCTGGCCGTGTTTTCCCGGCCGGCGACACCCGCGCTCGGTTTTGTCCGCTACACCATCGACGGCCGGCCCCTCGAGCGCGAGCTGGCCGCGATCGACGCCCGCCTCGGTCGCCAGACGACCAACACACTGGCGCTCGGCGCCGTGGTGGTCGCGCTGGTGATGGCGGGTGCGGCCTGGGGCCTGCACCGCGCGCAGCGCACCATCGCCGAGCGCAACGACCGGCTCACCCGCGCCCATTTCGAGCTCACCCTCGCCGCGAAGGCGTCCGCCCTCGGCCAGATCACCTCGCACCTCATCCATGGCCTACAGGGGCCGGTGGCCGGGCTGCGCGCCGCGGTCGCCACGCAGGGGGAGTCCGACTGGCGCTCCGCCGCCGACTACGCCGAACGGATGCAGGCGATGATCCAGGAGACCGTCGCCCTGCTGCGCGACATCGGCGCGAACGCCCGCTACGAGATCGACGGCCCGGAGATCGCGGCCGCGATCCGCGAACGCGCGCGCGCCATGGCCGAACAGCAGGGGGTGCAGCTCGCCGTCACCAACCAGTTTCCGGGTACGCTCGACAGCCACCGCGGCGGTGTGCTCTGCCTCATCGCCGCCAATCTCGTCCAGAATGCGGTCGCCGCCTCCCAGCCCGGCCGCCGCGTCGACGTGTCGTTGGTGTCCGAGGGCGGCACACTCGTGCTGACCGTCGCCGACGAGGGCCCCGGCATCCCCGAGGCGCAGCGCGCGCACCTGTTCGTCCCCGGCCGCAGCAGCCGCACGGGCGGCTCCGGACTCGGGCTCTCGATCAGCCAGCTTCTCGCCCGGCAGATCGGCGCCGAGCTCACCCTCGCGGCCACCGGACCGAAGGGCACGACGTTCCGCGTCTCCCTGCCGCTGGCGTGAGCCCCGGAGGCCGCGAACCGGCCGCGCGCTGTTCGGGCCAGCGCGGACGCCACCACGGCCCCGCTTCCGGAGTTGCCAGCCCGGGGAGCGTCCGCCGATAAGGTGCAGCTTTATGAGCAACTGTCCCTGCGGTTCCGGAAAATCCCTCGCTACCTGCTGCGGCCCGATCCTGGGCGGCGCGCCCGCGCCGACGGCCGAGGCGTTGATGCGTTCGCGCTACACGGCCTACGTCCAGCGCGAGTACGGCCACCTCGAGCGCTCGCTCTGCGCCGAGCAGCGCAAGGACTACTCCGTCGACGAAGCCAAGCGCTGGGCCGAGAGCTCCGAGTGGCTCGGCCTCACCATCCTGCACACCGAGAAGGGCGGCCCGACCGACGAGCAGGGGCTGGTCGAGTTCTCCGCGCGTTTCCGAACCGAGGGCAAGGAGCAGGAGCATGTCGAGACCGCGATCTTCGGTCGCGAAGAGGGCAACTGGGTGTACGTCGGTCAGGTCGCGCCGAAGGGCCAGACCGTGCGCCGCGAGCAGCCGAAGGTCGGCCGCAACGACCCCTGCCCGTGCGGCAGCGGCAAGAAGTTCAAGAAGTGCTGCGGCACCGCGGCCTGAGCGGCTCCGGCATTCATGGGAAAAATACTTCGAAATGTCGCAAAACGACATTTCGTGATTCCCCGGAGGGGGTGACATTTTGTGATTCCCGGTTTTTTCAGAATTCCGACCCCGTGCCGGCCGGAATTTCGGGGAATCACAAAATGTCGTTTTTTTCAGACCCAGTCGCCCGCTGAGTGTGTGGCTGGCTTGGTATACTGTTTCCTTCGGGTCTCAATCTGCTGCCATCGCACGGGCAATCCGTTCGTTTGCATAAGACTGCGGGATGCGTTCCTGCTCTAGCCGACCGCGCGGTCCCCGCTGGTTCCTCGAATGAACTCTTCGGTGGACTTCGCTCCGCCATCCGCCAACCCTTCGCCGATACGGCATTCGCGGGGTTGCGCACGCTCCGCGCGCCGTGTGCAAACCCTTCGTCCGCATGATGTCCTCCGCCCACGACCGCTGGCTCGACCGCCTGCTTATCGTCCTCTGCTGCGCCGCCCTCGCCCTGCATCTCCACTTCGCCACCGAGGCCTGGCATTTCCGCTTCATGCTCGGCCACGAGTTCCGGCAGACGCAGACCGCGCTCATCGCGCACTACATCGAGCAGGAGAACAACTTCTCCCTCAACTACACCGTGCCGTTGCTGGGCAAGCCGTGGGTGTTGCCGCTCGAGTTTCCGCTCTACCAATGGGGCACCGTCCTGCTCAGCCGGACCACCGGTTGGCCACACTGGGAGTCGGCCCGCACGCTCTCGCTCGCAAGTTTCTACCTCACGCTCCCCGCCCTCTACCTCCTGCTCGGGCAACTCGGGCTGGCGCGCGCCCGGCGGTTGTTCGTCCTCGCCTGCACCCTCGCCTGTCCGGTCTATCTCTTCTACTCGCGTGCCGTGTTGGTCGACCCGATGGCGCTGCTGTTCTCCGTCTGGTTTCTCGCCGGCTTCACGCGCATGCTGGCCGCGGTTGCCGGGCGCGGCGACCCCGGCCGCAAGACCACCTCCGCCACGCCTTGGGCTTGGCTGCCGGTCGTCGTGATCTGCGGCACGCTCGCCGGCCTGATCAAGAGTCTGGTGTGGTTCGTCTGGGTCCTGCCGGCGATGATCTACGGCGCGTGGCGCCTTTGGCGGGACTGGCGCGGCGGCGGCACCAAGGAAGCGCTCCGCACACTCGCATGGGGCGTCGGCTCGGTTGTCATCCCCTTCGCCATCTCCCTCTGGTGGGCCCACCACACCGATGCCATCAAGGCCGCCCACCCCTCCGCCTACATCTTCACGTCCGCCAACCTCGCGGCGGGCAACTACGGCACCTTCAGCCTCGACGCCCACCTTTCCCGCGAGACCTGGAAGAACCTGTTTCTCTGTTGGCAACAGTCGCTGCTGCCGCCTTGGGCGTTCGCCGCGATCATCCTCCCGGGGCTCATCTTCCTGCGCGACTGGCGCGCGCGCATCGCCGGCGCCGCAGGTCTGTTCCTCGCCGCGCAGATGCTCATCCCCCTGGCCTACGCGTTGCAGGATTACTATTTCTACGCCGCCAACGTCTTCGCCGTCGCGGCCGTCGCTTTCGTCTTCCTCGGGCTGTTGGAAACAAAGCTCCCGCGGCTGGTCTCCGTGCCGCTGCTCCTCGTCCCGCTCGCCGCGCTCTACGCGACCTTTCACGGCTACTATCAGCCGCTGCTCCAGGTCCGCAGCCCCGGCGGCTCCGGCCTCACCGAATCCCTCCGCGCCTACACGCCCCCGAAGAGCGTCATCGTCGTCGCCGGTGCCGACTGGTCCGCCATCATCCCCTACTACACCGAGCGCAAGGCGCTCATGATCCGCCGCGGCCTCGAAGCCGACCCAGCCTACCTCGACCGCGCCTTCGCCGATCTCGCCGACGAGGATGTCAGCGCCCTCATCCTCACCGGCGACCAGCGCGGCAACCGCGAACTCCTCGAGCGCGCCGCCCGTGCCTTCAACCTCGATCCCGACGTCACCTACTCCTTCAACAACGGCGACACCGGCGCCGAGGTCCACGTGGGCAACCTCTACCGCGAGTCGATCGTCCGCCGCCTCTACGAGAATCACGGATACCACAACATCACCACCTCGGCCCGCCCCGCCGGCCCGAACCAGCCCGACGCGCCGCTGGCTCCGCTGCCGCCCGCCAGTGCCCGCACCGCCTTCGGCGACATCTGCTCCCCGCTGCCCACCCACTGCCGGATCGCCTTCGGCTTCAATACCTGGCCTATCGACGGCGCGCGCTGCATGAGCCTGCACGCCGACAGCGACCTCCTTATCCCCGCTCCCGCCGGCTCCACCCATATCCGTTGGGACTACGGCATCCTAAGCGAGGCCTACGAGCGTGAAGGCGACAGGACCAACGGCGTCGAGTTCATCCTTGAGGGCGAGACGCCCGACGGCGCCCGGCGCGAACTCTTCCGCCGCCTGCTCGACCCGGTCGGCAACCCCGCCGCCCGCGGCACCCAGACTCTCGACCTGCCGTTCACACCGCTGCCCGGCGAACGCCTGATCTTCCAAACCCGCGACAACGGCGCCGCCAACTTCGACTGGGCGTTCACCAGCCGCATTGTCGTCCAGTGACGCCACCCCGCCCGCACCCACCCGTCTCCATGTCCGCCTCGCCCTCGCCCGCCCCCGCCGCCAAGCCCAACCTCGTCGCCGACATCCTGCTCTGGCTGCTGCTCGCCCTCGCGGCGTTCACCGTGCCGCGGCCACCCGCGCTCGAGCTCGACGCCTCCTGGCGCATGACCATGGGCTACGCCTTCGCCCAAGGCCTGCAGTGGGGCACGGACCTCGTCTTCACCTACGGCCCCCTCGGCTTTGTCATGGGCAAGACCTACTGGGGCCAGCTCTTCTGGGGCATGATCGCCTGGCAGGCCTTCCAGGCCGCGCTCGCCGCCACGCTCTTCGTCGCCGAAGGCCGGAGACTGGCCGGTGTCCAGCGTTTCGCCTTCTTCGCCGCGATGGTGCTCTTCGGCGTCGTCTACGAGGACGCGCTCGAGATGATCGTCATCGTGCTGCTCGGTTGGCAGCTCCTCCGCTGGGCCGATGAGGACGAGCCCCGCGCCGCCTGGCCGCACACCGCATTGCTCGCACTCTACGGCGCGGTGAAGTTCACCAACCTCCTGCTCGCCGGGGTCGCCGTGGCGGCCGCCGTCGTGCTCGCGCTGCTGCACCGCCGAACCCGTGTCGCGCTCGTCAACGCCGCGACCTTCGCCGGCACCACGCTGCTGCTTTGGGTGCTCTGCGGCCAGAACCCGCTCAACCTTCCCGCCTACCTCCTCTCCTGTCTCGAGTTCAGCGGCGGCTACACCGACGGGATGAGCATCCCCACGCCCGACGCGCCCTTCCGCACCGCGCTCATCGTCGCCGGCCTTGTCGCCGTGGGCTTCATCCTGCAGCTCGTTGCCTCGCCCCGCCGCAAGTTCACCCTCGCCGCCACGCTCTTCTGCGCCGCCTTCCTCTTCCTCAACTGGAAACACGGCTTCGTGCGCGCCGATGGCCACATGATCGGCTTCTTCATCTGCGCCCTGCTCCCGATCACGGCTTTCCCCGCGCTCTTCGGCGAGGGCCTCCACCGGTGGTTGCGCTGGCTGCTCTTCGTCCCGGCGGGCCTGCTCTGCGTCGTCGGCATCGACCAGGCGTTGCCCGGCATGGCCCGCGGCATCGTCGGCCAGATGCAGAACCACCTCTGGACCCGCGCCCACGAGCTCACCCACTGGCAGCAGTTCCGCCAAGGCCTGCGCGACCAGATGCACCAGCAGCGCCTCGACCACGATCTGCACTTCGTCCGCAACGAGGTCGGCACCGCCACCCTCGACGTCCTCGGCTTCGAGCAGGCCATCGCGCTGTTCAACAAGTTCAACTACCGTCCGCGCCCCGTCTTCCAGAGCTACTGCGCCTTCAGCGCCCCGCTCGCCCAGCGCAACCTCGACTACTACGCCTCCCCGCGCGCCCCGCAGTACGCCCTCGTCAAGCTCCAGGCCATCGACAACCACCTGCCGGCCATGGACGACGCCCGCCTCCTCAACTACTTCGTCCACGCCTACGACTACGTGCTCACCGACAAGGACTGGCAGCTCTGGCGCCGCCGGCCCGACGCCCCGCCCGCCGAACGCGTCGCCCCGCGCCGCCTCCGCACCACCTCCGTCGCCCTCCGCGCCCCGGTCGAGTTGGGTGAGCTCAGCCAGCAGCCGCTCTGGGTCACCGTCGACCTCCGCCCCTCGCTCCTCGGCCGTATCCGCGGTTTCCTGTACAAGCAGCCGCTCGTCTTCCTCGTCGTCGAGGACACCGCCGGCGCCACCAGCCGCTACCGCATGCCGCCCGCCATCGGCCGCGGCGGCTTCCTGCTCAACCCGCTGATCGAGAACCTCGAGAACTACCTCAACGCCGCCGGCGGCGGCGGTCCCGTCCGGCGCGTCGCCAAGCTCTTCGTCGACGTCGAGGGCGACGAATTCTGTTTCCAATCACAGGCCGAGATCGGCCTCTTCGCCGTCACCCCGGCCGAGGCGGGTCTGCGTTACCGCCAGGCGCTCGAACGCGCCAAGCTCGCCGCGCTCGGCCGCCCGCCGACCTCCATCCAGTCCTACGCCCCGCCCGCCGAGGGCCGGATCTCCGGCCAGCCCGTGCTCGTCATCCACGCGCCCAGCCGCGTCGAATACGAACTCCCCGCCGGTGCCACCACCATCCGCGGCCGCTTCGGCTACCTCCCCGCCGCCTACGAGGGCGATGCCCGCACCGGCGGCGCCGAGTTCCGCGTCGTCTGGTCCGACGGCACCGTCGAGCACACGCTCTTCTCGCGCTTCCTCGACCCGCGCGAAAATCCCGCCGACCGCGGCCTGCATTCGTTCTCCGTGCCGCTCGCCGGCGTCACCGGCCGGATCTACCTCGTGATCGACGCAGGCTCCGACAACGGCTGGGACTGGACCGCCTGGACCGGGGTTGAGATCCGTTGAGACCCGCCCCCACAGAATCCGCCGCCGCCGCGCGTCCCTGGTGGCTGCTCGCTCTCGGCGGCGCGCTGCTGGCCCTTGCCGGCCGGCTGTGGCTGATCCGCAACTACGGCACCGCGCTGCCGTACCGTGACGAGTGGAAGGCCGTGGCCGTCGATCTTCTCGGCCCGTGGCTGGCCGGCACGCTCGACTGGCGGGCCTTCGTCGCGCCGCTCAACGACCACTGCCTCATCCTCACGCGCTCGCTGGCTTTCTTGCTCGTCCGCCTCAACGGCCAGTGGAACAACCTCCTCGAGACCGCCCTCAACGCCCTCCTCGTCGTGCCGCCCTTGTTGCTCGTCGGCCGCACCCTGGGCCCCGCACTGGGCCGCGCCGGCGCCGTCGCCTGGACTCTCCTCACCGGCCTGCTCCTCGCGCTCCCGATCACGGCCGAGAACACGCTCTGGGGCATCCAATCGCTCGTCTTCTTCCAGGTCGCGCTCTCGCTCGTCTACCTCTGGGCCGTCGCGACCCGCACCCGTTGCGATGCGGTGTGGTGGCTCGGCCAGCTCGCCGGCGGTCTCGCGCTGCTCACCCAGCAGTCCGCCGTGCTCGCCCCGGTCGCCGCCGCGGTCCTGCTCGGCTGGCGCCTGATCCGGGAAACGGATACTCGCCGCAACGCCGCCGCCGGCCTCGCCTTCGCCGCGCTGTGGGTCGTCTGCTACCAGGCGCTCGCGCCGGACTTCACCGTCACCGCCGTTTTCCGCGCCGACTCCTGGCGCCTCGCGCTCGACGTCTGCCTGCGCCAGCTCGCCTGGCCACTGCCCCACCCGGGCTGGGCCTTCCTCTTCTACGCACCCTTCCTCTGGTTCGCCGCCGACCGCCTGCTGCTCCGCCGCCGGCTGGCCCCGGCCGACGCGCTCCTCCTCGTCGTCGCGCTCTGGGTCGGCGCCCAGGCCGCGGCCATCGGCTACGGGCGCGGCGGTGACACCGTCGGTTTCGTCTCCCGCTACTGCGACTTCCTGCTCTACGGCGTGAGCGTCAACGCCGCCTGCCTCCTGCTCCTCTGGCGTGAATCCACCGGTCGGATTCGCCTCCTCGCCGGCCTCCTCGGCGCCGCGTGGTTCGTCGCCCTCGTTCCGGGCGCGCACCACGAGACGGTCGCCAGCCACTCCGGCTACATCCTCATCCACCGCCCCGCCACCAACGCCGCGAACCTCGCCGCCGTCCGGGACTTCATCGCCACCCGCGATCCCGCAGTGCTCTCACGCGACCGCGTGAGCGACACGCTCTACACGTACCCGCCCTCCGTCGCGGAGCTGCTCGTCCAGCCCGGTTTCCGCGCGCTCCTGCCGCCCGAGACCGGCGCACCCGAAGCCCGCACCGACCAGGGCCGGCTCGGCTGGATCGCCCGCGGTCTCCCGGCCGCGTGGCCGCTTCTCCTCGCCGCCGGCCTCGGCCTCATCGGCTTCGCCGCTTGGCGCCTGCGCAGCGCCACCACCACCGACATCGCCAACCGTCCGAGCCCCGCGTGGCGCCTCCGCGCTGCAGCACCCGCCCCCTCACCGGCGGAAACAGAATCTGCATCGCCGCTCCTGCTCGCCGGGCTCGCTGCCGCACTCGCCGCCGGCGGCGCCGTGCTCTGGGCCGCTTGGCCGCAGCCGCTCGTCTTCGCGCCCGCCGCCCGCTGGCAGGCCGCGTTCGAGCCGGCCCGTACGGATGTCGAACTCGCGGACCTGGTCTTCGTCCGCGAAACTCCGGGCGATGAGCTCGTACCCGGAGCCACCTCTGGCGCCGTTGCGCTCCACCGCCCCGAGATCGCGCGCTTCTGGCACGGCACGCTCCTGCCCGACGCGTCGTTCTCCGCCATCCTCGCCGCGCGGCCCTTCAGCCTCCGCCACCGCTTTCTGGTGACGCCGGTCTGCGGCTGGCCCAACCGCGACGGCAGCGCGCTGCGCTGGCGTTTCCGCGATCCGGCCACCGGCGAAGAACGCTGGGAGGACCGCCTCAGCACCAACCCGCAGGGCGAGTTCGATCTCTGGACACTCGACGCCGCCGCCTACCGCGGCTGGGAGGCCTCGCTCGTGATCTTCGACGGCCGCACCGGCGACGCCGGCTGGATGGGCGTGGCCCGTCCTGCGCTCACCGACGATCCGGCCTTCGGCGCCGAGTGGCGCGCGCTCCTCCGCGGCGAACGCGCCGAGGCCACACACCGCACCCTCGCCGGCGGCACCCTCCTCGCCGCGCTGGCCGCCGCCGCCTTCGCCGCGCAAGCGTGGCGCACCCGCCGCCGCGCCGCCCCCACGCCATGAACGAAGCGGCTCCCGAACTCTCCGTCGTGCTGCCCTGCCTCAACGAGGCGCGCACCCTCGCCGCCTGCCTCGACGAGATCGCCGCCGCGTTCGCCGCCCACGGCATCGCCGGCGAAATCGTCGTGGCCGACAACGGCAGCACCGACGGCTCGCAGGCGATCGCCGCCGCCCACGGCGCACGCCTCGTGCCCGTCGCCGCCAAGGGCTACGGCTTCGCGCTGCGCGGTGGCATCGCCGCCGCCCGCGGCCGCTACATCGTCATGGGCGACGCCGACGGCAGCTACGACTTCGGCCACCTCCCGCGTTTCCTCGAGCGGCTGCGCGCCGGCGCCGATCTCGTGATGGGCAACCGGTTCGCCGGTGGCGTGTTGCCCGGCGCCATGCCGTGGAAAAATCGTTACATCGGCAACCCGATCCTCTCCTTCCTCGGCCGGCTGTTCTTCCGCACTGGCATCCGCGATTTCCACTGCGGCCTGCGCGGGTTCTCCGCGGCGGCCTACCGGCAGATGGACCTGCGCACCACCGGCATGGAGTTCGCCTCGGAGATGGTGATCAAGGCCCGCCTGCTCGGCCTGCGTCTCGAGGAAGTGCCCACGGTCCTCCGACCCGACGGCCGCGACCGGCCGCCGCATCTGCGCCCGTGGCGCGACGGCTGGCGCCACCTGCGCTTCATGCTGCTCTTCAGCCCGCGCTGGCTGTTTCTCTACCCGGGCCTCGCACTCATGCTCGGCGGCACGGCCGCGATGGCGCTGCTGGTCGGCGGCCCGGTCCGGCTCGGCGGCGTGGCCTTCGATGTGCACACATTGCTCTACGCCGCCTTCGCCGTGCTGATCGGCTTCCAGGCCGCGTCGTTCGCCGCGCTCGGCAAATTCTTCGCCATCCGCGCCGGCCTGCGCGCGCCGGAGGAACGCTTCGAGAAATTCCTGCGCGCCGCCACGCTCGAGGCCGGCCTCGTCGTCGGCGCGCTGCTCGCGCTCATCGGGCTCGGCGTCTCCGCCGGCGCGGTGTGGATCTGGGGCCGCCACGGCTTCGGCGACCTCTCGCCGCAGGCGATGCTGCGCGTCGTGGTGCCCGGCGCGCTCGCCCTCACCCTCGGCTGCCAGGTCGCGCTCACCAGTCTCTTCCTTGGCGTCCTGCGCCTGGATACACGCGACGACCGGCCATGACCGACTCCGCCGCCTCCGCCCGCCGCTGGTTCTGGGCCGCCATCGCGCTGACCGTCCTGAAACTCTGGCTCACCGCCGCGCAACCGCTCTACGCGATCGGCCCCTCGGCCTACGACGACCTGCTCTTCCTCCGCCTCGGCGAGGCGCTCAGCCGCGGCGACTGGCTGGGCGCCTACAACCCGCTCACGCTGGCCAAGGGCCCGTTATACCCGCTGTGGATCGCGGGCATGCACCTCTTGGGCGTGCCGCTCTTTTTCTCGCAACACCTGCTCTACGCCGGCGCCTGCGCCGCGCTGGTCCGCGCCTGCCGGCCCGCCCTCGCGTCCGCCGCAGCGCGCTTCGGCTACTACGCGTTGCTGCTGTGGAACCCGATGACGTTCGACGCCTCCAGCCTCGGCCGGGTGCTGCGCCAGCACGTCTACGTGCCGCTCGGTCTGCTGCTCATCGCGGGTTTGGTCGCACTCTATTTCCGGCGGCGCGAGACGTTCCGTCGCCAACTGCCGTGGGCGGTCCTGCTCGGACTCTCGTTTGGCGCGTTCTACCTCACCCGCGAGGAAACGGTGTGGATCGGCCCGAGTCTCGCGTTGCTCGCCGGCGCGGTCCTCATCACCGCGTTCCGCGACTCCGCCCGCACCGCGCTGCGCTCGCTCGCCGCGCTCGGGCTCGCCGTACTCTGCGCCCTGCCACCGATCCTCGGCGTCGCCGCGCTGAACCTCCGGTACTACGGCTGGTTCGGCACGGTTGAGTTCCGCGATCCGGCTTTCAACGACGCCTACGGCGCCCTTCTGCGCGTGCGGGTCGGCCCCGAGTTGCCGCGGATTCCCGTCACCCGCGAGGCGCGCGAGGCGATGTACGCCGTGAGCCCCACCTTCGCGTTGCTCCGCCCGCAACTCGAAGGCGACCTCGGCCGCACCTGGGCGGGCATTTCC
>JAHFTC010000075.1 GCA_023269585.1 Opitutaceae bacterium
GACGGCGCCCGTCGGCCCGGTTTCGGTGTTGGCGAAGCCGGTGTAGCGCAAGGTGTACTCGCGGTCCACCAAACCTTGGTTGCGCTGCTTGGAGACTCGCCCATCGGCGCCGTAGTCGTTCTCGACGATGGTGCGGCCCAAGGGATCGCGCGTCCGCACGAGGCGCCGCTCGGCATCGGTGTCGGTGTCGCCATAATCATAGTTCCAAACCTGCCCCGCGACATCGGTGGCCGCGGTGAGCAGGCCGGCGGCGTTGATCGTGAACGAAACGCTCCGCGCCGGGGTGCCGTTGTCGGTCACCGAGGTCAACCGGTTGCCGGTATAGCCGAAGGTCAAGGTCCGGCCCATCGGGTCGGCGGCGGAAGCGAGGCGCCCGGAGGTGTAGGTGAGCGCCAGGGCTTTCCCGTCGAAATCCGCGATCCGGGTACAACGGTAGGACTCGGCGGCGGCGAAGCGGTACGTCGCCCCCAGGCGCTCCTGCATGAGCAGATCGCCGGTACCTGACTCCCGCGCGAGGGTGAGCGTAGACTTCGCCGGGGATTGGTAAGTCCCGTCGGGGCGCCGCAGGAACTGCAACACATTGGCGCCAAGGGAAACCGCCACGGCGTTGTCCTTGATCTGGTCGACCGCCCACCCGGCGGCCAGCGCCGCGACCGCCCATTCGCGGGCGGAGTCGCCCTCGAACAGATCGGCCACGACTCGGGTGGCGACCAGCAGCGGGGCGGCATCGAAGGTGGTGGTTTCGCCGAGCGCGGCCTCCGGGGCGGAGCGCACCACGGCCTTCATATTCAGGTTGTGGTTCCAGCCCCAGCCGAGGCCGGTCGGATCGGCGTCGCGCTTCGCGGAGTTGTAGGATCGTTCGAAGGCTACCCCGCGGGTGCCGTCTTCGCCGAGCGCAAGGTCGCCGACCGAGAGAAAAAACGCGCCCGAATTCATGTCCACGGGATCGCCGGCGGAGAGAATCGAGGTGTTGAAGGTCGGAGAATAGGAAAACCCTCCGACCAAGCCGGCTCCGCCGAGGGAGTAGTTCGGGGCGGTGGTGATCGTGTGGGTATAGGAACTGTTGACCGGAGCCGGAGTCGAACTGAAGCCGCCGTTCAAACCGCCGGCGATCATCATACCAACGCTGTTCGGCTTGCACACGACATAGCCGTAACCGGTCCACGAATTCAAGGTAGTCGAACCGTTTTCGGGCAAGAGGTAGATCGCCGCGTGCGAGGCGACATCGGTCTGCATCGAGTCGAGGAACGAGGTGGTGTAGCCCCGCAGGAGCGGTCGCACCGTGGCGATGTTGCCCGCATCCACCCTGAAGATTTCGTCACGGGTCACGTCGCCCGTGGCTCGGTTGGCCAAAGCCAGCACCTTCACGGTCGAGACGGCGCTCACGCCGGTCTGCATCTGTTCGATCTCGGCGTGCTCGAAGGCCGACTGGAACAAGGCGCCCGCTTTCATCAAGAGGTCCTTCGGCTCCGACCTGCCGTCGCAGGAGAAGAGCGTCGACACATTCTGCACGAGATCGACGTAGCAGCCGGCTGCGACGCCGTTCTTCTGCTCTTGGGCGACCCGCCCGAAAAAGTGGCAACGGACCGGGTCGACGCCGTGCTGTTCCGCCATCATCCGGGCGACAAGCTCGGCATGGTACGCCCAGCCTAGGCCGAGCACGTTCAAGCTTTCGGTGACCATGCGGCGCCGCAGGGTGGCGTCGGGGATGCTGTTGAGAATGAGATTGCCCGCGGTGTCGAAGGTGACCCCGGGCAACGCTTTGGCGGTGCGCAGGTAGCCGTCGAGCAGGTGCTGCCGTTGGCGCAGATGGAGTCCGTTGGGGGTGAAGGCGTAGATGAGCGCGTAGGCGGAATCGCCGCCCTTGGCGTAGGCCAGGGTGCGGTCGCTGTTGCCATAAGAGTTCGGGTACGTGATCTGCGTGCGCAGATTCACCGTCGAACCGGAGACCGTGGCAGTCGTGAGCACGGTGTCGCCGAGATAGAGCGTGGCGGTATTGCCGGAGAAGGTCAGCGCCAGGCATTCGCCGCCGAGGGTCGAAAAGGCGCGGGTGACGGCAGGGCCGCCACCAAGCTGGACCGTGAGCTTCACCTGCGAGGCGCTGGCAATCGTCGGTGAGCTGGAGGTGCCGCTCGCGGGAAACAAGGTGGCGGTGGGCAAAGCCGCGGCGTTGAGAGGGACCAAGCGAGGCCGCCCAAGCAGTTCCTCGACCGAGCGGTGCGGCTGCGAACTCGCGGCGATGCTTTCCCGGAGCTGTGCGGCCCTCGCGCCGAGATGGGAGCCGAGCGCGGACTCGGCAATACCGCGGATCGAGGTGTTGGAGTCATTGGCGATTCCTCCGGCTGCGGCCAGCACGCCGGCACGAGAATAGCCAGAGGCAACGGCGATATCCAGCGGCTGAGCCGAGACGGTAGGTTTGAACGAAGGATCGAGGACCGCGGTCGTGGCCCCCACCTGAACCGAGACCCACGTGCGCCGCAGCGCGATCCGGCCATCACTGGTCACCGTGGCTCGGCCACTGGCCCAGCCCCGGTTGGCGCAGAACAAGACCGCCGCAAAAAGCCGCTTCTTTTGCGTGTCGTCGAAAGTGTGCCCGGCAAACGGATCGGAACTGTTGCCCCAGCTCGAATAGGCCTGCGACCAGGTCAACCCCGGGAAGGCGTCCGAAGACAACCCAAGCCAAGAAGCGGCATCCGCATAGGGGATGAGCTGTGTGCCGGTGATATATTGAGGACTCAAGCCCGCAACTTTCAGCAGAGCCACCAGCAACGCGCATTGATCGAGATCGTTGCCGCTGCGTTCGAGCAGGGTCAGGACCGCGCCCTTCTTCGAGCCGTAGTAGTGCTCGTAGGCGATGTTGTTCCGCACGTAATTGAAGATTTGGAGCGGGTCGTCCGCCAGCGCGTGGGCCAAGGCGACCAACTCGGGAATCGCCTCGTCATCGGGCCCAGACGGAAGGCTGGCGGTCGCAACCCCTGCGACATCTTCATCGGGATCACTGGCCACGGACTGGATCGACGCGGCGTCGACAGGCTGCAACGACTCGATAGACGGAAGCACGCGCACGTCCCGCCACCCCTCGTCTTGAGCAAGCATTCCAACGGTCAGCGCGATCGCGGCCGGGAGAGAGAAGAAGCGTCTCATCGGAGAAATGGGTCAGGGTTGCACGTTGCCCTCGGCATCCGGGGCATAGCTGGTCGAAATGCCGGAAGGAGAGGAGTAGCCGCTCAACTCGTCGTTAGCTGTGTAGGCGAACACGCTGCACCCTCCACTGGCTGCGCCCGCGTCCGCAGAACGCGGATCGAGACCAAAGGTAAGCTCGTCTTTCGCCCTCACCCCGTCTCCGTCCGAATCATCGGTGGAGTCGGCGGGATTATTGGGATCGAGACCGTGCGCAAACTCCCACGCATCCGGCATGCCGTCGCGGTCGCTGTCGAGGTCGGCCACGAGCGGGTTCAGACCACGCTGCACCTCGACCCAGTTGCCTACTCCGTCGCCGTCGAAATCGGCTCCGTAGTAGTCGGCGGCAGTCCGGTCCACGTACTGTAGCCGGGCGAAACACGCCGGCGAAGCCGAACGGAAACGATACACGCCGAGTTCGGATACCCCCACCTCGATGCTCGGCAAGTACTGCCAGTTCACGAGATCCTGGGAGAACTGAAGGAAGTAGGTCCGGCCAAGCTGTCCGTGCCAGGACAACAAGAACGCTCCGGGTTCCGAATCAGGGACGAGGCTCGGCAATTCAGAGAAATCGGCCTGCGCTTGGGCAGCCAGTTTCATCGCGCCGCAAGCCGCGGCAAACAGCGCAAGACGCAAAACGGAAGTCGTGGCGCTCATCGAGATGATTCGAGCCGCGACAGCTGGATACGAAAGAGGGGCGTGTCTACATCACGCCCCACAACAGGCACCTGGAAGAGCCCACACAGGAGCGCTTTCAACACGCCCCCAGCGGGGGCGTGCATCGAGCGTTGTCCTGTGTCGAAGTTTCCAGGTTTCGTTGTGGACAGCAGCCGAAGCTACGCAAAAGGGATGGTTGGAGTTGAAGTAACCGGGTTTGAGGAATGCCTGTGGGTGGATTCGGTTCGCCGTTGTGGCGAAAACTTCGTGACGAGGGTTAGAAGATCGCCCGAAGTTCCCGAGGGCAAGGCTTGTTTCTTGCGCGCTCGCGCATCGCCGCCGACGCCACGAGGAGTTGGAATTGACCTGTCGGCAAGCGGGCGCCGCTTCCCCCACGCGCCGCCGAAGCGTGCTACGCGCTCCGCGACCACGGAGGATCGCCCGCGACCACGCTTCGCTCAGGCGTACAGCTGCGCGGCTTCGAGCAGGCCCTTGGGATGGCCGATGTCGAGGCGCCGCCCCGCCCAGCGCACACCGAGGAAACCGCGCTGGGCGCGGAGGGCCTCCATCGCGTCGGTGACCTGCACTTCGCCGCCGTATCCGGGTTTTGTGTCTGCCAGGAGGGCGAAGATCTCGGGCGTCATCAGGTAACGCGCGGCAAAGGCATGGAACGGGAGCGTCGCGCCCGTCTGGTCGAGCAACCGCGGCGCCACCTCCGGCTTCGGTTTCTCCACCAGCCGGTCGAGCGCGAACACATCGGGCCCGAGCTGCCGGCCGCCCGCCACGCCGTACCGCGAGACCTTCTCCTCCGGACACTGCTCGAGGGCCACGCTGGGCAGATGGCGTTCGTGCCACGCCGCCACCATGCCGGGCAGCGGCGAGCCGCCGTGCATGACCGTGTCGCCGAGCAGGACGGCGAACACCGGGTCGTTCCCCACGAATTCGCGGGCGTGCGCCACCGCATCACCCAGGCCGCGCATCGCCGCCTGGTAGGTGTAGTGGATACGGCCGAACTGCGACAGCTCCCGCACCGCGGCCAGCTCGCGGGTCTTGCCGCTCTGCTCGAGGTGGCGCTCGAGATCCGGGTTCGGCGTGAAGTAGGCGGGGATCGCCTCCTTGCCGCGGCCGAGGATGATGAGGATGTCGTCGCAGCCGGCGGCCACCGCCTCGGCCACCACATAGTGGATCACCGGCTTGTCGCCGAGCGGCAGCATCTCCTTGGGAATCGCCTTGGCGAGCGGCAGAAAACGGGTGCCGAAACCGGCGGCGGGAATGACAGCTTTCACGGTGGTAGGGTCGTGCTATTTGCCCGGCGCCACGCCGTTCTCCGCGGGGAGCATCGGCGCGAAATCGGGTTTGATCACGCGGATGCCCTTGTTGGCGAAGGCGCTCTCGAGTTTGGCGAACATCGCCTCGTTCTCGTAGAAGCCGACGATCGCCCCGCCGCTCCCGGCGAAGTTCGCGCTGGCCCCCTGGCGGCGGGCGGTCGCGATCATGTCGAGGTTGCCCTCGCCCACGTTGTAGAGGCTCGCGCGCTTGTCGAAATTGGCGTCAACAAGACGATACATCGCGGGATGATCGCCGCGCAGCAGCGCCGCGCGGAACTGCGTGGTGAGGTCCGCCCAGAATTTCATCGCGTCGATGATATCCTGGTCGCCGCGGTTCCACCGCGCCCGCAGGTCGTTGTGGAAGACTTCGGTGCCCTCGGACAGATCGTCGCGGTACGCCACGTACACCGGCGGCAGCAGGCTCAGGTCGAGCATCTCGTACGTGCCGTAGCCCCGCGCCTGCATCACGCCGCGGTCGAAATCCATGAAGACCAAGCCCTGGTACGCCTGCGCGACGCGGTCCTGCAGGCCGGCGGGAATGCCGAGCTCGCGGTTCTCGACCGAGAGCACGAGGTTGGCGAGCGAGTGGCGCGAGATCGTGACGTGGTAGAACCCCATCAATGCCCGCATGCACGCGGTGATGATCGCGCTCGAGCCGGCCAGGCCGACCCGGTTGGGCACGTTGGAGCGGTAGCGCAGGGTGAAGTTGCGGTTGTCGAGCTTGATGCCGCGCTCGGTGCAGTAGTCGTAGAAGGCCTTGATCGTGGCCTTGAGAAGGCGGAACCCGCCGTAGTAGCCGTGTTGTTTCACGTCGCGGTGCAGATCGGCCACGCTGTCGAAGACCGAATGGTCGCGCCGGCTCGGCAGGAGCTCGAGCTCGGGGGATTCCCACAGCTCGATCTGCGCCGCGAAGTTGCGGAAGGTGAACGACACGGTGCGGCCGAAGTACCCGTCGGAGGGGTTGCCAATGAGGGCCGCGCGGGGATAGGCGATCGTACGGATGAGCATGGGGAAAGCAGCCGTAACCGTGGGCTGAAGCCACGGCGCATGCACGCCAAAACCTTGGCCCGCCCTCAGGCGTGATCAGTCGAGCGTCGAGTGGGCGAGCGCCAGAACAGCGGGGACGAATCGGAGCGGACGAGTGACGCGGATTCGTGCGCCACCGGTTCGGCGCTCGTCCCTCGACAATCGTCCCTCGTCTGCCTGAGCACGCTCAGCCCTTGCCGATGCCGGAGGCGTTGAAGCCGAGCGCGCGCAGCTTCCGCAGATCGAGGATGTTGCGGCCGTCGAAGACCGAGGCGGGCTTCATCATCCGGGCGAAAACACGCTCGAAATCGATCGCCTTGAACTCGTCCCATTCGGTGAGCACGACCGCCGCATGCGCGCCGTCGGTGGCGGCGTAGGCATCGGAGCAGATCGTCACGGCGGGGTTCGGACTGCCGTCGGCGAGCGTCGCCGGCACGCCGAGATCGCGGTAGATCTCGTCGGCGGGTACCTTCGGGTCGTAGATGGCGAGCCGCGCCTGCTCGGCGAGCAGATCGCGGCAGACGGTGATGGCGGCCGATTCGCGGGTGTCGTTGGTGTCCTTCTTGAAGGCGAACCCGAGCACGGCGATGCGCTTGTCGGCGACGGTGTTGAAGAGCTCGCGCACGATGCGCTTGGTGAAGCGGTGCTTCTGCCAGTCGTTCATCTTGACCACGTTCTCCCAATACGCGGCGACCTCGGGCAGCCCGAAATGTTCGCAAAGGTAGACGAGGTTGAGGATGTCCTTCTGGAAGCACGAGCCACCGAAGCCGACCGAGGAACGGAGGAACTTCGGGCCGATGCGCGAATCCTTGCCGATGGCGTTGGCCACCTCGTCGACATCGGCGCCGGTCGCCTCGCAGAGGGCCGAGATCGAGTTGATCGAGGAGATGCGCTGGGCGAGGAACGCGTTGGCGACGAGCTTGGAGAGTTCGGAGGACCAGAGGTTGGTCCTGAGGATACGATCCTGCGGCACCCAGCGGCCGTAGACGCTGGCGAGCTTCTGGATCGCCGCCTCGCCCTCGGGGGTGCGCTCGCCGCCGATGAGCACGCGATCGGGCGCCTCGAGATCGGCGACGGCCGTGCCCTCGGCGAGAAACTCGGGGTTCGAGAGCACCTGAAACTTCAGGCCGCGGGCGTTGGCCGCGAGGATGGTCGAGATCGACTCGGCGGTCTTCACCGGGATGGTCGACTTCTCGACGATGATCTTCGGGCTGTCGGCATGTTCGGCGATCGTACGCGCCACGCCTTCGATGTACTTCAGATCGGCCGCCCGGCCGGCGCCATGGCCGTAGGTCTTGGTCGGCGTGTTGACGCTCACGAAGACGATGTCCGCCGCCTTGATCCCGCCGATGACATCGGTCGAGAAGAAGAGGTTGCGGCCGCGCGCCTCGCGCACGACGGCGTCGAGCCCCGGTTCGAAGATCGGCAGGCGGTCGGAGTTCCAGGCGGCGATGCGGCCGGCGTTCATGTCCACGACCGTCACACGGATGTCGGGACACTTGCGGGCGATCATCGCCATGGTGGGACCGCCGACGTAGCCGGCGCCAATGCAGCAGATATTCATGGTCGGAGGTCGATTGAGGATTGGAGGCGGCGTTTGTGTCGGAAATCGCCGCGGCTGTCCATGCCCGGTTGCGCCGGGGAAAACCTGATTCGATCGTCCCGGCGTGTCCGGAACACGCCGTGCTGGGGCGCCGGGCTTGGTTATGTCCCCATCACGCCCCAACGCGGCAGGTCGCTCAACCGCAGGCCGGTTTCTCCGGGCAAAGGCCGGAGATCAGCTCGCGCGCGCGGGTCAGCATCGCCGGGCCGATGGCGGCGCGGTCGGCGAGGTTGTCCTTGATCACATTCACCAACGCGCTGCCGACGACCACGCCGTCGGCCGCTTCGCCGACTTCGCGCACTTGCGCGGCGGTCGAGATGCCGAAGCCGACGACGACCGGCAGCTGGGTGTGGCGCTTGATGGCGGCGACGGCCTCCGGGATGTTGCCGGCGAGTTGCGAACGCACGCCGGTCACGCCTTCGCGCGACACGTAGTAGATAAAACCGGACGCCGCCGCCGTGATCGTGGGCAGGCGCGACTCGGGCGTGGTCGGGGCCACGATGAACACCGTCTTCAGATCGCTCGCCGCGCAGGCCGCCAGGACTTCGCCCGCCTCCTCGGGCGGCAGGTCGAGTGTGAGCAGGCCATCGACGCCGGCGTCCTTCGCCGCGCGCACGCTGGCGGTGACGCCGTTCGCGAAGACGAGGTTGTAGTAGGTGTAGAAAACGATCGGGACCTGCGAAAACTTACGGATCTCGCGGACGAGTTCGAGGGTGCGCGTCGGGGTGATGCCCGACTCGAGCGCACGCTGGGCGGCGAGCTGGTTCGTCAGGCCATCGGCCAGCGGATCGGAGAACGCCACGCCGAGCTCGAGCACATCGACACCCGCTTCGATCACCGCGCGGCACGCGGCCAGCGAGGAGGCGAAGTCGGGATCGCCGGCGCAAAGGTAGGCGACGAAAGCGGCGCGCCCCTCACGGCGTGCCCGGGCAAAGGAGTCGGCGATACGGTCCATACGGATGAGTACGGCATACCGCCGCCCCGCCGTTGAAAAGGCGAAACAAAAGGGGCGGGCCGGGATTGCCCCCTCGCCACCGGATTTCCTCCCGGCTCTTCGAGTTCCGCCTACGCAATCAAAGCAGCGCCCGGAGCCCGTCGGGCGTCAATCCCGCCATCTGAGCAATGTAGCCCATGGTGTAGGCATTGATGACGGTATGCCGCGGTACCTGCACCATCACCGCCCCATTGGAAAGCGTGATGTGCTTGCCCTGCCGCACGACCCGAAATCCACGTTTCTCCAACACACGCACGGCGCCTTCTGGCCGATGCCGGGCAGCTTCGGCATGGGGAGCTCAAACCAACACTTCGTCGTGCAGAACCGCACGCACGTCGCTGTCACCGCGAATCTCCTCGAGCTTCGCAGCGACGTACTCCGCGATCGCTTCGCGGATGTTCGCCAGCGCCTCCTCACGCGTAGCGCCTTGCGAACAGCAACCAGGCAGGGTGTCGCACCACACCGCCCAGCCTTCGTCCGATTGCACCAAGGTGACAGGATACTTCATGCCGGCAGGCTAGGCGGGGGCATCGGAGCGTCAAGTGGAGGGCGGGAGCGGCTGGCGGCCCCCGTCCCCGCTCACCGTCCACCGCGCCCGCCGGTCACCGTCAGTGACTCTCGCACGTGCAGGCGTATTCGGCGCGGTCGCAACCGGCGCAGTGGCCGAGATTGAGGTCGACGCGGAAGTTCTGCGGCTTCGCCTCCGGGGTCGCGCGCACCTGCACGACCACGCGGTAGGGATCGCCGGCAGGGAGCGCATCCTTCGTCGCGAAACCGAACTCGGTCTTCACGACCGCCAGTTTCAAGCGCCCGGTTGGCGCCTCGATGGTGAGCGTCACCTCCTGTGCGCCCGGAGCGACCGGTTTCAGCGCTGCATCATAGAAACGGACTTCCGCCTTGCGCTCGGCGTCTACGACGAATTCGGCGCGCGCCGGCTCCGTCTCGAGCAGCCGACCGCCCTGCGGGCCGCCGACAATCTTTTCCGCGTGGACGACGGCCACCGTGCATAGCGCGGCGGCGAGGAACAACAGTGTCTTGGTCTTCATAAATTGGATGCTTTCAATGGTTGGCTTGTGAACCCCGGTCCTACCACAAAACGACCGGTCCCGCCTCCGGCGGTAGATTCTCCGATGGTGGGGCGGGCTTTACGCCCGCCATCTGGACTCGAGCCGGCACGGTGGGCGTAGAGCCCGCCCAACCGCCGAGAAGCGGCCGAATGCTCATGGCTCGCCTCCGCCTCCCCGCGGTTTCCGCCGCGCTTCGACGAGGTCGTAGAGCACCGGCAGCACGACCAACGTGAGGAACGTCGAGCTCACGATTCCACCGATCACCACCGTCGCGAGCGGCCGCTGCACCTCGGCGCCAGGGCCGGTTGCGAGCGCCATCGGCACGAAGCCCAGCGAGGCGACGAGCGCGGTCATGAGCTTCGGGCGCAGCCGCGTGAGCGTACCCTCGACCACGGCCGCGCGCAGCGCCCGGCCCTCGCCGCGGAGCTGGTTGATGTAGCTGATCAGCATGATGCCGTTGAGCACCGCAATGCCGGCGAGCGCGATGAAGCCCACCGCCGCCGAGATCGTGAACGGCAGCCCGCGCAGCTCCAGCGCAAGCACACCGCCGGCCGCCGCGAGCGGCACGCTCACGAAGATCAACGCCGCCTGCCGTGCGCTGCCGAAGCTCGCATACGTGAGCCCGAAGATCAGCGCGAGCGCCACGGGCACGACCACCGCGAGGCGCGCGCGCGCAGCCTGCAGATTCTCGAACTGCCCGCCGAACTCGAAGTAGTAGCCGGTCGGGAACTTCACCGCGCCGCGCAGCTTCGCCGCCGCCTCGCGCACAAAGCCGTCGGTGTCGCGACCGCGTACGTTGACGAGGATCGCCACCCGCCGCTGCGTGTCCTCACGGGCGATCAGGCCCACGCGGTCGGCGACGGCGATGTCCGCGATCCGCCCGAGCGGCACCTGCACGCCGTCGTTTTCCGCGGTGCGCACGGGTAGTTCGCGCAACGCGGCCAGATCGAGCCGCGCCGTCTCCGGCAACCTCACCACGACATCGAACCGCCGGCTGCCCTCGATGAGCGTGCCGGCCTCCTCGCCGGCGAGCGCGGTGGCGACGACGGCGTTGATCTCGTCGGCATGGAGATTGAGCCGGCGCAGCGCGTCGCGCTTCGGCGTGATCTCAAGCATCGGCAGCCGCCCGAGCGCGTCGAACTCGACATCGCCCCCGCCGGGAATGGTGCGCAGCACGTCGCGACTCGCGATGGCGAGGCGCTCCAGTTCGGCGAAGTCGTCGCCGTAGATCTTCAGCGTGAGATCGGCGCGCGCGCCGGCCATCATCTCGTTGAAGCGGAGCTGCACCGGCTGCGTGAACAGGTGGGCCTGCCCCGGGATCGTCGCCGCAAGTTCGCGACGCATGAGCTCGACCAGTTCCGCCTTGTCGACCCGGCGCCCGTCGAGCTTGCGCCACTCCGCGCGCGGCCGGAGCGTGACATAGGTGTCGGAGGTGTTCGGCCCCATCGGGTCCATCGCGATCTCCGCCGTTCCGATACGTGAGAAGATGCCCTCGATCTCGGGAAACTTATCGCGCAGCAACCGCTCGGTGCGCTGCTGCAGCGCGATCGAGTCGGCGAGGCCCACGCTGTTGCCGCGGATCATCTGGATCGCGAGCGCGCCCTCGTCGAGCTGCGGCAAAAACTCCGCGCCAAGTCCGGCGAAGCGCCAGCCGGCGAGCGCGAACAGCGCCACCGCCGCGGCGATGACCACCGCGCGCCGGCGCAGCGCCCACGCGAGCAGCGGCGTGTAGAGCGCCTTCGCCGCGCGCACGATGCGGCCGTCGTGTTCCTCGAGCCGGCCGCGCAGCAGCCACGAACAGAGCACGGGCATCAACGTGAGCGCCAGCGCAAGCGCGCCGCCGAGGGCGAGCATCACGGCGATCGCCATCGGGCGGAACATCTTCCCCTCGATGCCGGTAAGCGCCAGTACCGGCGCGTACACCACCGTGATGATGAGCACGCCGAAGAACATCGGGCGGGCCACCTCGTGCGCCGAGGTGCGCACTTCGCGGAGACGCTCCTCCGCCGTGAGCGCGCGGCCGAGCGTGCGTTGGCGCTCGGCGAGATGGCGCAGGATGTTCTCCACCATCACCACCGCGCCATCGACGATCAGGCCGAAGTCGATCGCGCCGAGGCTCATCAGGTTGGCGCTCCACTTTCCTTGGACCAGCCCGGTGAGCAGGAAAAAGAACGAGAGCGGAATCGCCAGCGCCACGATCGCCGCGGCGCGCCAGTTGCCGAGCACCGCGAACAGGACCGCGGCCACGAGCACCGCGCCCTCGAAAAGGTTCGTGCGCACGGTCGCAATCGTCGCGTTCACAAGATCCGAGCGGTCGTAGACGACGCGGATCTGCATCCCGGGCGGGAGCTTGGCCTCGATCGCGCGCAATCGCGCCACCGCGGCCTCGGCCACGAGCCGGCTGTTCTCGCCGGCGAGCATGATCGCGGCGCCGGTCACCGACTCCTCGCCGTCCTCGGTCGATGCGCCCGTGCGCACCGCCGAGCCGATGCCGACCGTCGCGAGGTCACCGAGCAGGATCGGCTCGGCGGCAGCGGCGAACTTCACGGGGAGCCGTGCGAGCTCCTCAGCGGATTTCGCGCGGGTATCGGCCCGCACAACCACGGCCTCGCCACCGAGCTCGAGCACGCCGCCGCCGGCGTTGTCCGTACTCTTGCGCACGACGTCGACCAGCTCCGAGAACGCCACGCCCGCCGCAGCAAGCTTCGCCGGATCGGGCTCGACCACGATCTGTTTCTCGTAACCACCGATCGAATTCACCTCCGCCAGCCCGGGCGTGGCGCGCAGAAGCGGCTTCACGAGAAAGTCGTGCGTGAGGCGCAGCTCGCGCAACTGCGCCGCGCGGTCGGCGGGCTTCAGCGCGGCATCGGCGCGGTAGCTCACGGTGTAGTACACGATCTCGCCGAGTCCGGTGGCGATGGGCGCGAGCGTAGGCGAAAGATCGGCCGGCAACGCATCGCGGGCCCGGGCGAGGCGCTCGTTGACGAGTTGCCGCAGCAGGTAGAGGTCGGACCCGTCGCGGAAGTTCATTGTGACCTGCGAGAGGCCGAACTTCGAGAGCGAGCGCAGCTCCACCATCCCCGGCAGGCCGGCCATCTCCATCTCGATGGGCAACGTGACGAGCGTCTCGATCTCGTCGGGCGCGAGGCCGCCGACCGCGGTGTTGATCTGTACCTGGGGACTGGTGATGTCCGGCACGGCGTCGACCGTCACGTGGAACGCCGACCACACGCCAGCCGCGACCAGCGCGAGCACCGCGCCGACCACGAGGGCGCGCCGGCGCAGGGAGAAATCGATGAGGAATTCGAGCATGGGGGGAGCGGGCTCAGTGCCCGTGGGTGCAGCTCACGCCGCCGTTGACCGCCTGGATCTCCGCGAGCCACAACGCCCGCGCGCCGTGCGCGACCACCGTGTCGCCCTCGTAGAGCCCGTCGCGGATCTCGACCCAACCGCCCGCCGCGGCGCCGGTGCGCACGGGCGTGCGCAGGTACCAGCCGCCGTTGGCAACGAACACAAACTCGCCGCGCACGGTGCGCAGCAACGCCGCCTCCGGCACCGCGGGCACGCCGGCCGCGTCCGGCAGGTCGCGCGCGGCGACCTCCGCCGTCGCGAGCCCAATGAACTGCGCCGCCGTCGCGCCGAGTTGGAGACCGCGGCCGGCCTTGAACACCACGGCGGGCGCCGCCTCGGCGGCGTGGTCATGGCCGTCGCCATCCGCATGCGCAGCGGAGTCGGCGTGCGAGCCGCAACCGGCCAGCAGTGCGGCCGCCAGCGCGGCAACCAGGACGGCGTTCAACGCGCCGATCGAGCCGGCGAACTCCGATGCGCGAAGGTAGGGACGGCGCTCCGCGCCGTCCGCGGTCGCCGGCGGAGCGGCGTCCCTACCCCGGCGAGCAGGGAGTCGTGCGAAGAGCGAAGCCATGACGCGAACAAGGCCCGGATGTCGGCTTTTCATGGCGCGAGGCGCACGGCGCCGAAGTCGAGACCGGTGAGGAGTTGGAGGCGCAGGCCGGCGGCGAGCGCCTCGGCCTGCGTGTCGAGCAGCGCCTCGACCGCCTCAAGGTACGCGTCCTGGAGTTCGAGGTACGTGCCGAGCGGCACCGCGCCGAGCCGGTAGTGCCGGTCGGCGGCGGCCGCGGACTCGCGAAACTTCGCAACCGCCTCCGGCGACCAGCGGCGGATCTCGGCGGTCTTCGCAACGAAACTCTGCGCCGTGAGCGTCACCTCGCGCTCAAGCTCGCGTTGCGCGGCGCGCACCGCCGCCTCGGCCTGGAGGCGTCGCGCCTCCGCGGCATCGACGCCGGCGCGCGGCGAGCGTGTGACCGGCAGCGGCAGGCTCAGGCCCACGCCGACCGTCGTCTCGCGACCGTCGCCGCCTTCGCGGGCGTAGAACGGGCTCACCGTCACGGCCGGGTAGCGTTCGTGTCGCGCGAGCCGCAGCGCGAAGCCCTGCCGTTCCAGCTCGAGCCGGCGGGCGCGAAACTCGAAGTTGTTCTCGCGCGCGGCGTCGAGCAGCGCGGCGAGCTCGGGGGCGTCGCCAAAAACCGGAGCCGGCGGTGCGACGACCAGCGGCGCATCAGGGGCGAGCCCGCGCAGCTGGTTGAGCGCGAGCAGCGCCGCCTGCAGTTCCAGCTCGGCGGCGGTGGCGCGGCGTTGCAGCACGAGTTCCTGCGCCTCGATCGCACGCGTCTCCAGCTCGGGCGTGAGCCCGCCGGGTTCGCGGGCGAGCAGCACCTCCTTGAGCGCGGCGTAACGGTCGGCCACCTCGCGCACGGCGGCGGCCTTCACGGCGGCGGCGTGCAAGCCCTGCGCGAGTCCGCGGGCGCGGGCGGCGAGTTCGGCGCGGAAGCGCGCCAACCCCGCCTCGGCCACGGCGACATCGCGTTGCGCGACGGCCTTGCGCAGCGCCAGGCGGCCGGGCCACTCGAAGGTCTGCGCAAGCGAGACCGACCAGGCGGTGCCCTCGCCGGCGAGGTCGCCCCCGGCGGTGCGCACGCGTTTGCGGCCGAGCTCCACCGAGAGCTCCGGCGCGGCCGGTGCCGTGGCGGCCCGACCTTCGGCGCGCACCGCGGCGACTTCGGCCTCCACGTAGCGCAGCTCGGGATGGCCGGCGGCGATCTCGGCGACGAGCGCCTCGATCGAAGTTGGGGCAGGCTCAGCGACCGCAAGCGTCGCGGAGAGTGGAAGCAGGCAAAGAGAAAGGAGACGTGAGAACATGGCAGTTGAACAGGAGGTTGGCCGGTGTTTCCGGCGCACAGGTGCGCGGGGCCCCAGGGGCTTGGCGCACACGACCGCAGCAGCGGACTCGCCCGAGCCCGCTCCGTTTCAACAACGCCTCAAGGCGCCTGCGCGGCCGCGACCACTCGGTGCGTCGCGCGCCACAATCCGCCGATCTCGGCCGGCGCGGCCCGCCACGGCGTCACGCCGTTGACCGCGGCGGTTTCCGCCACGAGTGCGGGCCGCACGGTCTCGAGCAACGCCAGGACCGGCACGCTCAACGACGGCGCGTTCAGCTCTTCGCGCGCCATGCCGGACTCGAGCGTCGCGCAATGATCCAGTGCGGCTTCGTCGGTCCCGGTCCCCGTCGCAGTCTCGGCGACACAGCAGTCGGTGAAGTCGAACCACCCCGCCGTCTCCGCCGCACAATGCAGCGTGGCCGGAAGCCACAGGGCGGCCACCAACCAAGCGAAAGCGATGAAGAACCGGCGGGTCACGGGGCCGTGATGAAACGCTCCGGGATGGGCTTGTCAAACCGGCCGACCGGGGCGGGACCGCGTGGCCGCCTCGGCTTGGTTGCGGGCAGAAGGATGGGCGCGGCACCGTCGTTGCTACGATCCGGGCGTTTGCGCGCTCGGACTTCCTCTCGGCCCGCGCGCGGCGCTCGCTTGCCGGATCATTCTCAGCCGTGATCCTGCCATTGCCGCGAGCCAACGAGAGAGAGGGCTCGCACCGACGGTGAAACGGTAGGCCAGCGTGCTGGCACGCGCTTTTCAGAGCACGAGCCCTTCGACCGCTCAGGGCGGGCGAGTCCGCAAGCTCGCTGACCGACGCGGCAATTGAATCGTCACGGCTCAGTGCGAGCGAGTGCCCGGCAGGCGGAAGTCGACCACCACGGGCCGGTGGTCGGAGAGGTAGCTGCGCAGCACTTGGCTCTGCGGCTCACGACAGGCGGGCGGCAGGAAAACGAAGTCGAGCGCACGGCTCGGCAACGGTGAGGGAAAAGTGCGCACGTTGGCCGGGTGCAGCGTGTACTCGCCGTGGCGCTGGAAATACTCCAAGAGCGCGGCGGTGGCATCGGTGCGGCGCGACGAGTTGTTCAGGTCGCCGCAGAGAATCGGTGGCACTAGCCAGTCGCCGTGGCGGTGCAGGTACTTGGTGCCGAGGTAATCGGATACGGCCTCGGCCTGTTGGAGCCGGACGCGGCGCGAGGCGTAGTCGAGGTGCAGGTTGGCGAGCGGCACCATGTGGTGGCGGCCCACGTCGATCTCGGCGAAGAGGAAGCCCTTGCCGCCGATTTCGCTACGCCCGAAGGAAATGTTCTCCCACGCGGCGATGGGATGGCGCGAGAGGATGGCGTTGCCGTAGCGCAGGGGTTTGGCGCCGGTGCGCTCGCTGTTCACGCCCATGACCGCGTGGGACAGGTGCGTGTGCTCGCGCAGGAATTTGAGGAGGTTGATGCGGCCGTTCCAGTGCGAGTCCTCGTCGATCTCCTGCAACGCCACGACATCGGGCTTCAGCCGTTCCAACAGCGCCGCGATCTTGAGGATGTTGAGCCGGATGGAGGCATGGGAATTGAGCCCCTGGTAGGGTGACAAAGCCCCGCGCCCGTGGGCGATGTTGTACGTGACGACCCGGAACGGATGCATCGGTGCGGGGAACGATGCCGGCTTGAGCCCCTTGTGCAATTCGCGAGGGTCGCCGCCCGGCCGGGCCTCAACCGCGGCGGGCGCGCTCGCGCAGTTGCGCCATGGTGGGGAAGATGCGTTTGAAGACGGTGTCGCGGTACTGCTCGAGGAACTGGAGGAACATCTTGGCGGACTTGATGCCGAAGTCGGCCACCGGGTCGATCTGCGCGTAGCTCATGAGCTGTGCGCCCTCCTTCAGGTTGCTCAACGCGGTGATGTAGTCGCGCCACGCGGCGTCGAGGTTGCCGAGCAGAACCATCTGGTCGAAGGCCTTGCGGTCGAAGCCGAGCTGCGCGGTGCACTGTGCGAGCGTGCCCTCGTAGACTTCAGCCAGAGCCGCGGGCGTATCAGCGGGGTCCGGCGGCAAACTGATCGGGAAAGTGCGCCGGAACCAGGCGAGCGCGGAGCCGCCGGCGGCCTGCACCTCGGCGAGGTGCTCCTGCAGCAACTGCGTGGTGGAGAGCTGGCCGTCGATGATGTCGGCGCGCATGGCGAAGATCTGCTGGCGCTGGGTGGCGACGAGGTTGTCGAAGGCGACGAGTTGCCGGCGGGCGGCGTGGAAATGGCCGGCGAACTTCTCCTGCGCCTCCTCGACGACCTGATTGATGAACAGATGGTGGATGCCGGAGTCGGCGGGCTTGAGGAAGCCCATGTAGCGGGCGACGGGCACCTTGGCCTCCTGCAGCAGTTCGTCCTCAAAGGAGAGGTAGAACTGGACCGAGCCGGGATCGCCCTGACGGGCGCAGCGGCCGAGCAGCTGCTCGTCGAGCCGGCGCAGATAGTAACGCGTTGTGCCAACGATGTGGAGACCGCCGAGGGCCACGCTCTCCGGGGCGAGCTTGATGTCGGTGCCGCGGCCCGCCATCGAGGTGGCGATCGTGATCGCGCCGCGCCGGCCGGCCTGCGCGATGATCGCGGCCTCCTTGGCGTGGTTCTTGGCGTTGAGCACGGTGTGCACGAGGCCGAGCGCGGCGAGGCGGGCGCTCACGAGCTCCGACTCCTGCACGGACGAGGTGCCCACGAGGATGGGCCGGCCCTGTTCGTGGACCTGCCGGAGGTCGGCCACGATCCGGCGCAGCTTCGCCTCCAAGGTCCTGAAATGCAGGTCGGGGTGTTGCCGCCGAATGCATTTTTTGTGGGGCGGGATCGGGATGACATCGAGTTTGTAGGTCGCGAGAAACTCGTCGGCGTCGATGCGGGCGGTGCCGGTCATGCCGCTGAGGTATTTGTAGCGGCGGATGTAGTTCTGGATCGAGGTCTCGGCGAGGGTCTGCGACTCGGGCGACATGCGGAGTCGCTCCTTGAGCTCGATCGCCTGGTGCAGGCCGTCGGAGAAATGCCGGTCCGGCAGGGGGCGCCCGGTGTTGGGATCGATCAACACGATGGCTGAGTCGCGGACGATGTACTCGATGTCACGCCGGTAGAGGGCGTACGCCTTGATGAGCTGGTGGATGGTGTTGAGCTGGGCGGCGACGGAATCCATCTCGAGCGAGAGGGTCTCGCGGAGCCGCTGTTTTTCCTCCTCGGAAGGTGCGGTGCGTTCCAGCCGCTCGATCTGCGCGGAGAGGTCGGGGATCACGAGCGAATGGCCCAGCAGCTTGGCAAACTGTTCCTGGCAGGAGTCCGAAAGGTGGATCGAGTGGTCGCGCTGGTTGATCGCATACAACCCTTGGTTGTGCAGCTCGGCGCGCGTCAACGGGCTGGCTTCCGCCTTCTGCTGGAACTGCTCGAGGCGCTTGCGGATGGGCGACTCCTGCAACCACTCCTGCAGACGCTCGTTGTTGGGGTCGGCCTGCCGGAGGAGGAAACAGATGCGGCCGAGGTCCGAGTGGGCAACGTCCCCCGCGGCGATCAGCGCGGCGGCGGTGCGCTCGAGCTCCGCGACGAATTTCGCCTGCCGCTTGTGCACCTCGAGCACGGGCTTGTGGAGTTTGGTGTAGAGCGAGAGGTCGGAGTTCTTGCGGCCGGAAATGACGAGCGGAGTGCGCGCTTCGTCGATCAGCACCGAGTCGGCTTCGTCGACGATGGCGAAGTCCAGCCCCTGCTGCAGGCGCTGATCGGCGGCCGTGACCAGGCCGTGGTCGCGGAGGTAGTCGAACGCAAGGGCGGAGGCCGTGGCGTAGAGCACATCGCAGCGGTAGGCGGCCTGGCGCTGCGCCTGCGTCTGGTCGGGCCCGAGCAGGCCGACGGTGCAGCCGAGCTTGTCGAAGACCGGCTTCATCCAGACGGAGTCGCGGCGGGCGAGGTACTCGTTGGCGGTGATGATATGGGTCTTTCGCCCCCGCAAGAAGCTCAGGTAGGCGGCGAAGACGGCCGAGAGGGTCTTGCCCTCGCCCGTGCCCATCTCGGCGATCTGGTTGTTGAACAGCACGAGGCCGCCGAGGATCTGCGAATCGAACGGCAGGATGTTCCAGACGACGTCCTCCCCGAGGACGGAGAAGGGCTGGCCCTTGAGCTGGTCGCAGGCCACGAGCACAGCGGCACAAGCCTCGGCGACATCGAGCTGCGGTTGGCGAAGAAGCTTGGCGGTGCAGGCCGCGGGATCGGAATCGCGCAGCGCGGCATGGCGGCGCCGGATGGCGGGGAGCGTGGCCCGGTAGCGTTTGAGGATGCGCTGGCGGGCGAAATCGGAGAAAAGGGAAAGGATGAATTGCATGGGATGTGGGTGGGTTGGGCCTGCAGTGGGGCCCGCGGGTCGCGGGGCGGGTGGGCGGCGGCGCCGGAGTCCGGCGCAGAAACGCCAACACTCCGGCCGACGGTGGAGCACACGTTGTTCAGGCGGCCGCGCCTGCGCGGCCGCCTCGTAGCCAGACTTCAGAGACGCAACTCGACCACACCCACCAGGCTCGGCCGCGGCACGAAAACGGCAGGCGCGACGCACCGACCGGCCGACCACAGGAAGACAAAACGCGGGGCCGCGGGACGGAACACCGGTGGCACACCCGCCAAGGCCGCCCTGAGCCGCACCCACTTCGGCCGCACGGGGGATTGCACCTCGGTGGACGAAAACGTGTCCGCGGCCTTCGCGCATTCGTTGACGAACCCCGGGGGCGCCGCGCTCGCCGCCGGACCGATCGGTGCCCGAGTCGCCAAGCCCGTCAGGAAAACCACCGACACAGTCAGCCAGGCGAACAAGCTGCTGAAGAGCGGCGGTGACACGGGCATGCGCCGACTAGGCTCCGCGGGAGGAATCGTGTCAACCGCGGCCCAAACGCCGCAGCAGCCCGTCGGTTTGGCCGCAGCAGGTCCGCCGTGCCTACCACCACCCGAGGAAGGGAACAGCCCTCCTCCACCTCGCTGAAAATGGGGCGGCCAACGGGATTCGAACCCGCGACCCCAAGAATCACAATCTTGTGCTCTAACCAACTGAGCTATGGCCGCCAGAAAGAAGGCCGGCGAAAATCCACACCCGCCCCGATACTGTCAACCCCTTCTTCCGGCAAAAACCGCGGGACTCTCGCCCGCCCGGACCGCGACCCGCGGCCCACCGCCGCGCCACGGCCCCGCTCCCCCTTGCCGCACGCCGGTAATGTTACATCCCGGTGACTTTAGATTTGTCACGTGCAACGCCGCCTCGCGACAGTGCGCGCATGTCCACGCATCTTGAAGCCTCGTTGCAGCGCGACATCGATCGCATCCGGGCGCAGGTCACCGAAATGGGCAGCCTCGCCGGACAATCCCTCAAGGACTGCTTGCAGGCGCTCTTGGACAACGACCCCCAGCTGGCCTACGCGATCATCCTGCGCGACCAGTATGTGGACCAGAAGGAGAAGGAGATCGACCGCCTCTGCCTCGAGTTTCTCCTCCGCCAACAGCCCGTCGCGGGCACCCTGCGCTTCGTCTACAGCACGATCCGGATCAGCTTGGAGCTGGAGCGTGTGGGCGACTACGCCGAGAGCATCGCCCGCCAGATCGTGAAGCTCAACCAGCTCGCCGTCGCCATCCCGCGCGACGAGATGGCCGAGATCGCCAACGGCGCGATCACCATGCTCGCGCAATCCCTGCGTGCCTTCATCTCGCAGGACGCCGAACTCGCCCGCCGCACCCTCGCCGTCGAGGAGAAGATCGACCTGCTCAAGAGCAACCTCATCAAGGGCTTCATCGGTCTGCACACCCAGGGCAAGCTGCCGCTCGAGGCCATCGACCCGCTCTCCATGATCGTGCGCCGCTTTGAGCGCGTGGCCGACCAGGCCCAGGAAATCTGCAAGGAGACCCTCTACGACTGCACCGGCGAGTACACCAAGCACCCGGGCACCGAAACCTTCCAGGTCCTCTTCGTCGATGACACAGCCTCCGGCGCCGCCGCCATCGCCGAAGCCATCGCGCACAATCTCGGCGAACCTAAATTTG